>DATGIO010000066.1:0-52630 GCA_035295685.1 Candidatus Angelobacter sp.
CATATTCACTAGGTCGCGCTCTTTCAGATTGATTTCCGCGGGGCTCCCGGCGCCTTCAATCACAATCAGTTCGTACCGGCTTCGTAGCCTTGTGAGGGCATCGGAGACGATTTGCCTAAGTTGTGGCTTGTATTGGTGATACTCAGCTGCACTCATGCTGCCCAGAACCTTACCCAGAACGACAACCTGAGTACGCCGCTCTCCTTCCGGCTTCAGAAGGATTGGATTCATGTCGGCCGATGGTTCGATTTTCGCCGCCTCCGCCTGGACCGCCTGTGCTCTACCGATCTCGTGGCCGTCGGCGGTTACGGCAGAATTGAGCGCCATATTCTGGGCCTTGAATGGCGCAACGGATATTCCGGCTTGGCGGAATATCCGGCAAAGGGCAGTGACCAGTAGGCTCTTGCCTGCCGAGGATGTCGTACCTTGAACCATGAGCGTGGGCGCTAAGGAGGGCATGAGGATGACCTTCCCGCCGCGGCGCAGCTTCGCACAAATCCCTTTGCCACCATTGGATTTGAAGCCCAATGTGCATGCACATAGGAAGCTACTACGCACTGGTTGCGATATCCCTCGGGCAAGGCATCACCCGTTCGTCGTCGCTGGATTCGATAGACGCGGTCGATCTCTGGAGCAAGGTCTTGAAGCTCGGAGTAGCGAAACTGATGACCTCGGAATCGCAAGCCGGCGGCACCCAGAATCGATGGACCAGTTGTCTCAACCTCCACATACCCGAGAGCTTGCAGCCGGTCCTTCATCACGGCTTCGCCAGGAATGAGCCCTACCATCGGATGGCTGGTTCCATCGAGGGTGCGAATGGCAGACGTGAGGTACATGAGTCCTCCGCATTCGGCATAGATTGGCCGGCCGGCATTTGCAAAGGCCCGAACTCTCTCGCGCATCGCTTGGTTTGCCGAAAGGGAATCGGCGTGGAGCTCCGGATAGCCTCCGCCCAAATACAGCCCATCGACATCAGGGAGATCGACATCGGCGATCGGAGAGAATGGGACCAAATGAGCCCCAAGGTTTTGAAGCTGCCGAAGGTTATCTTCGTAATAAAAGTGGAATGCCGCATCGCGCGCGATGCCAATCCTGCAGACGGCTTCGGATTGTTGCTGGCCGAGGTTGGCATCTTCAGTGTTTTCGAGAGCTGGAGCCGCAGATGCCACCTCGATGATTCGGTCCAGGTCAAACCATTCCGCTACGCGCTTGCCCCATTCCGTAAGAACATCGTCTTTGACCCCAGAATGGCTTGCGGCATGAAGGCCCAAGTGTCTTTCCGGAAAACCCAGCGTGGCCGCTACAGGTAACCCGCCGAATACAGGCACGTTGGATGAACCTCGGCGCAAAATGTCCAAATGACCCTTACTGCCGATCCGGTTGCACAGGACACCTGCCAGCCGGAGATCGGGATCAAAAGTTGCGAGGCCATGAGCGATGGCGCCTACTGTTCGAGCCATCCCCGAACAATCGATGACGGCGAGCACCGGAGTCTGTAGCCACTTGGCTACTTCCGCCGTCGAACCCTCTTCGGAAACTGGTGAGGCTCCGTCGAAAAGCCCCATCACCCCTTCGATCAGCGCAATGTCGCTATTGCGTGTTGCTCGGTGGAACGTGTTCAGAACAGCTTGTCTTCCCATCATCCAGCCATCCAGCGTATGCGAGGCCGTACCCGCCGCCATCGCATGGTAGGTTGGATCCAGATAATCCGGTCCTACCTTGAACACTGCGATTCGTAGTCCCCGGTCTTTCAAAGCCCGGCAGAGTCCTGCCATAACGGTGGTCTTGCCAACTCCACTGGAGGTTCCGGCGATCACTAGGCGCGGTATGTTCCATGTGCTCATTCGGCAATCCTCGCAAGGTCAAATTCTTCGGCAGCAGCGTCGACCGCAAAAGCTCGCCGTTTGTGAGCGATTTCCACGATCACGCATCGGATCAAAGACTCAACGTCGTCATGACTTGGGTGCACGACTGTGCGAGCCCCGTGTGCTCGAGCGGCCGTGGCTGAAGCTGGTCCCATCGTGATGAAAACTGATTCTCGTAGAGTGTGCGGCTCGTGGGACAGGACCAGACGGGCGGCGCTTGAACTTGGAGCAACAATCGCATCAAAGGCGGCCGAACCTTCAAGGGCAGAGAAATCGTATTCCACGCGATAGGCAGCTGCGATGTCCACTTTTGCGGCGATCGCCGATAATTGACGTAAGAGGCAGGGCCTGCCTTGATCCGAGGTAATCAACAGCACGCGCTTTTCTTGAAGAAACCAGGCAATCGAATCGAGGGCTGCTTCGCAAGAGCCTGAACATGCGATAACGTCTTGGGCTCCCAGGCGCGAGAGAGCATGAAACGGCTGTTCGCCGATAGCAACGATTCGCATCTGTCCCAGGTCGAGTGACTGAATCTCGGGCCACACAAATTCGGCCCCCGTCGCGCAAGCGAATGCCAGCACATCGTACTCGTCCAGCCGCGAAATGGCCTCACGCAAGATTGCTTTGTCTGCAAGAGGCGATGCCTTAACGATAGGCGCTTCGAGCACCTTGGCGCCAAGGCTACGAAGTCGCGCCGCGATCTCCGAAACGCCAGGCCGCGCACGTGCAACCAAGATCGTGCAGTCCTGCAGCTCAGGCTTTTCAAACCAACGGATCTTTTCTCGTAGACGAACTGTTTCTCCCACGATCACCAACCCGGGTATGTCAGGATTCACGTCCACGGTTTTCTCCGGGAGATTGCCCAAGGTTGCGACAACAACCTGCTGAGATGGGGTTGTGGCTCCGGCAATATAGGCAGCAGGAGTGTCTGGCGCGTAGCCCAATTCGATGAGGCGGCTCAGATTTGCCGGGAGACGCCGCGCGGCCATATAGAGCACGGTCGTACCTTTCTTCTGGATCTCTGTAGCGAGAGCACCGGTAGCGCTGTCGCCGGCCTCGTGTCCAGTACTGAGCGTCAGGTGCGACGCATAACAGCGATGGGTTAGAGGAATTCCGCTGTAGGCTGCCGCGCCCAGCGCTGCTGAAATTCCAGGGATGATTTCGAAAGGAATCCCCGCCTCGGCGAGCTCTTCGGCCTCTTCTCCGCCTCTGCCAAATATGAACGGATCGCCGCACTTCAGCCGGACGACTCTTTTACCGCTCTTTGCGCGATCTAGAACTTCGGGATGCAAGCGATGCTGTTGCTTTTCCGCACCATAGCGCCGCCCAACCGGCAGCAGCTCCGCGTTGGCCGGCGCCAGGCTCAAGATTGCTTCGGAAACCAGCAGATCATGGGCGATGACATCGGCTTTCCGGATGAGCTCAAGTGCTCGCAGCGTTAGTAGCCGTGGGTCGCCTGGTCCCGCACCCACCAGGTAAACTACTCCTTCGCGATGGATCTCATCGGCTTCATTCATATGCAGTATGGATCGGGCCCAATTGCATCGTGCCGAAAGCTCGGTCAACCGTTCAGGGAGGAAATGAAGCTTTGCCGGTTGAATATGGCGGCGCAGCAACCCTTCAATCGTCAGTTGATAGCCCAACTGTTCATGCCGATTGGGAGTGCGAACGCCATCTTCTATATAGGGTAAGACGCCCCAGGGGAGAACAAAAAGCGCATCATAGCCTGCTGATAACTTCAATACTTCTGGCAGCAGGGCCGATGCAAGTTCTTCGGTGAGGCATCGATAGTGGATGGCATAGGCCACAAAGTCCAAGGCGCAGTTATCGGCAACAAAGGCAGCGATCCTGCGCTCTTTGGCGGAGCGTTCGCGCCAAAGCTCAAGCAGGATCGCTGCGACTTTGTCTGGGGCTAAATGGAACAGCCGCACTTGGGTCTCTTCCAGGAACGCTCGCATTTCCTCTTCGAGACAGGGCAGCGCCATTGTCTTCGCGAGCGCTCTGACGAGGGATGTTTTCCCAACGCTTGCCGAGCCGCAAACGGCGATGCGCTTAGGTGCTCTCAAGTTTGCATTCATTGCCGGAGCCCTTCTTCGTCTGGCGGCGCTGGGGAAGTTGCTTTGCGGAACTTGTGAGAAAAATCGGAGGCGTAGAGCCTTGAGTTAGCAAAATCTACGGCTGTTAACACACGCCCCACAATAATGATCGACGTAGAATTAATTCGCGCCGCCCGCACCTTTTGCTCAATGTCGGCCAATGTTCCTGTGATGATCAATTGATCCGGCCACGAGGCTTTGTGAATCACCGCAACCGGGCAGTCTTCGCCGTAGGCCGGAGTCAACTCTCTTGCCGTTGATTTCAACAGCGTAATGCTAAGGAATAAGACCAGAGTGGCGCGATGGCGGGCCAGATCGTGAAGCTTTTCGCCATCGGGCATGAAGGTTCGGCCTTCGGCTCTTGTGAGGATTACCGTCTGAGAGAGTTCGGGCAGCGTGAGTTCACGGCCGAGGGCGGCCGCTGCCGCGGTGAAGGAAGAAACACCGGGGACAATCTCGAACGGAATCCCCAGTTCTGCGAGCCTGCGCATCTGCTCCGCCGTCGATCCGAAAATCAGCGGATCGCCGGTGTGAACCCTTGCGACATCCTGGTCGGCGTCGCGCGCCCCAGCCATTAGGCCGATGATTTCATCCAAAGTCATGCTGGAGGAATCGAGCACAACCGCATCCTTCCGCGCTCTTTGAACAACCTCCTTCGGCACGAGGGATCCCGTATATAAAACGACCGGACATGATTCGATCAGTTCAGCCGCACGCAGAGTAAGCAGCCGCGGATCGCCTGGACCGGCGCCAATGATGTAGACGCGCATCTAGGCCCATCTCCTTACATGCATTTCAGCACCGCCTCGCGAACGATATTCCAGACCGGCTCAGGCATGTGGACCAGCCAACTGGCATCAAGCTCCTCGGGGACGTGATGGCTCTGCTCGTCGTTCTCCCCCGTCACAAGCCTCCAGAGTCTTTCACTCACAGAGCTATTGCGTTGAATCAGAAAGCGATTCGCCAGTAGTTCGGCCAGAGACTCCGGGGTTTTATCGCCCCAATGGAAAATGAGGTACGGAGGTTGAATCGGAACTGGCCGCAAAGGATTCAATGACTGCACGCGGGTGGTAGTCCCAGCCGGTTTCTCCGGTGCTGCAAAGCCGGCGTCCGGCCAATCGCAGGGTTCCTTCGTGTTGCCGACGAGAAAAAATCGGCCGTCGCTCTCGAGCAAGATTGCACCCGCAAGGCGTCCGCTACGAGCGATCATTGGGTCTCCTCCGCTGCAGTTCCTATGGAAGGTTCTTCGACTACCAACGATCTGCCGGGTTTTTGACCTGGCCGGGCCGTCCCATCCCAGTTGTACTTATTCGAATAGCCGCGCGGGGTAACCATGTTTCCTTCAAAAACGAATGTATTACTTGAACCAATCAAAACGGTGGTCAGCATTCCGATCTCGTACTCGAGAAAGTGATCCAGGTCGGTCAATACAACCTGCTGCAATTTGCGATACCCGCTCTTCACCAACCCGACTGGAGTCGCGCCGTCCCGATGTCGCGCAATGATCTGGTGGGCATCCACAATCTGGCGAGTGCGTCGCCCGCTCGCAGGGTTGTAAAGGCCAATTACAAAATCGGCCGAAGCTGCGGCCTCGATTCGCCGGGCTATCACCGCCCAGGGAGTGAGCAGATCGGACAATGAAATCGCACAAAAGTCGTGAATCAGAGGCGCTCCAAGCAGGGAAGCGCAGGAACTAAGTGCGGTAATTCCTGGGACAATCCTCAACTCGGGTGATTCATCCCGCTTCCATTCGATTTGCCGCAGAACCTCGAATACGAGCCCTGCCATACCGTAAACGCCCACATCCCCGGAAGATATCAACGCCACCTTTGCGCCATTCCGAGACCGCTCGACTGCGACTCGGGCACGGCCAATTTCTTCTGTCATGCCGCTGCGAACAACCTCTTTGCCATCCAGCAGGTGCCTGACAAGGGACAGATAAGTGCCGTAGCCCACAACAATCTCGGCATCCGCAATGGCTGCCAGGGCGGCTGGCGTGCAATGTTCTTTCGCGCCTGGACCAATCCCCACTAGATAGAGAATTCCTTTTGCCGTTTGGGCAATCTCAGACATGAGCGGCCTCCTTCACGCGCGGCGGGAACGGAATGCGGGCGATGGCGGCTGTCATCGATCGTCCCGCGCCGGGTTCGGTGTAGATTCGTTTTGGAACTAGCAGATTGGTGGCGCCGGCTGCCAGCAAGGCTGCCGGTTCCGCAACGCCGCGGCTTCCCACGTGCTGTTTGACGGTTTCAGAAGGATTTTCTATGCCGTGAACCGGATCGAGTTCTTCGGCGCTAAAGGTGCATAAAGGCCAGCCGTAGCGTTCGCTTAACTGCAAAAAAGCCGGCTCCTCTTTTTTCTTGTCGATGGTGGCAATTTTCTTAATGCTCTGGATTGAGAGCCCGGAATCGCCGAATAGTTGCTCAATGCCGCGTTCTACTAACTCCGTGGCGATGCCTTTGTCGCAGCCAAGGCCGAGCACCAGAGATTTTGGCCGGTAGATCACTGCTTTCTCCCAATACTCAGGATGGCTGCGATGGATGTTCCGATCGGTGGCAATCAGGAAGAATTCAAATTCGTCAGGCTGGGCGCAATCTAACGATGTGGTGTAGTGCACTCCTGCCGGTAGACTCTTATCTACCGGCCACCACTCTGGTTCGCCAGCTTCCTGGACAAACAAAACACGCGCGGCGTTAACCACCGCCGCACAGCCGCGTGTGACGTTTCGATCCGGATCGTCCAGCTTCCAACCGAGATCCCGGCCAAGAATGTCTACAGTGAGAGTTCCCAATGAGTCGGAAGCGGTTGTCACAACAGCTTGGGCATTGAGCATGCCGGCAATCCGTTCAGCAAATGCATTCCCGCGCCCAACATGACCCGATAATACGCAGATCGAGAATCTAGCGGCATCGTCGATGCATACCACAGCAGGATCGATCTTCTTGTCTTTTAGAAGCGGCGCGATCATTCGCACCACCGCGCCGATACTGATGATGAAGACATGGCAGTTGTATGCGGCAAATGCAGTCGTCAGCGTCGGCCCCATGGGCAAAGGTAGCGGCAGGGAACCAGCCGGAGACATGGCCATGAACTTTTCTGCAACGTATAAGTCGGCGCCTGGCAATCTCGCTTTGAGTCTCTCTGCGATAGAGACTCCATGCTTCGTAATCGCGTAGATTGCGTATTCCTTTCGCATCGTCATCCAATGGCTTCCTGAATCTGCGCGGAACGATCGCCGGCGATCGCGCGGCTGCGGCTCTTCTTTGAGACGATCGCCATGGCGAAACAATCGCCGTACTCTGTGCTACTGGATCGAATATCGCGCACGATGCGTTGGTCCGGCATGGTTGCCCGCGAAACATAAACAGCCTTGTCCACCAGCCCTGCTTGTTCCAACTCTGCGATCACAAAGGGCATCTCGCGGCCGATCTTCATGAGAATGACGGTGTCAAATTCCTCAAGAATTCGGCTCAGGTCCGATATCCCATAGGTTGCCGGCAGGATGGCAATTCTTTCTTGGCCGTCCGCCAGCGGAATTCCAGTCACTGCCGGAACAGCCGCAATGGAGGAGACGCCCGGGACCACTTCAACCCGTATTCCCGGCCATCTGGCCTGAGCTTCCATTTGCAGGTAAATGAAGGTGCTGTACAAAGAGGGATCGCCTTCGGTTGCAAATGCCACCGTAAGCCCTTGTTCGAGCCGGGACCCGATGGCGAGAAAAGCCTTATTCCACGCGGGTATGAGACGGTCGGGATCTTTGCTCATCGGGAATGTCAGAAAAAGCCGTTCCTGGTCCGGAACTTCGCCGATGACGGGTTGAATGATCTTCCAGGCCATGGATTGTCCATAGTCTGAACTGCGTGGCAGAGCTAGCACTCGCGCGCCTTTGAGTGTCTGAATCGCTCGCACCGTAAGCAGATCGGGAGCCCCAGGGCCGACGCCCACGCCATAAAGAGTTCCGTAATTCATTCGGGTTTCTTTCCTTCTTCAGGTTTCCGGACGGAGAACACCTGGATGGGATTCAACGCTTCATAGCGCCTGTAGCGAGCCAGTGGCTCGGCGCGGGAAATTTGGAGCAGCGTCACCTCGGGAGTCAATCCTTGTGCGCGAAATGCCTCGTAGGCCTCAGCAGAATTTTCCAGCGTGATCGCGTTGACTACTAAATGTCCTCCCGGTTGGAGCCGATGGATGCAATAGTCAACAATCTCGCGCATGCTTCCCTTGCTGCCCCCCACAAAAACAGAATCTGGCGCAGGCAAGGTATCGAGCGCTTCCGGGGCGCGTCCCTCCACCACGGTTACGTTGTCGACCGAGTGCGTGAGGAGATTCTCGCGACAAATTTCTATACCCTCTGGATCGACTTCGACTGCGTAAACATCGCCTTCTGGAGCAAGCAGCGCAGCCTCAATCGAAACGGAACCGGATCCGGCCCCGATATCCCAAATAACGCTGTTCCGGCGGATGCCCATCGAGGCAAGAGACAGGAGCCGTACTTCTCGTTTTGTGATCAAACCCTTCTTCGGCATGCGCTTGGCGAAGAGATCCTCGTGCAGGAAGGGAATTGTTTGGGGAGGCGACCACGCAGAATCCGAGCGCGCCAGTATCAGGACGTTCAATGCTCCGATGTCGTCGCATCCGGAAAGTTCGTTGATCGTGAACCGGCGCACACGCTCATCGGTTCCGCCGAGATTCTCGCAGACCCAAGCGTCCCAATCTGGATCGCTATATTCGACTAACTTTCTGGCAATTGCAGAGGGCGAGTTCGTGGGATCGGTCAGAATTGCAGCTTTCCTGTGTTGCCTTAGGCGCGTCACCAATCCGTGGCCGTTTCGGCCGTGGAGAGAGAGAAAGAGCGCGTCGTCCCATTTCATCCCAACACGCGCAAAGGCCCATTGCACGGAACTTGGATGGGGAAGCACCTCCACATGCTCGGCGCCAACCCGGTGGATGACCAATCCGCCGATTCCAAAAAACAAGGGATCGCCCGATGCCAGCACGCACACATTGTTTTCCTGGGCTAGAGTCTGTATCCGATCCAGTGCTGCTCCGATTCCATTGTTCACTACCAACCGCTCGCCGGCGAACTCTGGGAAGAATGCTAGGTGTCGCTCGCCACCCACGAGCAATTGTGCGCGGGCTACTGCGTTCAGCGCGCGGCTTGTCAGCCCGCAACAGCCATCGTCACCTATGCCGACTACGGTCACCGCCCGCCTGTAAGACTCGCTCCCAATGCCTGTCATTGGGGCCCCCCGACGGACAGAAGCAGAAGCGCGTGAATGATTGCCACAGCAATGGGACTTCCACCCTTGCGTCCGGAGGCGATAATCGCGGGCGTGGCGACGCTCGAAACGGCTTCCTTTGACTCTGCTGCTGAAACAAATCCGACGGGGACGCCGACGATCAACGCAGGACGGGCATTTTCTTCTTGAATAAGCCGGATGACTTCCAGTAGCGCGGTAGGGGCGTTGCCGATGGCTACAAGGGCCCCGTTCAAAACTCCAAGCCGGTGCGCTTTCCGCATGGATTCAATGGCGCGTGTGGAATTGGATCGTTTGGCAATATCGATCACATCTTCATCGGAGATAAAAGAGTGGATCTTGCATCCGTAGGCGTCGAGTCTTTCCATGTTGAGCCCGGCAGTGATCATCTTGACGTCGACCAGAAGCGGGCAGCCCGAGCGCAGTGCGGTAATCCCAGAGCTCACGGCATGGTTCTGGAATCGAATCAAGTGTTTGAACTCGAAGTCTGCCGTTGCGTGGATCACGCGTCGCACCACCTGCCATTCGTCGTCTGGAAAGGAATGACTCCCTGCCTCGCGATCGATGATGGCGAAACTGCCATCCTCGATCGCGCGCCCCAGTCCCGTCATTTGCCTCATGTCGTTCATGCCGGCTCCGGTTCTTTTGTTCGTTGGCCTTGAAAGGCTCCGAGCAGTTGGCCCTCGAAATCCACCAGCGTAACGCCGATGGGCACTTTGCCTTCGATATGGCGGGAGCAATGTTCGGCGACTCGCCGGCAGATTAGGGACGTGATCGCGCCAATACCTTTGGCCTTGCATAGTTCAAGTACATGCCGTGCTGTATTGGCTGCGAGAATCTGGGCGCAGATTTCTTCGCTCGCTCCAAGTTCATGCGCCAGTTGCGACAGCAGAGCCATATTCACTTCGGACCCTGCCGCATGGGTTTGCATCTTCCCGTCGGCCATCTTCGATAGCTTCCCAATCATTCCCACAATGTCGACCTTCTCGATGCCACGCCTGGCGCAGTGTTTTAACGCCACTCCCACAAAGTCGCCCATCTGAATAAAGCTTTGTTCGGAGAGAGCCGGAAATAGCCGCATGGCATACATCTCCGAGCGGCCTCCAGTCGTGAGCGCCAACTCTGTGGCTCCCTGCTTTTGGGCGACATCGATTGCCTGAATCACACTAGCTTTGAATGCCGCGGTTGAGTATGGCCGGACAATGCCTGTAGTTCCCAAAATAGAAATCCCGCCAATCAACCCCAGTCTGGCATTGATGGTTTTCTTGGCCATCTCCTCGCCGCCCGGAACGCTGATCGTCACCCTTGCGCCTTTAAATGAGCTTCTCTGTATCTCCTCGGTAACCATCGCCGCTATGTTTTGGCGTGGGATCGGATTGATCGCCGGGCCTCCAACCTCGAGTCCTAACCCTGGCTTCGTCACCCTGGCCACTCCCGCTCCGCCTTCAATCGCAACTCCAGGCTCGCCATGCAGTTCCACCTCGGCCATGAGCTCCGCCCCATGTGTGCAATCGGGATCGTCACCGGCATCTTTTACCACGCTGCAGAGGGCGTGCGTTTCAGTTCTTTCGCAGCGTTTCAGCAAGAACGTGACCTGCTTTCCATTGGGTAGCGTTGTTTCAATCTCGCTCAGCAACCCGCCAGTCGCAAGGCAGCGCGCAGCCGCTTTGGCAGCCGCTGCTGCGCAGGCGCCGGTGGTATATCCGCTTCGGAGCCCGCCGCGATTTCGTGGTGGAACGCTTGGATCCAAATTTCAATCGTCCAGATCAGAAAGCAATTGCCTTCGTTTCAGTCTTCTTTTCCTGATGGTTAAAGAATGTTTCGATGCGGATATCCGCAACGCCAAGTTGTGTAAGCCGTTCGCGCATCGCAAAAACCAGAGTGCCGTCGCCGGCGAGAAACGCGGCCCCCGGACGGTTCTCGAGCGAGTGACTGCCGATTTCATCAAGTAAATCCGCTAGCCAGTCTCTGCGAGCGGCAGAGGCCACTGGAGGCGCGAAGCGAATGTCAAAGTTGCGGTAGCAGCCGTGAATGCGCTCCCGCACAAAGCTTTCTGGCAGAAAATAGTCGCCCGATTCAAGAATCCAGTACACATCGGCTTGGGGCGCGCACTGTCGAAACCCTTCTGAGTTTAGGAGGCCGATCGCCGCCGTAATTCCTGTGTCTGTGGCTACAACCAGGGCTGGCGCTGCTGGAATATTTGGTTCAAGGCGATTTCCAACGCCAAACTTTCCCCACGCACCTGTAAATGAGATCGCCGTTCCCACAGGCAATCGATGCATGAAGTTGGACCCAGGGCCCGCGCCGATGCGTCGAACCCCAAGTTCAAAACCATGCTGGTTTCGATCGCCGGATAGTATCGAATAAGCCCTTTTGGCTGTCTTGCCGCCTTCGATCTCGATCCCGGTATGAACGATGATGTATTGTCCCCCAGAAAAGTTCAGGGGAGCGTCGCTGGTAAATTGCAAGAGGCGCGCGTTTTTTCCGAGTTCGCATGCGGCTGCAAGCCGTGCTGTTGTTGGTTCCGCCATGGGTTACTTTGCCGGATAGATTTCGTGTATGAAATCGTGAATTTGATCGAGATCGCGATAAAACTTCGTGAGAGACTCCACTTGATTTGCCAGGTCCAGCTCCACTTTCTTTGTCGTCACCAGCAGAGTTCGCAGGTACGGTATCTTTGCGTCATCGGCTTCTGTTTTGGCGAGAGCTTCTTCGAGTCGCGACACCGAGGCGTCGTAGGACTGCTTCAGTGCAAGCAGGCTGCCGGCCTCGCACATGGAGCGCAATGGACCTGCTTGGTTGGCCTCAGCGCCTAGTTCCCCAAGTTCGTGCTGCCGTTCAGCCTCATCGTCGATTCCAATGGTTCGCATTAATCCCAGGCGTAATGCCGCCAATTCTTTACATGCCATCTGGCCTTCTCCTCTATGGTTCTTACTGCATGATGTTGTCGACTAAACGTCCCACTAAGCGGTCGTTAAGCAAGTGCTCGCGTACCAGTTCTTCAGCGTCTTCCGGCAAAACATTGCGGTACCAGATGCCATCCGGATAGACCGCCACCGTTGGGCCTTCGCCGCATCGCCCCATGCAACTTGTTCGAGTAACGCGTACGTCTTGTTCGTGGCCGCTTGCTGCCACGAGCCGCCGCATCGCGGAAAGCAAGCCAATGCTGCCCCGGTCGGCACAGTCGGCATTTCCACAAACCAAAACGTGTTTGGTTAGAGGCCGATGGGCGTGGGCGTGCGGAGCCGCTTGTGTGTGGGTGAAAGTGTGGCGGATGCTCCAAAGCAAAGCCTTAAGCCCTCCGACATTCGAGGCGATTCCGGAAATGGGGTGACGGTATTGGCAGGTATCGCATGGCAGACTTTTCTCGCCAATGCGCGCTTGCTGGATGCGCTCATCGATCACATCCAACACGATTGACTCCGCACCTAAATGGTCTGCAAGGTGCATAGGGATCCATGAATGCATCTTGCCAAAGGCTTCAACCTGCTCCCGCAACCTTGTCATGAGGCGCCCCCCGAAGAGGAAATAGGGAACCACAACGATTCGTTCGGGCCGGGAACGGCTCAGCAGTTCCGCGGCGTCTGCAAAGAGTGGTTGGGCAATGCCGATGAAGCACGGGAGCACCCAGGAGAATCCCCGGCCTTCGCTCAACAAACGAACCAGCTTGTAGAAATCGCCGTTCGCGTCCGGGTCGCTTGCTCCTCGTCCCACAACAAGCACCGCTGTTTTTGAGAAATCGTGAAACTCGGTGAGGCAGGCACGCACTCTTTCGAAACTCAGGTCGACCAATTTTGGGTGTACACCCAACTCTCGAGCCGCCAGAAAGCGCACCCCGGGATATTCGGAGCGGGCGCTCGCAAGTGCGAGCGGAATATCGTTTTTCACATGTCCGGCGCAGAACAAAAAGAGGGGAACAACGATGACCTCGGTGCTCCTGCTGGCTGCCGTTCGTAGAGCGTCCGCGAGCGAAGGCTCAGCGAGCTCAACATAGCCATGCAAAACCTCAAACTGTGGGTGAGAGTCGCGGTAGACGGCGATCAATCCCTCAAATTCTTGATTTGCTTGTGGGTCGCGGCTTCCATGGCCGATCAGAAGCACGGCCGGCCGCTCCGTTGCGTGGTTGCCGCGTGTTGAGCTATCAGCCTGGGAAGAGCTTGTGGGGAGAGTTACGAGAGTAGACATTCGATCTCCTCTCGTCCTGCATGGAAGAGAGAAATCGCAATGTCCGGATTGATAGCCATTGGTATCTCCGTTTCCACGCAGAGAATTTCACCTTCGGCTTCAGACAGGTCTCCTGGCTCATGGGTTCAGAGGCTTTGTAGCATCTACGCAGCTTCGGCCTTCCCCGGACTTCCGAGTGGCTTCTTGAAGCAGCTTCCCAATCACAGTGGCGGGACCGCGCCGGATTCTCACCGGCTTCCCTCAATCGCCCTTTCGGGCATCTGAAACCGCAATTTCGTTTCGTACGAGGAAGAAGCTAAATGAGCTTCGTGATTGTTGTCAATGAGTGAGCACAAGAATTGCGTAAAAACGGAACAGAGATATTTTGTAATGCGGCATTCGCTAACTAGAACTTAGGTGTTGAAGGCGCGCCTGGATGAGATTTGGTGACGAGCTGCGGTGGTGAGCCGCGACGATGAGCCGGGATGTCGTGGCCGATTGACCTTAAGAAAGCCCCGATGCTGTATCCTGCCACTTCAGGATTAAGCCCAAGATTCCCGCTCGCCTCCAGGCAATGGGACGATGTAGGGCATAGGAGATTGTGTGAAACTTGAAGATCGTTTCAAGGTGCTCTCGGATGCTTGGCTCTGTCCGTTGTCGCCTGAAACTGTAGGCGCCAAGTTTTCTCGACCCAAGGTCGTGCTCTCCGATGCCTCCTGG
This sequence comes from Candidatus Angelobacter sp., assembly GCA_035295685.1. Classification (GTDB taxonomy): domain Bacteria; phylum Acidobacteriota; class Terriglobia; order Terriglobales; family Acidobacteriaceae; genus Angelobacter. The sequence goes on from DATGIO010000066.1 coordinate 14,104, forward strand.
AACGGAGGTTGGCTCAGGCAGTGCATGGGCGTTGCCAACCATACGATGAAATATCAGGAGGTGCGCTCCCGAAATGAATTGCAGAACTATTGTCGCTCTCTCTTAAGTCAGCACGATCTACCTCCTGAAACTTCGCTGCAATTGACGGCCGCCGATGTGCTGGCAGGGGGAATTGCGGAGGACGAATCGCATGGCCTGTCGCTCACAGTGTTTGCATCTGCTGGTGTTAAGCACAACGCGGTTTGGGCAGGCGATCCCGCGAGCTATCAAGAGCAGCCAGATGGCGATTTCGTGCCTTTTGCTCCTTTTTCTCCTTTCTCTCCTGGCACGATTAATGTGATGGTATTTGTGGATGCGCACTTGGAAGCGCCGGTGCTGCCGAAAATTTTCACCGTGGTAGCTGAAGCAAAGACCAATCTGTTGAGTGAGCGAAGAATACAGAGCTGCTATTCCCCGCGGATAGCGACCGGAACAGGAACGGATTCCACCATCGTTGTCTCCGATCCCGAGGCTCCACGCCGGCTATCCACGGCCAGCACTCACTCTGTCTTGGGAATGGCGATCGCTCGGGCAACTCGCGATGCGATTGCTCAGGCTCTTGATCAAGGCCTGGCCAAGGAATGAACGAATGAGAGTTGGCGCAGCAAGCGAGTCTGTTGAGACGCTGGCGCTCTGGATCCCATCAGATGCCAGGAAGAAAGACTCTGCAGGAAGAAAGACTCTGCAGGAAGGAAGAGTCTGCAGGAAGAAGAGTCGGAGGGAAGGAATACTTGGCCGGAAGGAAGATAGGAAGAGATGATTTCAACGCCTAAGGGCTCTCTGGAAGAAGGCCTGACGCACATCGGCACTGCGGAACACGGCGGCGCGGTCTGGATGGCCAATGGACAGCGTAGTCGATCTATGGATTTCAGCGCCAACATTTGGCCTTATCCGATGGACGTTTCGAAATTTTCGGAATGGATCTCACATCTTGATGCATACCCCGATCCGGATTGTCGGGCGCTTGTGTCCGCGGCAGCCGCGCACTACGGCGTTGAGCCTGGACAGATATTCGCTGCGAATGGTTCAACAGAAGCCTTGTATCTGGCGATGCTGACCTTGAGGCCCAAGAAAGTAGCGATATTTGAACCTACGTTTTCCGAATACGAAAGGGCCGCGCAATGGGCCACTGCTTCGACTGTCGAAGTTGTTCGCATTCAAGCGTATCCTAAGGCTGATTTTGTTCCCGCCTTGCGCGTGCCGAATGCCGATGTTGCTATCCTTTGTAACCCGAACAATCCAACGGGTGTCTACTTGCCGCGCGAAGTGTTGGGAACATGGCTGGATGCCTGCGCAGCCGCAAATGTATTCGTGGTGATGGATGAAGCGTTTATTGAGTTTGTCGAAGATGAAGCCGCATCGATGGCAGATGAACTCGCAACGAGAAGCAATTTGCTGATTCTGCGCTCCATGACGAAATTCTTTGGTATACCCGGCATCAGGTTGGGCTTTGCGCTTGGCGCCGCCGGATTCATACGAAAGATTTGGCAAAACCGAATTCCCTGGTCCGTAAATGTGATCGCGCAGCAAATGGGAACTTATCTTGCCCAAGATTCAATATCGCAAGCGGGTGTAGCGGCAAGGGTCGCGTGTGAACGGCTCTTTCTTTCTCAAGGGTTTGAACGGCTCGGCTGCACAGTTCTTCCTTCAACCGCCAATTTTATTCTGTGCAAGCTACCGCATGGTCAATCAAACCGTGATCTCCTGTCGCGGCTTTCAGAGAAGGGATTCCTTCTTCGCGATGCCGCCAACTTCCATGGCTTGAATGGTGAATATGTGCGGTGTGCGGTGAAGGAGCGGCCGGAAAACGACGCACTGTTGAAAGCGATCGCTGAGTGCTGGTGATCTTCGGGGCAATATCTCCATCGAATTGCCTTGCGAGCTGTGCTTTAGCGCTGTTGCTCGATCTATGCTTTGGCGATCCATCGAGTTTTCCCCACCCGGTGCGGGGTATAGGGTGGCTGATTTCACGATTGGAGACATTGCTTTACCGAAGCAAGAATCGGCTTATCAGTGGCTGCGCCCTGCTTGGCTTGGTAGTTTTCATAACCGGCCTGTGCGCCTTCCTGCCCTTGTTGGTGGCGCGACGATTGGGGCCCTATGGCCAAGTAGCGATTGCAGCGCTCTTACTTTGGCCCGCAATCGCGGTGCGTGATCTGTTTGACCATGCGGATCGAGTTCGAAAAGCACTCAAACAGGGCGATCTTGTAGTTGCCCGTTCTCGGCTCGCCGCAATGGTTTCTCGCGATACGGCCTCGCTTGGTGAGACCGATATCGCTCGCGGGTGTGTCGAAAGCGTCGCAGAAAATCTGGTGGATGGCGTGCTAGCGCCCATTTTTTTCGCCTTGCTGGGCGGCCCCGTACTGGCGTATGCCTTTAAGGCGGTCAGCACGCTCGATTCCATGGTTGGTTATCGCAACGAGCGTTATCGGCAATTTGGTTGGGCTTCGGCCAGGGCCGACGACGTATTGAATTACATTCCGGCACGGTTGTTGTTCGTGACGTTGCCGCTCGCGGCGCAGATGTGCGGCACAAATCCGTGGAAATGCTTCCTGGTCATGGTGAGAGACGGAGACAAAAATCCCAGCCCGAATAGTGGAATTCCCGAGGCGGGTTTTGCTGGAGCGTTGGGTGTTCAGCTTGGTGGCGTCAACGTTTACGGCGGACGGCAGACAGTCAAACCGTTCATTAACGAAGCTGGTCGGCCAGCAGAGATAAGAGACTTGCGCCGCGCGCAGATTCTAATGCTTTCTGCAAGTCTTACAGCCTTCGCCCTTCTGGCGTGGTCATTTTCTATGCTTGCTGAACTCCCATTTTGGCATCGTCAAATCTTAGCGATAGATCTGTGGCGCATTTTGACACATGGATAGGTCGGCCTACTCTGCGCCAGCTCTAAGATTTTGCAGTCTAGGTAGAAGGTAAGCGGCGAAGAAACTCTTGCACGGCCACCTTGAACAATGGCGTGGAGTTGGCCAGCCGATTCAATGAGTAGAGGTCACATCCCCGTAGCGATTCAATGTAGTGATTCAATTTTGGGTGTAACGTCGCGGGCAGGCTGCAAGGCCGATCAGCAACTTACAGCCTGGTTACAATGCGGCGCCGGCAAGCACAGTTCTCGCTATCCGGATCATCGCGTCGGCGCTCCGCTCCACATCCTCATCGGTTGTAGCCCACGAAGCTACTGAGATTCGCATTGCAGTGTGGCCCTGCCAAACTGTCCCACCACACCAGCAGGTGCCCTCGGATTGCAGCTCGGCGATGATGCGCCGGGTTTCTTCGGGCTCGCCGAAAGAGACCAGCACCTGGTTTAGGACCACGTCATTCAGTACGCTAAATCCTGCCGAACGCAGGCGGGAAGCAAACAACCGCGCTTGACGGCAGTTGCGTTCCACCATGTCGCGCAGGCCGCTCCGTCCCAGCGAACGGATTGCCGCCCACAATTCCACTCCCCGTGCCCGCCTGGACGCTTCGGGCGTGTAGTGCCAAGGCTCGCGTTCCGCGCTTTGCGTCAAGTAGGCTGCATTACCGGCAGATAAAGCACGACGCAGATGCTCTGGGTGGCGAACGGCTATGATTCCCGAATCATAGGGGACATTCAGCCATTTGTGGCAATCAATGGCCCAAGAGTCGGCGTTCTGCACTCCAGCGAGCAGAGGGGCGTACAGAGGCGAGACTGCGGCCCACATCCCGAAGGCTCCGTCCACATGGACCCACGCGCCTTGCTGTCGCGCTTTTGCACAAATCTCTTCGGCCGGATCGAAAGCGCCGGTGTTTACGTTTCCGGCTTGGATGCAGAGGATCGTGCGATCGTCGAGCGTGGGCAACGCATCCACGCGCATGCGGCCATGGGCATCGGCAGGCACGGTCTCAACCCGCGAACGTCCAAGTCCTAGCATGTTCAAAGCCTTGAGGACGGAGACATGAACCTCGCCACCAACCACTACACGAATGGGCGGAGCACCGAACAATCCGTCTTCCTCGGCATTCCACCCCGCACGGTTCAGGATGGCGGAACGCGCGGCTGCTAAACCCGAAAAGTTCGCCATGGTTGTGCAGGTAACAAATCCCATGCCGCTTTCAGAGGGGAGACCAAGCAGCTCGACAATCCAGCGTTGGACGACCTCCTCCAGCGTTGCCGCAGTCGGAGACATCACGCGCATACAGGCGTTCTGATCCCAAGCCCCGGCTAGCCAGTTTGCTGCGAGTGCGGCGGGAAGAGAGCCGCCAATCACAAACCCGAAATAGCGGCCTCCCGCCGTAGCGACTGTGGCCGGTGATCCGGCATCATCGAGTAGGGCGAGGATTTTTGCCGGGTCCGAAGGATCTTCTGGCAGCGGCCCTGCAAGCGCCTCCAGTCCTTGAATAGCCCGGTCAGACGGGGCGACCGAGCGATCATTGATCCCGTCCAGATATCGCGTGGCCCGCGCGGCCGTTTCCGCCAGTAGATCTTTCATAAGACCTCCGTGACTCGCACGAATTGGATTATTCTCGCTCTCAGTGCGTGCAGTCCCACGCATAGGTTAACAAAAGGCGTATCACGAACGTCTCAAGCGGAACTTTGTTCATTCCGAGCCGATGAGATGAATGGGTTAGGGAGTTGCCTTGTCGAGTCCGGTTTCACTGCGTTGAAACATTGCTGCGCCACGCGTCGCGGTCATGGAATACAGCGCAACAGCGACCAAAGCAAGTCCCGATCCCGCCAGCGCTGTGGAGATGCCGACTGTAGGGATGATTTTGCCCAGGGTCAGGCTTCCGATCGGAATACCGAGACGAAAGGCGAGGTTATACACGCTCATGACTCTTCCGCGCATATGGTCCAACACGATAAGTTGCACCAGGGACAACATCAGCGATGCCGAGGCCATGAGAGCGATGCCACTGAGGAAGATCAAGAGACACGAAAGGACAAGCCATCTGCTTAGAGCAAAGCCTGTTGTCGCCACACCAAGCGCAACCAGCGTCCATAGCACGAGGTAGCCTTGCTCTTTCAGTTTTTGAGAGGAAGCGACGGCCAGAGCGCCCACAATCGAGCCTGCTCCCGAACACATGAGCAGCAGTTGGTAGATTTTAGGTCCGCCGTGGAAAACAGTTTGAACGATGACCGGCAAGAATCCTGCTAGCGAAAACCCAAGGGCGGTCGTAAAGAATGCCAAAAAAACGAGTGTAATAAGACCTTCGCGCTGGCGTACGAAACTCAGTCCTTCCTTCATGCTCGTCAAGATTGATTCACTGGACTTTCGTGGAACGAAGCGTACCTGAATCCACAGGAGCGATCCGATAACAGCGATAAAAGAAACTCCGTTCAGGGTAAAGCACCACGTTGCCCCAAGCGTGGAGTAGGCCAAGCCGCCCAGCGCCGGCCCAAGAACTCGGGCCAGGTTGAATTGAATCGAGTTCATCGCGATTGCGTTCGCCAGGTCCTCCGAGGGAACCAGCGTCGGCAGGAGCGCTGAGTAGGCGGGCCCGCCAAACGATTGCCCCAATCCCACGACAAATGAAAGAGAGAGGATCTCCCAGATTTGCACCCTATGGCTATAGAACAAAGCGGCCAGAACAAAAGCGCACGTCATCTGGATGTATTGGGAGGCGAGCAGCATCTTGCGGCGGTCGATACGGTCGGCGAAAACGCCGCCAACAAGCGAAAAGAGAATGATGGGTAGTTGGCCCAGGAAAAGATCTAAGCCGAGATAAAATGGGTTCTTCGTCAGATCGTACACGAGCCAGCTCTGAGCGAACTGCTGGACGAATGTTCCAATTGTGGACGCCAAAGCGCCTAGCCACATCAAGCGAAAATTCCGATGCTCAAAGGCCCGAAATGTGCGTCGGAGGACCGAGCGATCTAGTGGCAAATCCTATATCTCCTCTGGCAAGTGTTTCTGACCTGTCAAGTCTACCTGAAAGAATTTCGTCCGTGCGGACCGGGGACACTTGTATCTCAACTGCTGTGGGCTGAAGTGACCACGGATCAGACAATCAGACGACCGGATGACCGGGCGATCAGATGGCCGGACGATCGAATGACATGATGATCTGATGAATCTCCAAGCATCGGGTCGCACTTTTTCTCGTTGGTTGCCAAGCGCCGCTTTATCCGTCCAGTTAACATGGTTGGAAGCAACAAGTAAAATAGGCGGTATTCGCTCGGCCTTGTTTTCGCCAAGCGCCATGTTCCAAAATCGCTGTTGCTAATGACCGGTTCGCGAAACGTCGCGGCGATCATAGGGAGTTGCATTGGTTGCAGTTGAATAGAATGGACTTGCTGAAGATGTAGTCGGAGCGTGCGAAGAGGGGTCGCCTTGCCGGGGCCGGCCGGCAGATTCAAGTGAAGCGGTTCCGCAATTGATCTTGATCGCAGGCAGCAAAGTGTCGTTGAAGCTTCAAGTCATTGCATTGCGCAAAGCTGGGCATTGCGCAAACCTGAATGGAACGTAGGAAAGAGGAAATATGTCTTCTAATTTGGTCGAACCGTTAAAGTCCGCCGAAAATTCAGGCCTTGCCGTTTCGAAGCGCAAGCCGGTGAAACTCCTGATATGGGACCTCGACAACACCCTGTGGGAAGGAACGCTGCTGGAGGATGCAAGCGTGCGATTGCACGAACGCATAAGGGAAACCCTGGCTGTGCTTGACCAAAGGGGAATACTTCATTCCATCGCCAGCAAGAACGATCACGAGACAGCGATGAGCAAGTTGCGTGAATTGGGACTGGATGAATACTTCCTCTATCCGCAGGTGAATTGGAACTCTAAGGCCGCCAATATCCGGGAGATTGTCACCTCGATCAACATCGGCATGGATGCCGTGGCATTCATAGACGATCAGCCATTTGAACGTGAAGAGGTGCGCCATTCCCTTCAAGATGTGTTGGTGCTGGACGCTTCGGAATTGCCGGGTCTCATCGAGCGGGAAGAATTCATTCCACCGTTTATTACCGACGACTCCGCCCGTCGGCGGCACATGTATCGCGCCGACATTGAACGGAAAAAAGCCGAGGATGTCTTTATCGGCCCGCAGGAAGAATTTTTGGCATCGCTCAAGATGAAGTTTACGATGACTCGGGCGCAGGAAGGGGATCTACAGCGAGCCGAGGAACTGACGGTCCGTACCCATCAGCTCAACACCACCGGCTATACCTATTCGTACGAGGAATTGGATGAATTTCGCCGCTCGCAAGATCACTTGCTGTTCGTGGCCAGCCTGGTGGACAAGTTTGGGGACTACGGGAAAATCGGGCTGGTGCTGGTGGAAAAGGGCGCTGAAGTCTGGACTGTAAAGCTGCTGTTGATGTCTTGCCGCGTCATGTCGCGCGGCGTCGGCACAATTCTGATGAACCATATTCTGATGCTGGCTCGCGACGCTGGTGTTCGCTTGCGCGCGGAGTTCCGGTCCAATGGAAAGAACCGGATGATGTTGATTACTTACAAATTTGGAGGCTTCAAAGAGGTGGAGAAGGCCGGCGATCTCATCGTCTTTGAACACGATTTGGAACGCATTCAGCCCCATCCGGCATGGGTAGATTTGGTGCTGTAGATTTTTAGGATGTGGAAAATCGAAGACCTAGGAAACTGCATTTTTTCGCGGGTGCAGAAATTTGGCGCGTTCTTCCTCGAAAAGTTCCTTCTCGCGAAAGATTTTGGATTGATCCCACCCGAAAACAGCACCGATTCGCTGGGCAGCTTCGAGGCTGCACGACTCCGACCAGCAATCGCCAAGCGCAACGGGAACGCGGCGCAGCAAAACATCGGCCAGAGTGACGGCGCATTCGTGCAGGATGGCTTCCACGGCCTCCGCCACGATGTGGTGGTTATGGCTGCATAACGGCATTCGTAAGCTCTCATCCCGTGCCGCAGATTGAGCGATGCAGAGCGCTCTTGCGCCGTGCCACTCCGCAATGGCCTTGGCATTTTCCTGCGGAATGCGAGCTTTGTGCGCCACAAGATCGGACCATTGGCGCACGGTCGATTCCACGCCATCGGCGGGTGACGGCGGAGAGAAGATGTTGACCGGCTCCGGCGCATGGAGGCCGAGTTTTCTGGCTGTTTCGCGAGCCAGGCTCACAGCCGTTGTGAGCTTGCCTCCGATAATCGAAATGAGTCCGGCCGCGCCGTCTTGAGCATGGTCATGGATAATGTGCTTGCGCGTGACCGCCCCCATACTTGCTCCAGGGCTGAACGGCAATGGACGCACGCCGGCAAAGGTGTAGCGTATGTCGGTCTTCGATAGGCCGGTATGTGGGAAGAGCCCAACGAAGCTGTTCCATAGATAGCTGATTTCATCGTCGGATGGAGCGGCATGGGTCGGATCGTCTGAATCGGCCACCTCGGTTGTGCCAACCAGGGTCTGTCCGTTCCATGGAATGATAAAAATCGGCCGTCCATCCGGAGCCTCGGTGTAAACAGCCTGGCTTGGCGCATTGGCAAATCGTGGCAGGATGATGTGGGAGCCGCGTACGCCGCCGACGAGCCGGCGCAGAGGAAGCCCCGAAGTCTCCATGACAAAATCTACCCACGGCCCGGAGGCGTTGATGATTCGCTTTGCGGAGATCGAGAATTCTTTTCCGGAGACTCTGTCGCGCAGCCGCGCGCCGATGGCGCGTCCCTCCCTGCACATGATCTGCAGGACCTGCAAGTGGTTGTGGGCCACTGCGCCTGCTTCCGTGGCTTCCACCAGCCACTCGGCCACCAGCCGCTCCGGGAACTCGCACTGGCCGTCTTCGTAGGAGTACACAGACCAGGTGTGCCCGCTGTCGAGCTGACTCTCAAATTCGCGCAAGCTGCCGGGAACGTGCCGCCGCCCTCCGGCCCATTGACGGTAGAGCCACAGACCCGTGCGAATCGCCATCGAGGTGCGCAGAAGGTGTCTTTCATGAGTGTTCTTCGGCGCTACGAGGAGAAATTCCAGCGGCCTTACCAGATGAGGCCACTGAAACAGGAGTCGCTCCCGCTCCCGCAGCGACTCTCGCACCAATCCAATCTCCGCATGTTCCAGGTAGCGCAGGCCGCCGTGGATGATCCTGGTTGCCCGGCTTGTGGTTCCCGAGGCGAAATCGTGCTGCTCCACCAGCAAGGTACGCAATCCGCCGCGGACGCACTGGAGAGCGATGGCCGTGCCATTGATGCCACCCCCAATCACTAGGGCGTCGAAACTCTGGTCGGCGAGAGAAGCTCGTGCTGGAATCTGCAGGGACACAATTTGGCCAAAAGGGAAGCCGAGTGGAATCCGCGGCTCATGGTACTACATCGGGGCAAAAGTGCCTTCGCGGTGCCTGCTTACGCCTTCACCCGGACTTCCGTAGAACTGAGGACAGCGCTCGAACTTGGGTCTTCAACGGAAATTCGAGTCGCCCATTGCCCCGGGTCCACGTTCGGGAACACCGCATCCCGCTGTTCGATTCTTTCCAATTCAGGCAGCTTTTCCGCCGGGATGCGCCGCGTCGATTCGAACCTGCGCCAGATATCCAGCAGGGAGCGGATCTGTTCCAGGTGCGTGTTAAACCGTTTTTCTGCGTAATCGCGGGCGTGCTTCGTGGTAATCAAAAACTGCCAGTCGGAAGACTCAAGCAGAAGAAGCTCGCGGCAGATTTGCTTTGCCAGGCGCGTTGCCGTTTCATTGCCGCGCCAGAGACCGCTATCGGCAATCTGGTTGACGGCCAGTTCCGCCGAGTAGATGTGCTTCCATGTCCAGGCTGTGTCGTCGTTCAGCCACACGCTGTTGTTGCTGTTTGCCCCCCAGGAGCCTTCCGGCAGCGCCACAAAGCCCGCCGGTGAAAAACGATCCAGGTACTCTCCGCAGGTGATGAGCCGGAGCTGTGATTCCGGCCTGGAATATTGCAGGGCAACCTGCTTCAGCCATTCGACTCCTTCGAACCACCAGTGCCCAAACAATTCCGCGTCAAAAGGAGCGGCAAGTACCGGCATGGTTGCGCCGTTCTTGCCCATGTTGTCCTTCCCAAAGTTCTGCACGACCTCGGTCGTGATGTGGGCAAAATGGGCGGCGTGATCGGATACCCGGCCCATTGCGTCTTGGGGAAAGTAAGGCAGCTTGTCGCCAAGGTCGACCTTCGGCCCTGTAATGCGCCAATAGCGATGCCCGCCCGGCCAATGCTTCTTGTGGAATTCGAGATAGTTCGCATCGCCGGGATATCCCTGGTCTCCGCTCCACACCTGGATGCTGGTACGCGGATCCCGTGTAAAGAAGGCCACGCGGGTATTGCGGCGGTCTGGAGTGTCTACATAGTAGGCGCGATAGAAATTCTTTTTGGAATCGTCCGAAGGAATCTCCATGGCTATCGGCACATCGCCCGCAAGCCACTCGTAAGGAGTGAATTGGGTAGAGGTATCGACCAGGTGTGTATCGACGTAAAAATACTCGATCCCGCTCTCGGCTACAATCTGCTCAACTCCTGCGCGCACCTTCTCCGTGGCTTGATGCGCCGGTCCCAGGCCGTTCACCGACACGGGAAACTGCCAGCTTCCTGCCGGGCGATATCCGCACTCCGGGAGCCATATTCCTCGCGGCTTTCTGCCAAAGAATCGTTTGTGGGTTTCAACCCCCGTCATCACCTGGGCGCGAATCGAGGCGTCCGTTCCCAGCAGGGGAAAATATCCATGCGTGGCTCCGCAGGTAATAATCTCGATGGCGCCCGTGTCGTAGAAATAACGGAAGCCTTTAATGATGTCTCCGCCCAGGTCTTCAAAATGGCGCAGGGCTTTTTCATAGAAGCTGGCCCAATAACGCGCTACATCGGCAAAGTGAGACTCGCCTTGGCGCTGAAAGAGCTCTTCGTCTTTGCGCGCAGATTCGATCTTCCGCACCAGGTATTGCGGGAACTCCTGCTTGAAAACCGGATGCGAAAGCTGCTCCAGAAGAATAGGAGAAAGATTCACATTGGCTTTCAGAGAAAGCCCTTGTTCTTCCAACTCGCGAAACGCGCGCAACAACGGAAGATATGTCTCTGCCGCCGCCTCGTGCAGCCATTCGATTCCATGCGGCCAGGTGCCGTGGTTCACCACGTAAGGCAGATGGGAATGAAGTGTAAAGGTAACGTAGCCGATCTGGTTCCGGTTTTTTTCCTGGGGCTTCGTCATGGTATCTGGGCGAGACTGCCGGAATCATGCTGAGCTTCTCGTTGAATGCACGATTCACAGGCCTAAAATTCAGTTTACTACAAATCTCCGCGTGGCCCGATGGCGAGCGAATATGGGCAAGATCTGTTGACGCGATCCCATGAAGAATTTCTAAAACTTGATGGCGTGAGGCTGACAGCCGATTTCCGAATACCGGCCACTTGCGATTACCGGAAAATAATATTCAGAATCACTGTTGCCGCGAGCACGATCACCGCCAGGTAGCCGGGGCGCAGGTACCAGCGCAAGTTATCTTCTTTTGGTCTGGGCGTAAGAGAATAAACAAGCCCCGTCAGCTTCTCTTCTTTTGCAGGCTCTGTGAAAAGGCTGATTGCAATCGTCAAAAGGAAGCAAGTACTCCACGCCCAGATTGCTGTCCAGAAATTCTGCGCCATTTCGCTTGGGTAGGTGTGCAGGACGGCGATCCATCCTCCCTTGATTCCCTGTATGGCGCCTTCCGGTAGCGTCAGAGCGTGGTGGGTTGCGGCAGCCAGGGTTCCTCCGAGAAGGCCGAAAAACGCTCCATGGCCTGTTGCCCGCTTCCAGAACATTCCTGCAAGGAACGTTGCGAAAAGGGGCGCATTCACGAAGGCGAACACCAATTGCAGCATGTCCATGATGTTGTTAAAGCGCGTGGCCATGTAGGCGGCGGCCACTGAAAGCGCGATGCCGAATACCGTGGCCATGCGGCCCATCCATAAATAATGTTGGTCGCTTGCGCCGGGCCGGATGTACGACTGATAAATGTCGTAGGTCCACACGGTGTTAAACGCGGTCACGTTGCCCGCCATGCCGGACATGAAGCTCGCAAGCAAGGCGGTCATCCCCAGCCCAAGCAGACCCGCGGGGAAGTAGTGCAACAGCATGTTTGGCACTGCGAGGTCGTAGTCGAGCTGTGGATGGCCTTCTTTATCCAGGACCATCTGGCCTGTGGCGTTGTCAATTTTCGGTGGAATCAGTCCTTTGCTTGCCGTAGCCACCATGGCTGAAGGCGTGGCGGCCGCCAATTGAGCGCCGGGCGAAGGAATCGCAACGGCGACCAGGCCCGGCAGGATCACCAGAAAAGGGAACAGCATTTTCGGGAATGCGGCAATCAGTGGCGTGCGCTGCGCGGCGTTCATGGAACGTGCGGCCATGGCGCGCTGAACCACGAGAAAATCGGTACACCAATAACCGAAGGAGAGTACAAAACCCAGGCCCATCGCTAATCCGAACCACTCGACTCCCAGGCGATTTGTTTGCGGACTGCTCATGCCTTTCCAGGCATGGGTGTAGGTCGCGCCGAGTGTATTCTTGAGTGCCGACCAACCGCCAACGCTCTTGAGTCCCATGAAGGCTAGCGGAAGAAAGCCGGCTACGATCAGGAAGAACTGGAGCACCTCGTTGTAAATCGCGCTGGTAAGTCCGCCGAGAAAGATATAGACGAGTACAACAATGGCCGACACGATAATCCCGGCATGAAAGACCCAGGAAGCATCGAGCCCCATACGCTGAAACGGCGCGTCGAGCAGATGCAGGGTCTGAATCAGCTTCGCCATGGCGTACATGGAGATGCCGGAGGAGAAGACGGTCATCACCGCGAAAGAGACGGCGTTGAGCGCGCGGGTCTTTTCGTCGAAGCGAAGACGAAGATATTCCGGTACCGAGCGGGCGCGCGAGCCATAGTAGAAAGGCATCATGAACACGCCCACAAACACCATCGCAGGTATGGCGCCTATCCAATAAAAGTGACTGGTGGCGATGCCGTACTTGGCGCCCGAAGCGCCCATGCCGATGACTTCTTGCGCTCCCAAGTTGGCTGAGAGGAATGCCAATCCGCAGATCCATGCCGGGATGGAGCGTCCGGCGAGAAAAAAGTCGGTGCTGGTCTTGGTTCTGCTCCGTGCATACAAGCCTATTCCAATAACGAACGCAAAATAGACAAGGATGATGATCCAGTCGATCCCGCTCAGATTCATGAGGCGAAGGTCTCCGTGCCCAGTGGTATAAGCGACGGCCACAATAGTACCTTACGCCGTTGGCTGAACTCTATATTTTGTTGAATGAAATAAGGTCCAAATCACTGCTGGAATAGGTTTGTTTCATATAGTGATTTTTTGCGCAGTAATCAAGTTGGTTTTGGGATCTCTGCCGATTAAAACCGCCATTTTATGTACATAGTTTTTGCAACGCAAAAGTGAACAAAAGAATGACGGTTTATCTTGAAACGCGATATTCGACCCTTTGTCACCATCGCCATTAATTTGCCGCAGTGGTTGCGCCCGGGCGAAGCGTCTGCTTGCGAACTGTCAGCTTCTCAATCAAATCGGTGCGAAGCTTAAATCCACGTCCCGGCACGTTGGGCACTTTGATGAAACCTTGCGGTGAAACTTCTACGGCGGGCTCGATGACATCTTCTTTCCAGTAGCGCTTTGAGGCGGAGACATCACCCGGGAGGGTAAAGTTTGGCAGCGTAGAAAGTGCGATATTGTGCGCGCGACCGATTCCGCACTCCAGCATTCCGCCGCACCATACGGGGATATCGCTCTTTTGCGCCACATCGTGGACGGCAATGGCTTCGCTCAACCCGCCCACGCGTCCGACTTTGATATTGATGATCTTGCAGCAACCAAGCTCAATTGCGGCCTGCGCATCGCGGCGGTTGTGGATGGCTTCGTCCAGGCAGATCTTGGTCTTGATCTGCTTCTGCAACTCGGAATGAAAGTAAAAATCGTCATTCCAAAGCGGCTGCTCGATCATGAGCAGGTTGAAGCGATCGAATTCCTTCAGGTGGGCAAGCTGGTCGAGCGTATAGGCTGAATTTGCGTCGCAGCTTAAAAGGATATTCGGCCAGCGTTCGCGGATTCTCGCGAATACCTCCACATCCCAGCCCGGTTTGCACTTCACCTTGATGCGCCGATATCCCGCGTTCACTTCGGTTTCAATCTTTTCGAGAAGCTGCTCGACCGAGTTCTGTATGCCGATGGAGACGCCACAGGCAATCTCGGTCTGGGTTCCGCCAATTAAATGCCATAAGGGAATGTTCTTCGCTTGCGCTTCAGCATCCCACAGGGCGTTCTCCAGAGCGCCCTTGGCCATGCGATGCCCGCGAACCCTTGCAAACAGCGGTGGTGCATCGCCGCCCTTGTCGATGGACTTACCCAAAAGAGCGGGAGCCAGATATTTCTCGGTTACGTACCAGGCCGTATCGATGGATTCTTCGCTGTAGAAAGGATCTTCGCCCGCAACACACTCTCCCCATCCATCTGCGGCCTCGGTGTGAACCGTTACCAGAAGGATGCGGCGGCTGGTGGTGCGTCCAAAGCTGGTTTCAAAAAAATGGACCAGCGGCATGTGGATCTCGCGCAGGGTAACCGCTTCAATCTTCATCGCCATCCTCCGATGCGTACGACCAAGTTTCATCCCATTCGCCTAGCAGGAATGAGCCGTTTCCGGCTGCGTCGCGCTGGTATCCCAGACCCGTGAGCCCTTCGGAGAAAGCCTGCAAAAACTGCTGACGATTTCGCTTCTGCACCTCTTCTGCTTTAGGCAGTGTTTCCTGAGAGCCTCTCCAGGCATAGATTTCCGCAGGTACATCAATGTGTTGGGCTGTCTGCACCACCGGCCGCCGATCTGACTCCAGCAGGTTTACCACGCGCTTCGATTTCAACCACCACTCGGCAATCAGACGGTCTGTGGGCAAGCCTCGATGCAGCACCGACGACGAAAGGCCATAGTGATTCACACTATAGCGGCGAACGATCGCCCCTAGCTTTACGATGTTGAGATAAGCGTTCTTGATTTCCAGCGGATCGAAGGTCCACTCAATGAGTTCAAAGCCCCGCTGCAAAGCGTCGTCACGCTGCGCCAGCTTGAGCTTTCGGCCCAGGCCCGAATTGCGGTGGTCTTCGCGCACCGCCAGCATGTGCGAATGCAGGTAAGGATGACCGGCACGGCTACCGGGTACGGAAAAGGCATATCCCACCAGCGTGTCCCCGTCGAACGCACCTATGATCTGTCCGCCAATCTTGCTGGCAACCACGAATAGGCGCAGCGGAACCACATCCAGATCGTCGAACTTCCAGACTTCTTTCTGCAACTCGACACAGGCCCTAAACTCTTCGATGCCCGCGCATTTACGGATCAGAACTTGCCCGGAGTGCGACGCGGCCACCGTCATTGCCCGTTTTTCTCCAGGCCTTTTTTCTCCAAACTCTTGGCTTGCTGCCATAGGGACTCCATCTCGTCCAGGGTCGCTTGCTCAGGTCTTCTTCCTTGCTTGTGCAATTCATGTTCGAGCCAGCCAAAGCGACGCCGGAACTTCCGGTTGGCCTTGCGCAGCGCCGATTCCGGATCGATGGAAAGATGGCGCGCAATGTTCACCAGAACAAAGAAAAGATCTCCCATTTCGTCTTCCAGACGTTGATGTAGATCTCCGGCCGGCGAAATCTTACTTTTGCCGTTGCGGACCTCTTCCGGCAGTTCCATTACGTTTTCCTGCAATTCAACCGTCTCTTCCGCGAGCTTTTCAAAAAGGCCATTCATTTCAGGCCAATCGAAGCCAACCTGACCGGCCTTGGATCCAAGCTTGTGCGCCTCGATGAGGGCAGGCATTTTGGAAGAGACACCGGTCAGCAAGGGTTCCGGCACGCCATCGGCGGCATGATCGGCTACCGTTTTTGTCTGTTTTCCTTGCTTCCGTTCTTCGGCTTTGAGCGCTTCCCAATTCTTCAAAACCTGAGCGGAGTTCGCCGCGGTGGTGTCTCCGAAAACGTGTGGATGCCGCCGAATCAACTTGTCGCTGAGAGCATCCAGAACGTCGTCAATGGAGAACCGGCCTTCCTCTTGAGCCATTTCAGCATAGAAGAGCACCTGGAGAAGCAGATCGCCAAGCTCACCCGTTAGCTCGGGCCAGTCGCGATTGTCGATCGCCTCAAGCACCTCGTAAGTCTCTTCGAGGGTGTACCGCTTGATCGTGTCGAAGGTCTGCTCGCGGTCCCAGGGGCATCCGCCTGGAGCCCGCAGACGCGCCATGATAGCAACCGCTTTTTCGAACTTGTCTCCTGTGGACATCGATTTAAATGTATCACGCGAACTCTGGTGCTCCCCGGCAGGCGCGATTGGCCCCAGTGGGCTAATCAGGTGGTTAATTCCCACGTAGTTGATTCCGCTTGGCTCATTTAAAAGATAAAAGACGCGTAATGATGGGAAGCCTGGCTGTAACTGGATTGGCTGGATTGGATGGACGAGTGGATATCTATCGAGGGGATTGATTCTCGGCTACCGGATCGCTGGCTTTCTGCAGTATCGTGAACGCCTCATTCATGGTCAGGTTGTCGGCCACGCGGCGAAAGTCCGTCAGAATCTGCTTTTCCTTTACGTTGATGCTTTTGAAGATGACGGCCCGTCCCTGGATGTTCAGGTCAAGCATCACCGCCTCCCAATGATTGCCGCCAACGTTTTTCTGCACCACCTTGATGGTGCCGCCCTTGTCGAGATGTCCCAGGAGGCCAAAGCCGAATTTCACGTCCTCCATTAACTGGCCCTCGATCTTACCCAAGCGTCGTGCCACTGGGTCGATCCACAAACGGCCAGTCATGGCGTGATAAACCATGAGTTCGCGGCTGGCAGGCGAGTAGTGGGGATTCGGTTTGAAGGTGAGCCGCACCAAGCCATCTTCCGTGCCGTCGTACTCGAAAAGAAAAGCGTCGGGGATCGCTTTCAAAAGCTGGCGAGCCTTTTCCTCGTCCTGACTCTCACGATGCTTCCGTTTAGCGCGTTCCTCCGGACTATCGACAAGGCTCTTCATGCGCTCTTCATCTTTGCTGCGCTGGTCTTGCGTCAGGGGCTGGCCGTTGATCAGCAGGGTCTTGGCGAGATTTCCATCGATGGTTTCGATAACCTGCCGGTCCTGCGTGAGTCTTTCGTCTTCCTTATGGAGGCGGTACGTCCAATGGCTGTGATCGGTGTTCTCGGCTGTAAGCTCGCTTTCAATCATGGTATGGACGAACTGACCGGGATCAGCGGGAATAGAAGAGGCAGCGACCTGCGCCGGTGAGGACGCTTGCGCAGACGAAGGTGTTTGCCCAGACGAATACCTGGGGCAGGCGGCAGTGGACACCGCCAGCAAGAACAACACAACGCTCCGGAAATTCTTCAGAGGCATAGCCTATCTGCTTTAGAAGCAAAAACTGAGCAGCAGGTTGCAATTTTACACAGAACATTACTCTGAGGGTTAAGACAAAAATCATCCGGGGCTGGAATCAAGGGGTGTTTTTGAACGAAAGGCAGTGCAGTTTGTACAAAATTGCAAGTTTGAAAAAATGAAAGAAAAAGGAAGGAACGGAAAAAACGAAGGTTATAACGAAATGAAGACGTAAAGAATAAAGACGTGAAGATTAGCCGTGCTTAATCCTGCCTACTTTACCTTCAGCACCACTACCGTTTGATCGTCGAAGACCTCCGTGCCTGCGGCAAACTCATCGGCCGCTTGAAAAAGTGCGTCCACGATCTGCTGCGCATTGCGATGACAGTTCTTGGAGATGACGTGCTCGATTCTGGCCCGTCCGAACTGCTCGTCCTTCGCGTTGCTTGCGTCGACAATGCCGTCGCTAAAGATTACAAAAACGTCGCCGGGCGAGGTCTTGAGCGTGATTTCGTCGTAGGAGACGTTCTCGAAAAGGCCCAGTGGAAGCCCTGCCGCCTCAACGATATGACCATGGCCTTCATGGCAGTACACCGGGCGCGGAAGTCCGGAATTGGCCACTCGCAGGGTGCGTTTTTCATCATCCCACAGCGCACATGTAAGCACGACAAACTGTGCATCGAGCCGCCGCTGATTCAAGGAATGGTTGACCTCACTCAGTAGTTGGGCGGGAGCGGGCTCATCGTGCACCATGTTGCGGACGAGGCCGCTTACCAGCGCGGCATACAGAGCTGCAGGCGCTCCTTTGCCGCTCACATCGGCCACAACGATGCAGGCTCGTGGCGGCTTGTAATCGAGAAAATCATACATATCGCCGCCAATGGCATGGGCGGGATTAAACCTGGCCGCTATGTCGGCCCTGCGCAGAACCGGATGGTGCGGCGGTAGCAAGTGGTGCTGCACCTCGCGCGCCATCGATAGCTCGCGCTCCATGCGCTGCTCTTCCTGCGCCAGCCGCTCGTAGAGGCGGGCATTCTCGATTGCGATCGCAATCTGCGCCGCCAGCGTGCTCATGGTGCGCACGTGGTCTTCATTGAAATAGCCGCGCCGAGTGTGTTCGAGATCCAACACGCCGATCACTTCATCTTTGTAGATGAGCGGGATGCAGAGTTCGGAGCGCGTTTCAGGATTCAGGAGAATGTAGCGCGGATCCTTGGTTACGTCGGGCGCGAGGATCACTTTCTTCTCGCGGACAGCGGCACCCACCAATCCGCGCCCTATGGGAATGTCGTGCTTGAGCTGGACATTCTCCTTGAAGCGCACCGAGAAGCGGTGAATCAGCGACTTTTTTGCGTCATCCATTAAAAGGATGGAGAACATCTGGTAGTCGATGACTTTCAGCAGCAGGTCGCCGACCTTCTTGAGCAGCTGGTCGAGATTCAGAATCGATGTAAGCTCGCGGCTGATCTCATTGAGCAGGGCAAGCGTGTTGGCCTGCTTCACAATCCGCGAGTAGAGCCGCGCATTTTCAATGCTCACGGCGACTCGTGAAGCCACCAGCATCAGTAAGCGTGCGTGCTCTTCCTTGAAATATCCCGGTTCGGGGGCCTCAAGATCGATCACTCCAATCACGCGGTTCTTGGTGATCAGCGGCACAGCCAACTCGGAACGAACCCGAGCGACAGCTTCAATATAAGTAGCGTCTTTGGTTACGTCGTTGACCAGGATCGGCTGGCGCTCTTTGGCGGCACGGCCGGTGACGCCTTCACCCACTTTGACGCGAATTCTCTCGGCTATCTCGGGCGAATGGCCAATCTGGAAACGAAAGCGCAGCTCCTGAGTTCTTTCGTTCAGCAGCATGATAGAGAAGATTTCGTAATCGATGACGCGCTTGACCACCTCGGCAACGCGATGCAGCAAAGTATCGAGGTCGAGCGTGGTATTGAGAACGTCGGCAACTTCCACCAGCAGCGACTCAACATCGACGCGTTCCATAAACTGCGGACTGGGGGCAATGCGATCCAAGAAGTTATGATAGCAGCGTTTTTGCTCTGGAACCCCCGCCCGGTCGTGCATGTCCACGATAGGTTACGTCCTTCACGTACACCAGCTTCCGTCGCTTGTCATTGCGAGTCACTCAGTCAGAAGCCCCTTTGAAGAACATAGAAAATCCGATGGGTCCTGTGAGCTGCGGCTGGTTCGAAGGTCCCTTTGTGAGAGAGCTACGTAAGAACGTTTGCGGTCGAATCAAGCCCGCTCCTGGTCGATGTGCGTGCAAAAGACCATAGTATAGGCCACTATGCCATCAACAATCAGCGGCGGCTACGTAAGATATGATCGAATCGTCTCCATAAGGCCATCTGCGGCCACGGCTTGCTCGGCGGAGAGCTTCTGGTTCGGATCCAGAACGTGAAATCGCAGCTGGTCTTCAAGCAGCTCGACCATAATACCGTTCATGGCTCCCCGGGCGGATGTGATCAGCCGCAGAATATCGGAACATTCCTGCTCTTCCGCCAGGGCCCGCTCCAGGGCTTCGATTTGGCCCCGGATGCGGCGGGCCCTCAGGATCAGTTTTTCTTTGTTTTTTGCGCTATGGCTCATTTTTTCCTTGACCATACTATGGGGGAGTATGCTACAAAGTTTTTATCGCAGTGTTGCGCGAAATGCAATTGGTGATTTCGCTGGCCCTATGGATCGTTTCATTTAGCAAAAAGCTTATGGAAAACCTGAATAGCGAGAATCAGCCTCCGAGTATCGGCGGCTTTCCGGTGTAGAAGTGGTAGATGTGATCTGATAGATGACGTGATCGGATAGACAACGAAAGTCCTTCCTCTGTCGCCTCACCTCTGCCTCTTCTATTCCAAAACCACAACTGAAAAATCGCGAGCTGAAAAATCGCGAACCTAAGATTTGCGAACGAAGATTCGCGGAGAAGTGAGGCTGTGCCTTTTTTTGGGCGTATCCCTTCCTTGTTTATCTCCCTTCCAGCGGCCTGCACTCGTCCGCAGGGAGGCCCTGACTGGTCTCCGCAAGTCATCAAGATAGGGCCTTATAAGCCCTGAACGGCGCTCGGAACTGTTCCCGCAAGCGCTGAGCCCGAGGTGTGCGCAATGGAAACACTTTGGGCTCGTTTGATTAGAGCAACAAAGGAAAGGAGGGAACCGCAATGTCCTGCATGACACTTTTTGTTCAAGAGGCAACGATGGCCACGATCATGACGACGGCCACGATCGATTGCACCCATGCCGTTTGCCACGAGGTATGCCGGCCATGGCAGCGTGAATCCGAGGTTGAGCATTCGGATCTGCGCATGAGCTGGGTCATCACAGTCGATGAGCAAGGCAAGCGTAGGCTGCGCGCTCGGTGGAGCCTTACTTTAGGAAATGATCGATAAACGAGAAGTGGGTGGCCGCCCTTCGAAAAATCGGCCTTCGGCTACCCGCTTCAGTTCGAGAGACAATGCGGCGGCCCCGGGTTGTGCCAGTCTGGGCTACACCATTTAGGCGCAATCGGGCTGTCGCGCATCTCAAAATGGCCTTCATCTCAGATGTCCGTTATTTTCAGATGCCTGTTATTTCAGGTGCCCATCATTTCAAATGAAAGACAATACCGGTTGAGTAGCGGAAATCTCGTTGAGTGGCGCCAAAAAGATGAGAGCCGTGATAATCGAGTTGTGCAACCCGAATGGCGAACCTGTGACCTAGGTTCCAATCTGCTCCACCGCCCAGCTCCCAGCCCACGCCGGTGCTGCTGGCTCCGGGAATATGAAACCGGGAGACTCCGAGGAGGCCATGCCCAAATAGGTCTAATTTGTCGATGTGGTGAGTGACTTGCGGGCCAAACAGGACGTTGTAGACGTGGCCGCCCGAGCCCCAATTGCCGCTTAGATCGGCCTTTAAACCAAGCCAGTTTGTTACGTGCCCGTTCAGTGAAGCTTCCAGTCCGCTTGCCGTAGAGAGGGTGTTGCCGTTGAGAACAGAGTAACCAACGAAGACATCGGCGGACGAATCGCCTGAACCCTTTTGCTGAGCCATCGCCATCGTGGAAAAGACCAGGATTCCGGCGACCAGGAATAATTTACACATCGTGAAAGTAAACCTCCTAAAACAAATTACAAAGGAATTGTTTTTGTGATCTTTCTCCTTTGACGTTGAAAGAACGGTATTCGTTGGTTTGGACTGCACGAAAGGGCACGTTACTAAAGGGAAGTGCCGCCAGAGAATCGGGCCAATTTTCGAAATGCCAAATCCATTCTTGAAATTCACTGGCTTGACCCATGGCCTACAATCGCTTCATGGCCGCTGTTCTGGCACGCATCCGTTCAACTACTTCAACAGCCCGATGGTTCATGGTTTTAAGCCTGTGCATCGTCGCTACCGTCATCGTCGGATCGCTGAATCCGATTCCACAGTCGCAGGCCTATCATGCGTTCGCGGACCAGCGGACGATAGGGGGTATCCCCCACGCGCTCGACGTGCTTTCAAACTTGCCGTTTCTTGTCGCCGGCCTGATGGGGCTAGGTGCGGTTGCATGGGTTGCCTCGATTGCAAAGACGGGTTCGGTGTTGAACTCCGAGCAAAAAATCACGTACGGCGTCTTATTTGCGGGGCTGATCCTGACCGCGTTCGGCTCCGGGTATTACCATCTTGCGCCCGACAATCACCGTCTCGTAGCGGATCGCTTGCCCATGACGATTGCAATGGCGGGCTTCATCGGTGCGCTCGTCGCCGATCGCTTTGGTTCGCTAGCGCTTTGGTTTCTTCCGGCGTTGCTAGCGGTGGGGTTGGGTAGCGTCATCGGGTGGTCGATGAGCGAACAGCACGGTCACGGCGACCTCCGCTGGTATGCGCTCTATCAGGGGCTTACGATGATCGTAGGAGCCGCACTTCTAGTGCTGTTTCCTTCCCAGCAGATCGGCACGCGAGAGTTTGTGATCGCGGTAATCGGGAATGTTGCGGCGAAGATTTTCGAGGCGCTCGACAAGCCGATTTTTCTGGTGGGAGGCGTGGTCAGCGGACACACCTTGAAGCATTTGAGCGCGGGCCTGGGATTCTTGCCGTTGGTTTTCCTCATCCTCACCCGCGCCCACAGCGTTCGGCAAGAAACTCTTCGCGATCGGTCCCGCCATGTGGAAGCAAAGTCTTTTGAAGGAGCCTGACCTGAGCCCTTACTTCGCTGTTTCCGGTTCAGGGCCTTTGACTCCTCCAACGGTTTGAGGCGTTTGCAGGTTTTGCTGAATCCTGCCACGCAAAAACTCGTTGATGGCGCGGTCCACGCCGAGGTTCCATCCGTGTTCCTGTTGAAGCTGTGCGCGCGACTCTTCGAGTTTCTTCATCTCCGTTTCCTCCACCTCTGTTTCGAGTCGATAGCAGATGATGTCGTAGGGTCCTCTTTTTGAAAGCAGCTTGGCCAGAGTGGGTGCCATCTCGACGATGAGAAAGAGCAGCACAATCAGAGCGTCGGCCCCGAAAGCCGATCCATAGTTGCCGTTTTGTGGATTCTTGCCGGTTGGATTCTGGCCCGCGGTGAGATTGTGCAGGGCATTCAACCGCCCCAGCAGCGTATTGGCGTTCTTCTTGGCGGCGTCAATCGACTGGACTTCCGCTTCCTTTTTTTGCTGGAGTGTCGCAAGCTCCTGGTTGTTGGCCTGGATCAGGTCGAGGTTGCGCTTTTTCACCTGCGCAAGATCCTCTTCCATTTGTTGTGCCTGCTGGTGTTTGATTTGATAGATTTCGCGGGCGCCCCGGCGACCGCTGCCGCCGCTGCCATCGGCTTCGTCACGCTCCGCTTTTAAGGCTTCATCCCGGCGGGCCTCTTTCTCGGCAATCCCTTTTTCAAGCGCAAGGTTCTCCTGCTGCAGCTCCGCAATGCGCGGGAATCGTCCGTTGGAGGTATCCTCCGCCTGCTTGGCGGTCTCCAACCGCTCCTGTTCCAGTTGGTAGTCAATCTCATTTTTAAAGAGTCTGAGTTCCAGTGGTTTGGAGATCGTCAGCGAGAGAACTGCGGCAATCGTAAGACGAAGAAGGGCCGAGCCTATCTGGCTGAGAGGCGGGCTGTTTTTATTGATGGTCAGAACGATCAGGCGGTCGAGGTTCAGGATGAAGAACCCCCACAGCACGCCGAGCAGAATGGATACCGTGAGCGAATCGAAAACCAAATGGAACGCAAAGGCTCCGGAAATTGCGGCGAAGGCCGCGGTCAGGAGAATTGTCGTCCCGATCACCGAGTACTTGAGCGTTTCCGTGGCACATTCTGGTTTGCCGAGAATCTCCGGCTTTGCGCCCGCGCAAAACCAAAGAAAATGCGTGAAGGACTTGTCGGATTGAGCCATTGCTGGATTCTTTCTCCAAGAAGAGGAGCCGCCGAGGCGGACGCCTCCTTCTTAATTCATACGAGCTACCCTGGGTAAATGTTTCGTTTCAATTCCTGAAAAACGGCGAAACCGGGGCTTCACGTTTTCCTTATGAAAAATCGATAATCTTGGTGTACTACGTGTTATAGTACAGACGATTTTCAGCCTATGATCCCTTTTCGGGTCCAGTTTCGCTCTGGCGAGTCGCTCTATGAGCAGGTTGTCTACGCTGCCAAGAAGGCGATCATTTCCGGCCAGTTGCGGCCAGGGGACCTTTTTCCCTCGGTGCGCCTGCTGAGCCGCGAGCTGAAGATCAATCCCAATACCGCGCACAAGGTCGTCAACCATCTGGTGGCTGCAAGGCTGATTGAGACGCGTCCCGGCATCGGCACCGTCGTTGCGCAACTTCCGGAAACCAGCAGCGTAGAGCGCGCACAACTTCTGGGCTACGAGACGGAGCAATTGGTGGTGGAAGCAAAAAAGTTGGGGATCGGTTTGCAAGACTTGATTGAGTCCATTTCAGGGCACTGGAAACGGCTGGGCGGAGAGAGCGCAACGCTGACGCGGCCGGACCGAGGAGGAAATTCGAAGCGATGAGCAGCGCCATTCGCACGGAGAATCTTGTGAGGAAGTTTCGCAAGGTTGAAGCCTTGCAAGGCATGAACCTGAACGTGCCTCTAGGGGCCATCTATGCGCTTGTGGGACCCAACGGTGCGGGAAAGTCCACGGCCATCAAGATTCTGATGAATATTATCGAGCCGACCAGCGGCCGCGCCGAGGTGCTGGGCACCGACTCAAGACGATTGGCGGGACGGTCCTTTGCCGATATTGGCTACGTGTCTGAGAATCAGGAACTGCCCCTGTGGATGCGGGTGGGGGAGTTTCTTTCATTCCTTCGTCCCTTCTATCCGTCGTGGGATCGCGATCTCGAAGAGGAACTTGTCAAGAAGTTCGATTTGCCGCTGGATCGCCGCTTGCGGCACCTTTCCAGGGGAATGAGGATGAAGGCTGCTCTGGCAAGTTCGCTTGCCTATCACCCCAAGCTGATTGTGATGGATGAGCCCTTCAGCGGCCTGGATCCCCTGGTGCGCGACGAGTTGATCGAAGGTCTGCTGGACCGGACGGAAGAAGCCACGGTGCTTGTGTCCTCTCACGATCTCGGGGAAATCGAAAGCTTCGCCAGCCATGTTGGCTATCTGGAAAATGGATCGCTGCTGTTCTCCGATGAGATGAACGTTTTAGCGAGCCGCTTTCGAGAGGTGGAGCTTACGTTCGATTCGCCGGTAGACCTACCTCCCGATCTGCCGGAAAGCTGGATGCAGCCCTCCACGTCCGCATCGGTGGTTCGATTCATTGAGAGCCGGTTTGATGTGGAGCGTTCTCCCATGGAAGTCCGCTGGGTCTTCGCGGACCACCGGAACATGACGTTCAACCCGATGTCCTTGCGGTCGATCTTTTTGGCGATTGCCAAAGAGGGGCGCAGGCCTAATCGAGGCGGTCTGCAGTCTAAAGAGGCAGTTTTAAGATGAGGCAGATTTTCCACATTTTCAAGAAAGATGTCCGTCGCCATTGGATCGAGATTTTGTTCAGCACGGCCGCATTGACGCTCTACACCTGGCATGAGATTCATAGCTGGAAGCCGAAGCGGTTTGATTCCCTTCGTTTCTGGCCGGCAACTGTCTTTTTTCTTCTCTTTATTGCGTGGTGGGTGTTGATTGTCCGTCTAATCCAAGGGGAATCGCTTGCGGGAGACCGGCAATTTTGGACAACCCGGCCCTGCGAATGGAAATGTCTGCTGGCTGCTAAAGCGTCGTTCATTTTAGCTTTTGTCAATGTTCCCTTGGCGATTGCTCAAGTATTTTTGTTGTTGAAGGCGGGTTTCCCGCCGACTCTCCAATGGTTCTGGCTTCTCTGGCTGCATTTGCTCATGCTCTGTGTGCCACTCTCGCCGATCATGGCGTTGGCTACAGTCACTCGAAATATTTCGCAATCGCTCTTGGCTCTACTGGGAGTCGTTCTGCTGATGGCTGGACTCTTAGCTTTTACACTCACTGTTGGAGAACCGGCCTTTGCATACTCAGCAGATTGGTTAATGGCTCTTGTTCTGGCGATTGTTAGTGTCATGGCGATTGGGTTGCAGTATGTGCGGCGCAAAACGTCGATTGCACGAATCATCCTGGGGATAGGAGGGGGCATGATTGTTTTGATCACTACACTTGTGCCCTCCCTAACGGAAGGAATGGATATTCCAGCATTTTCTGGCACGACTGAGCTTCCGTCTTTGCAGGCAGAATTATTGCCACAGCCACTCCCTCAAGACGAAACGCTCGATGAAAAGGACAAAGTTGAGGTTGTCATTCCCATGGCGATCTCGGGCCTGCCGAAAGGCTTTCTCGCGCAAGGCCAGGGTGTAATGCTTACTGCCAGGACGCCCGATGGGGGTTTTTGGAGGTCGAAATGGATACCTGTTTATCAATTTTTCTTGCCTGGCACGAACAACTTGGGTCTAAACTTCAGCATTGAGCGCAAGATATTCGAGAAGATTCGTTTCGCACCTGCCGCAATCGAAATTTCGTTTGCGACGAAAATTTTTCAATCTTCGAATGAGGAAGTAGTGGTTGTGGCTACCGATCAAACATTTCCTGTTCCCAGGACTGGGATGTGTTGGCTCGACTCTGGTTATCGCGACGGCATTAAGTGTCTTGCGCCGTTCTTCCAGCCGGTTTCCGTTTTCGTTCGCGTCGAACCTTCAGAGTCCACATGCCCCATCGCGGAAGGCGGGAGGCAGTCAAAGGGCGAACTCCACGGATGGCAATGGGCAACTGACACAGATTTTCCGGACTATGGATTCAGTCCAGTTCAATCATTTGGGTTTGACTTGACCGGCTACGATGGCAAATCGCCGGAGAGAGCATTGATTTGTCCTGGGTCGCCTTTGCATTTTAGCTTCCCGCAATTCATTAGGCGCACGAGAGCAGAATTCAAGTTTAATGGCATCAAGCTGGAACAATACCGTTATGTTGGTTTGGGATTCCATCTAGTGCTCAGAAAAAGCGATAGGTAGTCCCGGCCTATCTGGTTCGCGGAAAGAGCGTATAGAAATTCTCAGCGGTGCGCTGGCCGATCTCTTCTTTGCTCAGGCCGTGGAGTTGGCCTACGACATCGGCGGTATTGACCACAAAGGAGGGTTCATTCCGCTTGCCTCGATGAGGCATAGGAGCAAGAAACGGTGAGTCGGTTTCGATGAGCGCTCGATCCAGCGGCACCTTCTTGGCCGATTCTCGGATATTCTCCGCCTTGGGGAAGCTGATGTTTCCGGCAAAGGAAATATAAAATCCCATGTCGAGCGCGGCCTTGGCGTGCTTCCACTCTCCGGTAAAGCAGTGCAGGATTCCACCGAGACCGGAAGAGGCCCAATGATCGCCGAGCATCTGAATCGTATCGTCCCAGGCATTTTCGCTGTCCTGTGTGGGGCGGCAATGAATCACAATCGGCAGATTCGCCTCCTTCGCCTGGGACATTTGCCGGCGGAAGACCTCTTTTTGCACGTCACGGGGCGAGTGATCGTAGAAATAATCGAGCCCAATCTCTCCCCACGCCATCACCTTGGGGCTGCGCGCAAGCTGCTCCATCTCCGCGTAGTCGCTCTCGGTGGCCATCTTGGCTTCATGCGGATGAATCCCGACGGTAGCGAAGATCCAGTCGTGGCGCTCCGCGATCTTGACGGCGCAATCCAGCGTGCCCGGCCCCGTGCCGGTGCCGATAGCCAGAATGCGCTCCAGGCCCATTTCCTGAGCGCGAGTCAACACGTCGGCGCGATCGGAGTCGAACTTTGGCCCGTCGAGATGCGCGTGCGAATCGATGTACAAAAGGCGCTCCTTCTTCTGTATTTCAGCCTTTATTTCAGTTTTGCACCGATCGGTATCTCTTCGAGGAAGCTTGCCAATACCGGCTTGCCATCTTCTCCGAAGGAAGCGGCCACGATCATGCCGTTCGATTCCAGGCCGCGCAGCTTGCGTGGCTGCAGGTTGGCCACAATCACCACCTTGCGTCCGATCAGTGCTTCCGGTTCATACGATATGGCGATTCCGGCAACTACCTGGCGCACTTCGGTGCCTATGTCCACTTCCAGACGAAGCAGTTTGTCGGCGCCTTTGACTTTTTCTGCGGCCTTAACCTGCCCTACGCGCATTTCGACCTTTAGGAAATCGTCAATCGTGATCTTTCCATTCGCCGCTACGGGAACGGGAGGCGCGGCCGGCGCCGGCACCGGAGCCTGAATGCCTGCGGAATCTGCCGTCGGCGTTGAAGTTTGCGTCTTGTCTGCCAGAGCGGCATTGTTGCGCTCTTGTTCCATCTGCTGCATCCTTTCAATGGCGCTCTTGTCGGCGCGTGGAAATACAGGTTCAATCTTGCCCAACTTGCCTCCAAGCGGCAGTTGTCCCCACTTCAATCCATTCAGGTCGAACCTTGTAATTTCACCCAGGCCAAGCTGGTTCCAGATTCTTCCGGTGGATTCGGGGATGATGGGATAGGCCAAAGCCGTCACCACCCGCAGTGCTTCGGCGGCGGTATAGAGAATGGTGGCCAGACGCGACTTGTTTTCCTCGCCTTCTTTCTCGGCAACGATCCATGGCTCCTGTTCCACAAGGTACTTGTTGACCGCGCCGATCAACGACCACGCCGCTTCCAGCGCTCTGGAAAACTGGTAGTCCTCGAAGTGCCGCTCAAACTCGGTAATCGTGGCCTGGGCCTGATCGCGGATCTCGTCATCTTCACTCTTGCGGGTGACCGTGGCGGAAGGATAGGGAATTGACCCGCCGAAGTAGCGGGTAATCATGGTCAGTGTCCGGCTGGCGAGGTTGCCAAGATCGTTGGCCAGATCGGCGTTGTAGCGCTGCACTAGGGCATCGAAGCTGAACGAGCCGTCCTGACCGAAAACGATCTCGCGGAACAGGAAGTAGCGCAGGGCATCGTTGCCCATCGTTTCCATAACCGTCTCTGCCCGCACGATGTTGCCGCGCGATTTCGACATCTTGCTCTGTTCGAACAGGAGCCATCCGTGGGCGATGACCGATTTCGGCAGCGGCATCTCGGCGGCCAGCAAAAAAGCCGGCCAGTACACGCAGTGGAAGCGGATGATCTCCTTGCCGATCATGTGGACATCCGCCGGCCAATAGGTGTCGAATTTCTTGCGGTCTTCCGGCGCTTGCGAACCGAATCCCAGGGCCGTGCAGTAATTGCTCAGGGCATCCAGCCACACATAGACCACGTGCTTCGGGTCGTCGGGAACGGGAATGCCCCATTGAAACGTGCTGCGGCTAATGGAAAGATCGCGCAGGCCGCTGCGCACAAAGGCCATGATCTCGTTGCGGCGTGTTTCCGGGCGGATAAACTCGGGGTGCTCCTGATAGTACTCCAGCAGGCGATCGGCAAAGGCCGAGAGCTTAAAGTAGTAATTCTCCTCGCTCACGGTTTCCGTCGGACGCGAGCACTCGGGACACGGCGCGCCCGGCCCGGCGGCATCCACGTAAAGCTCGTCAAAGACGCAATATTGCCCGGTATAGGTGCCTTTATAGATGAAGCCTTTTTCCTGAATGCGCCGCCATAGCTCCTGCACGCCGCGCTTGTGCCGCTCGTCGGTGGTGCGAATAAAGTCGTCGTAGGTAATGCCCAGGCGTTCGAACAGCTTGCGGAACTCTCCCGAAACCTGGTCGGCCCATTTCTTCGGAGGCGTGTTGGCCGCAGTCGCCGATCTCTCCACGTGGACTCCATGCTCGTCCGTTCCCGTGAGAAAAAACGTGTCGTATCCAAGCATGCGCTTGCGGCGGGCGATGGCATCGCACACGAGGGTGGTGTATGCATGGCCAATGTGCGGCCGGGCATTCACATAGTAGATGGGCGTAGTGATGTAGAACTTCTTGCCCTTATCCATTTTCCCTTTCCAAGTAGGACTTAACCGCTTCCTGCATGACGGCTTTTAGGGGAACATGCTCCCGTTCTGCGATCTGCCTGCAATCTTCATATTCGGGCGCATAGTTGCTTACGCTGCCATTCAAGTTGGCCAGCTTCATCCTCACGTCGCCCCATTTCGTCGCGATGGTTACGTGCCGCCGCGCCAGGGCGGTTCGCACCTCTTGCCGGGTGCGCACGCCCAGCGTAGTTGTTTCAGCCAGGATCAGGCGGCTCAGCTTTCCTGTATCTTCCGGCCTGCACAGCACCGTCAACATCATGCCGGGCCGATTTTTCTTCATTTGCACCGAGGTGCCGAAAACATCCAGCGCGCCTTCTTGCAGCGCCCGCTCCATGACGTAGCCGAATATCTGCGGCGTCATGTCATCTATATTAGCTTCCAGAATCGAAACTGACTCCGGCGAGGGCAGGGAAGCCGATTCCTCCGCTGTATCTCCGATGGTGATCCGCAAAACGTTGGGAAAGTTTTTGAAATCCCTCGTGCCCGCCCCATATCCGATGCTGGCCGGCTTCATGCGGGGAAAGGAAACAAACCTCGTCGCGAGCGTGCTCACAATCGCGGCTCCGGTGGGCGTTACCAGTTCCTTTTGTATCTCGCCGGAATAGACGGGAGCATCGCGCAGCATCTCCAGGGTGGCCGGCGCGGGAATGGGAAACGTTCCGTGTGCGCACTTCACCATTCCGCCGCCTACGTTGAGCGGGGAACAAACAATCTCTTCCACACCCAGGGCTTCGGCTCCCACGGCGGCGCAGGTAATATCCACAATCGCATCGATGGCGCCGACTTCGTGAAAATGAATCTTTTCTATGTCGGTATTGTGTATCTTGGCCTCGGCGGCGCCCAGTCTTTCAAAAATCCGGATGGCGGTCCGCTTGACCGCGTCGCTCAAAGAGGTTTTTTGAATGATCTCGCGAATCTCTTTGAGTCCACGATGATGGTGTTCGTGGTGATGACCGTGGTCGTGCTCATGGTGGTGATGTTCGTGTCCGTGATCGTGCGTATGGCCGTGAGCGGTATGGGTATGGTGATCGTGCCCGTGATGCTCCTCGGCGCTATGTTTTTTTTCGAGAAATTCTTCCCTGGGCAGCTCTTTCTCCCCGGCTGCCAATACATCCACCTTAATGGCGCTAATGCCACTGCGCTGAACCCGAGAGATTTGCAGGTGCGCATCCACGCCCAGGGCAGCCACCGCTTGAGTAAAAAGCTCCGGCGACACTCCGGCGTCCACCAGGGCGCCGAGAAACATATCGCCGCTGATGCCGGAAAAGCATTCTAAATAGGCTATTCTCACTCGAATATCACCGAGTTTTCATCATAGGGTTGATGAGGCGTGGCGTCAAACGACAGCCCTTCAGCCTGCTCTCCCGCTGACTACGTCGGGGCGTGCCATTTGGCCTTTGCTCATTAGACTCGCCTCGTACGGGCTAACCGGTCGCTCGGGTTCTTCGGTTGATTGGCCTCTTCAAGAGATCGAGACTGCCGGCTCAACCCGGCCAAGTCACAAGTAGATGATCTTTTCGGCGATTCTCTCGGCGGCAGTGTGGTTTTTCTTAACAGAACCCATGTCAATCTTGACCATACATTTACCACTCTTGATGGGCGTTTACACGTTCCGGCTTTACGATGCAAACCGAACGGCAGCCCCCTAAATTTAGAGATAGTTTGATTTGAGGCCCCTTGGAGGTTGTCGCAAAACTTTTCAACTAGAGGTAACCACGATGGCGGAAGCAAGTGGCGTTCGTCAAACTGTTCCGGCCCGGGCCTGCTCTTTTTTTATGGTCGGAGCAACAACCAAGCAATACCTCGCTCTGTTAGCTATGTTGCTCACCTTCAATTTTGAGGTTCAGAAATGTACTGCGCAGGAAGATGCCTCTTCGCAGCCGCAGCCTTCCTTGCAAGCAAGGGAAGCC
This sequence comes from Candidatus Angelobacter sp., assembly GCA_035295685.1. GTDB lineage: Bacteria > Acidobacteriota > Terriglobia > Terriglobales > Acidobacteriaceae > Angelobacter. The sequence continues at coordinate 45,626 of DATGIO010000066.1, forward strand.
GACAAGACTAAGGAAGCCGATAAGAGTGGGGAAGCAGAAAATCCTGGTGGGCTGGATGTAGTTCAATCGCAGGCCCAGGCGCAGCCATCCGTGACGATTCCGATTGGAACCCAGTTTCCTCTGATTTCGACCAAGTCGATTTCGAACTCCTCCGCTCATCCGGGGGATCTGGTCCGTGCGCAATTAACCGCGCCAGTGCTCGTCGAAAACACCGTTGCGGTCCCAGCGGGCAGTTTCTTGCAAGGTAAGATCTTGAAGCTAACGCGCAACGGAACGCGCGCTCAAATCCAGATTGGGTCCGCTTCCCTGATTCTCCCGGGTGGATCGGTGGCTGCCGTCTCCGAGCCAACCACGATAGTGAGCGATGAGAACACAGCCTGGCGCGTGCCTTCGGGGGGAAATCGGGCCGCTGCCTTCATCGCGCCGACAGCAGGTTTGGCGTTGGGAGCCTTGATTGGTCATGCTGCCTCCAGTTCTCAAGGAACCACAGTGAATGGATTGACCATCAACCCCAGCCGGCTCAAAAGTACTGCCATTGGCGGCTTCGTTGGCCTAAGTATCGGCGGTGGCGTCGCGCTGGCGCTGCTCTTGCGCAGCCCAGGATTCTTCTTGGATTCTGGATCGCCGATGGAACTGACCCTCCGGCAACCGCTGACTCTCACGCAAGACCAAATCGCAGAGGCCGTTCAGAAGGCCCCGCTGCAACCTCCATTGCCGAAACCGGCGCGTACTTGCTACACACCGGATAGTCCGCCAACAGTCATTCCAGGAGCGGATGGAGCGCCTGGCACGGTGATTCCCGGTACACCGGGAACGGCCTACCCGTGTCATTGAGTCGGAACATGAAACACTTGATTGTTTGTGGAGTTGAGTAGAAGCAGAGAACTCGCGGCACATTCAGGAATTGGTGGCCTCTTGCATCACGCTCTCCGGCGTCCACTCCTCAATGGGGCGGGCGGCGGAGAGCTTTCCACGATTCATCACCGCCAGACGGTCGCAAACTCCGAAAAGTTCCGGCAGATACGAACTAACCATCAGCACTGCCTTTCCCGAACGCGCCAGGGCCAGGATCAGGTCGTAGATCTGGGCTTTGCTGCCGATGTCGACGCCCCGCGTGGGTTCGTCCAGAAGAAAGACTTCGCAGTCCTGGTGCAGTAGCCGTGCCAGCGCCGCCTTTTGTTGATTTCCTCCGGAAAGGCTGCCAACCGGAGCGCCCGTTCCCGAGGTTTTAACCTTTACGGTGTTCGCCGAAGCCTGCGCCTGCTCTCTTTGCTTGGTGAGATCGATCCATCCCCAGTGCGAACATGCGGCGAGATTGGTGAGTGTGACGTTGTCGGTCACGGAAAGATTCAAGGCCAGCCCTTCCCCTTTACGATCTTCGCTCAAGTAGCCGAGTCTTTTGGAGATAGCTCCGCTGGGGCTGTGGTTTCGCGGTAGCGCTTCACCAAGCACGTGGATCGTTCCTGCTGAAATCTTGTCCAGTCCAAAGAGTGCACGGACCAGTTCCGTTCGGCCGGAGCCAATCAATCCCGCAATGCCCAGGATCTCTCCTCGCCGCAGTTCAAAGGCGGCCTCCCGAACTCCTGAGGGTGTGGCGAGCGACTCAACCTTAAGGGCGCATTCCCATGGGGCGGCGGGCACGCGTGGAGGAAAAAGATCCTGCATCGGGCGGCCCACCATGGCTGAGATCAATGCCGTGTTGGACGTTTCTTCCATTATGCCGGTCAACACCGACTTGCCATCGCGCAGCACCGTAGCCCGGTCGGCAATGGCGCGCACCTCTTCAAGAAAATGGCTGATGTAGATCACACTGATTCCGGAATTGCGAAGCTGTGTGATGAACTCAAAGAGTTGCTCCACGTCGTCTCTCTGGAGGCTGCTGGTCGGTTCGTCCATCAGGATGAGTGACGCCCTCTGCGCAAGGGCACGGCAGATTTCGACAATCTGCTGCGCGGCAATCGGAAGATCAGCGACCCGTTTTTCGGGTCGGATAGAAGGATGATGAAACTGCTTCAGAATTTCCCCGGCGGCTTGATGCAATTTGTTGCGATCGATCCAGCCGCCCTGGCTGAATCCATGTTCGGTCCCTAGAAAGATGTTTTCCGCAACCGAAAGATGCGGACACAGCGAGAGCTCCTGATGGATGTGCGCAATTCCCAAACGCCGCGCTTCCAGTGGATTCGAAGGGCGATAGGGCACTCCTTGCAATTGAATCGTGCCGGAGTCCGCCTGAACTATCGCCGAGAGAACGTTCATCAGCGTGCTTTTGCCGGCTCCGTTCTCGCCGACCAGAGCATGAATCTCGCCTTGGTAGACCTCCAGGTCCACGCCGTTCAAGGCCATCGTCGCTCCATAGCGCTTGGTGATTCCCTGAATGTGTAGCAACGGCGACGGCATCGTGGTTTATTCGCCCAGATATTTGCTCAATGGCGGATAGAGTAGCTGGCGCGCCTCGGGCGTCTCCAGGTTATCGGGCGTCACCAGCATGACCCCGGTATCGATGCGCGCCTCCACCTGCTTGCCCCGAATGTGGTCCACGATGGTGTGTACCCCGATTTGCCCCATCCGAAACGGGTTCTGGACAACGATACCCTGAAGCTGCTTGGCTTTCATGGCGTCGATGAATGTCTGGCTTGCGTCGAAGCCAAGAAAGGCGATCTTTCCTGCCTTTTGGATGTCTTGCAGTGCCAGGAGCATGCCCGCCGTGGACGATTCATTGGGCGTAAATACTCCCTGGATCTGGCCGGCATAACGTGTCAGCAGGTTTTCTGAAGCCTGTTTGGCGGTCTCGCGCGTAGGACCGGCAAACTGGTTGGAAGAAATCAGTTCAATGCCTGGATAGGTCTTGATTTGCTCGGTAAACCCTTCCTCGCGTGCGTGAGTGCTGGCTACTCCTTCCTGATAGCGCAGCAAGAGAACCTTGCCCTTGCCGTTCAAAAGCTTTGCCATCTGATCGGCGGCCAGCGCTCCACCCTTGTGGTTGTCGGTGGCTACAAAGCTCACCACTTTAGGAGTTTCCAGCGCCGAATCGACAATGACCGTGGGAATTCCAGCCTGGGCCGCTTCTTCCACGGGACGCACAAGCGCGTGGCTGTCGAAAGGAGCGAGCACGATTCCACTCACGTTCTGGCTGATAAACCCTTCGACCACCTGTGTCTGCTGCTCGCGATCGTCTTCGCGGAGCGGGGCCTTCCAAACTATGTTGACCTTGGTCCCTTCTCCTTCGAGGCTCTGCGCAGCCTCCAATGCGCCGGCGTGAATGCTCTTCCAATACTCATGCGTCGCGCCTTGGGGAATCACGGCGATGGTATAGCTTGTGGCTCCGTTGCCGCCTTTCTTGCAGGCGGAAAGCAGGGCCAAACATAGGCTAAGAACCAGGATGGGCCCACGGCCAAGCTTCAGATGAAACATCCCACGAAATATTGGACGAAACTTCGGACGAAACAATGGAATTCTCCCCCTCTGCCGCAGTCTTTGTATTTTGCAGTCTTTGCGCGCAGTCTGCTGGTGAAATTTGTTGGACTCATTCCTCTTCTTGCGCCTGTTGCGTTTGCTCTTGCGCTTTGCGCCGGGACTGGAAGAATGTCTTCAGGATATCGGAGCACTTCTCCGCCAGCACGCCCGGCCTGACTTCCAGCGTATGGTTCAGCTTAGGATGATTCAAAATCTGCAGCACCGATCCAGCCGCGCCCGCCTTGGGATCGCCTGCGCCATAGATCACGCGATCCAGTCGCGCGTGCATCACCGCTCCGGCACACATGGAGCACGGCTCAATCGTTACGAACAGCTCGCATCCGCCCAGGCGGTAGTTGCCGATCTTGGCCGCCGCTTCCCGCAATACCACAATTTCTGCGTGAGCTGTAGGATCGCTATCGAGTAGATTGCGATTGTGTCCTTTGGCCAGCAGCATTCCATCTTTAATTAATACCGCGCCAACGGGGACTTCGCCGGATTTCTCTGCTAATCGCGCTTGCTCGATCGCGAGTTCCATCCAGAGATCGTCCTGGTTCTGCTCCAATTGGCTCCGTTCCGGATCTCGGCTCTCCTCGTGTGCATGCGTCATGAGCTACTCTGCTCATCGAATGTACGTGAAATGCTGTAGAGCAGCAACTCTCCTTTATTTCCCCGCAAGGTCAACCTCCCGGCTGTGAACCGATCTCTAAATAGGTATTGGCGTCTGTTCCCCCGTGTATTTCGCGAGGGACTCTGCTAGCCCGAATGGGTAGCGAAACTTCGAAGGAGTAACAAATGACCAAGAAACTGTTGATGACACTCTTGCTGGCCACAGGCGTGGCGATCGCTCAAGGGGGGAGCGGTAGCACCGGTGGAAGCCAGGGAAGTCCAGGAAGTTCAGACCAGGACACACAGCAACAACAGCCGAGCGTCCCGAGCGGGAATCAAAACGCAACAACTCCAACCAGCAACCCCAGCAACCAGGATATTGTCCTGCGCGGCTGTTTGAAACAGACGGGCGGCAACTGGGTCCTTTCACAATCCGGCGGTCAGGACGTGATCCTTACCGGCGATAACACAATGCTGAAGCCGCATGATGGACATCAGGTTGAAATTCACGGCACGAAGTCCGCAACGTCGACTGGTGCATCGATGGCGGTCAGTTCGGTGAACATGGTCTCCGAAACCTGCTCGAGTGGGCCGGGCTCGGATATGAGCAGCGCAGCCACCGGAGCGGCCGCTGGAGCAGCGGGTGCTGTGGCCGGTGGAGCCGTCGCCGCTGGCGATCAGGCTAAAAGTACCGCCGATGCCGCTGGGCAATCGGCCACGGATGCCGGAAAGAGTGCGGCAGGCGCCGTGACCGACCAAACCCTGAGTGGCCAAACGAAGAGCGCAACCGATGCAGCCGCCGATCAGGCGAAAAGCGCGGCAGACGCGGCAACTGATAAGACCAAAAGCGCTGCAGACGCGGTTGGCGATCAAACCAAGAGCGCCGCAGGTGCTGTCACCGATCAAACCAAGAGCGCCGCAGGCGCGGTCAGTGATCAAACCAAGTCTGCTGCCGGCGCAGTAGCCGACCATGCCGATCAAACCGCCGGAGCCGCCGCCGATCAGGCTGGCCATGCTGCTGGCGCGGTAACCGGCGATCAAACGGCCGCTACCACCACCACTCATGACCAGGAAAGTCATCACGGCTTGCCCCAGACGGCTTCTCCTTTGCCGTTGTTGGGATTGGTGGGCCTTGGCTCGCTAGTCTCTGGCCTCATTGCACGCAGGAAATAATTACTGCGAACATAAAAATGCAAGAACCAATCTGCCCGGCGCGCCGTTGAGGTGCCCGGGCAGCACCTATTTGTTGCCTGCCCCACAGACGATCCTCGCTTCGATGCCTCATCCCGCCGTTCTCAGTGAGTCGCCCCTATCGACTCGTCGGTCCATCAGTCCGACTATGATGAGAACCTTCCAACTTTCCCGGCGTCTTCTTTGGATCGATGCGTGGATGTTCGTTCGGGTAAGCGGCAAGTTTGGCAATGCGTAGACGACGCAAAGCGGAGATGAATAGATGACGTTGCCGCCCTATCGCGAAAATGAAGGTGCCGCGCAATGTGTCTCGCGATGCGGAATGAAGGTTGTTGTGGGTGCCATATAAAAAGCGAAATTCTTCCTGTTACTCTCGCATAAATCTAAAAATGGCCTAGAGGGAATATAGATCCATGAGCGCTTTTTAAGAGTATTGGAATATAACTGGCTTGTTCTGGTGATCATGTAAATAAGTAAAATTTAGTTTTGTTGCCTGGAAAATAGCTATAGAGATTTGCAATATAATTCCGGCGCTACAGCGTTGTCAGCGTAAGTATAGACCAGGAATCAAGGTCACTGCGCGGCTTTTCCGTCTGGTTTTCGATTAAAGAAAAGCCGCACGGAGAGCGCGTAAACAGGATTCAGTAACGCTGAAAACGCTATAGACAAATCTAACGCAAGGAGTTCGTATTATGGCGGTCGCTTATTTCGCGTTTATGCAGAGGCAAGACATGGAATTCATCTTCCAGTTGACGGACGATGCGAAGATTGCCCAAGCGCGGGACATACTGTCCGGAAAAGAGAAAGATAAAACTCACGTTCACGGTAGAATCGTAAAGAGGACGCAGCCTTACAACCCAAAATGGAGTTTTTATCTCGACCCAAATACCATCAATTTCTTTGAGATGGCCATCGAGGTCTGCGACGCCAATATGCAATATGTTGAGGACCATCTGGACGAGGCATGCGGCGCATTTCTTCCCGGCTGCCACTGGTGCCCGTGGGATTCAAGGCTTACTCGCGAGGTGACGGGCATTGGCGACACGGTTGCGCTTCCGGTTCAGACAACATCTACGGCCAAAGTCCAGATCTTCGCCGATACCAATTTTAAGGGAAAGGTGCTGACGCTTACAGATGCAACGCCGGACCTGAGAACCTATTATTTTAACGATACGGTCAGCTCGGTGAAGGTGATCTCGGGGACGTGGACGTTCTATCCTCACATCAACTACGAATCGACGGGCTCGTTCACGCCATTCACGCTTAAGCCCGGTGACTATGCGACTCTTCCAGGCGGGACCAACGATGAAATTTCCTCGCTGAAGCCTGCTTAATTGGCAATTCCCGAAAATCTAGTTCTCACGTGAAAGTGGGTGCCCCATCCTTTGTGGAGAGCGCGCTCTTGGTTTTTGCGCTCGGAGCAAAGGGTGGGTTTTGTTAAATCCGAGCAGGCGCCCTACGTTTCATATTCTCAAGCAGACTCTTAGGGCCTCGTAAAGCACGCATAAATTTATGCCTTGCAGAAAATGGATTTTATCCTTGGGCAAAAAACCGCGCTTTGGATTTTTCGCTTTATAAACGCTTTGGAAGCGTGGAGTTGGGCGTTCGAGTGTCCTTATAAAAGCTTCAAGCGCTGGAGGCGCGACAACAGTGGAGCCCATCTATGAGGAAGTCGGCTATGTCAAGAATATTTGCATAACATTTTCCTGCATTTAAACGTCTTTGGGGCACACGAATCCTGTGGAGCCAAGA
>DATGIO010000067.1:0-44135 GCA_035295685.1 Candidatus Angelobacter sp.
CATGCTTTATGGCACGCCCGAGGATGCCGCCGCTCAAATCGCCTATATCGAAAAGCGCGGCTATCCCATTTCCTATATCGAAATGGGCGAAGAGCCGGATGGCAAGCATGCCATGCCCGAAGACTATGCCGCTCTCTATCTTCAATGGGCGAAGGCCATTCATGCAGTAGATCCTAATTTGAAGCTCGGTGGGCCAATCTTCGAGGGAGTCAATGAGGACATTCGAGTCTGGCCGGATGCGCAGGGCAAGACTTCATGGATGGGAAGGTTTGTCGATTACCTCAAAGCGCATGGCCGCATCGCAGACCTGGGGTTTGTATCCTTCGAGCATTATCCATTCGATCAATGCGATATCACCTGGAAAACTCTGTACCGGGAACCGCAGTTGATGAAACATATTCTCCAGGTTTGGAGAGACGATGGCGTCCCGAAAGACGTGCCGCTCATGGTCAGTGAAAGCCATCTGGCCGCCCAGCTTACCGGGCCCATGAGCACCATCTTTTCCGGGTTGTGGCTGGCCGATAACATCGGCTCGTTCTTTGAAGGCGGAGGCGCGGCTTTCTACCATTCTCCGATTCAGCTGCAAGGTCTCCAGAATAGTTGCCTTGGATGGGCGTCCTGGTCGAACTTCATCTTCGATGGCAACTCGATCAAAGGCTACACGGCGCTCTACTATGCGGCGCGAGTGATCAATCTGGAGTGGGTGCAGCACCGTTCCGGCATGCACACCATGTTTCGATCTTCCACTGGTATCAAGGACGTGGATGGTAATTTGCTTGTCACCTCGTATGCGGTCCAGCGTCCGGATGGAGCCTGGTCCATCATGCTGGTCAATCGGGATGAGACGAACGCTCATTCCGTTCGGGTTGTGTTTGAGGATAGTGCGCGCAAGCGCGCCACATCATTTGCCGGGCCTGTGACAAAGGTGATTTTTGGCAGCGAGCAGTATGTCTGGATCAATGACGGTATCAATAGCCACGCCGATCCGGATCTTCCTCCGGTTGCAACCACCGCCGTCGCCAGCAGCGAAACCGTGTTTCAACTTCCGAAAGCATCTGTGATAATTCTACGCGGGAAGATCGAGCCTGCTTCTGAATAAGAAGCGGGCTCTTCTAATAGTAGGGCTGGAGACAAGATTTGCAACGATCGTAGTCCTTAGCGGTATTGCTAGGTCAAATTTTTCATCAATGACTTATCTCTAAAACTGCTTTCAGAATCTGTGTTCCTCTATCACGAGGAGTATGGAATTGTGAGCAGATTTTAATTGCTTTGCGGAGCCGCATTCTCCTGGATCCGGTTCACAATAAATTTTTTAAAGATTGCTTGCTTCTTGCGGAAATTTGCGGGTATAGTCCAGTTAACTCGTACCTAGTTTTTGTATTTCCATCCCCCTAGTGATCCAAAGTTGTAAATCAAAACTGGCTTGAATCATTTTTCCCCTCTTAGAAAGAATTTGAGCCACGGGCTAACATTGCACGCAGAGCAACGCGCGGTATACGTGCGCGAACTCTGCTCCTCCAACCTTAGATAGCCACAAAAATTGCAAGGAGCAAGATCATGAGCATGCAGACAGGCACAGGCGCCAGGAGAGCCCGGCGTCATGGAGATGGAGACGATCACCGCGCCTTAACCGGGACGGAGCGCGCCGACGAGTCCCTTGAGCTTCGAAAGGAGGCGGCCGAGCGCGAGCGGCAAGTTCCCATTCCCCAACATCCAACGAATGGCGATGAAGAGCGCTACAACACCAGAATCGGAAACTACTCGAAAGGACTGCCTCACAATGAGTTCGGCGAGGTAGACCAGGCCGCATATAAAACTCTTCTGCACGCGGCGGAAACCGGACGTCCGAACGACTTTGAAAAGATCACACTGGGGGTCGGAAAGAAGTTAACCAATCCCCAATCCGGCTTGGCATTCGATTTAGAGGGGACCGATTCGCACCAGCTTGCCATTCCGGCCGCTCCCGCTCTTTCCAGCGCGGAACGCGCCGCTGAGATGGTAGAGAACTATTGGCAGGCTCTGACTCGCGATGTGCCTTTCAGCCAGTATGGAAAAGAGCCGATCACCACAGCGGCAATCGCAGAACTCAACAAGCTTACCGACTTTAAAGGGCCGAAGATCAATGGACAGGTCACCGCGGATACACTGTTCCGAGGCACGACGACGGGCGACATAGTTGGGCCATATGTTTCGCAGTTCTTCCTTCAGCCTGCCCCTTTTGGGGCGCTGGCTGTGCTTGATTCTTCGGGAAAGCCTGCGCAACAGTACATTGCCGCTCAGCCGGGTGTGGACTTTATGACGGATCCAACGTCATGGTTGGCAGTTCAGAACGGTGCCAACCCCACGAGCACGATTCAAACGATTGGTCCCAGATATCTGAATGCTGCCCGCGTATTGAATATGTTCGTCCACGTCGATGAGCTTTATCAAGCGTATTTTATGGCGACGCTGAACCTGCTCGACCAGATGAATGTGGCCTTTAACCCGGGAAACCCGTACAACAACTCCAAGACGCAAGTTGGTTTTGGCACATTCGGTAACCCGCATGCCGTCGCACTCGTGGCGGAAGTCTCCACTCGTGCACTGAAGGGCGTTTGGTATCAAAAATGGTTTGTCCACCGCGCACTTCGCCCTGAGGCATTTTCCGGCTTGGTTCACTACAAGATCACTAAGAACCGCGACTATCCTCTCCATCCCCAGGTGCTCAATTCGGTGGCGGCGCAGCAGGTTTATAATAAGTATGGCACCTATTTCCTGCCCATGGCGTTTCCTGAAGGGTGTCCGACGCATCCCTCCTATGGCTCAGGACATGCTACGGTTGCGGGTGCGTGTGCAACCTTCATCAAAGCCTTCTTTGATGAGAACCACCCTGTTACAAGTCCTGTCGTCGCTTCCGACGATGGCAAGTCACTGGTTTCGTATACCGGTCCTGGCGCGGACAAACTAACGGTCGGAACCGAGGCAAACAAGATCGCCAGCAATGTGGGCTTGGCGCGTAATAGCGCCGGCGTCCACTGGCGCTCCGATCACGCCCAGTCCATCTTGCTGGGAGAAGCAATTGCGATCAGCATCTTGAGAGACCAAAAGGATACTTATAACGAGGACTTCGGCGGGTTTACCTTCACGAAGTTCGATGGTACCAAGATCACCGTGTAAGTCTGAGGGAAGAGAGTACAGATCACAGGGGGCGTCGCTAGATGGGCGCCCCCTTTTGTGCTAGTCAATGTTTCTTCTAAGCTACGGCTACTGGCCTCCAAAGAGCGTGCTCAGAGAAGAGAAGTCATAGCTAATTCCAACTTGCGCGCCCACTTTATTCCCATTCAGGAGATCGGTTTTATTCGACCACTTTACGCCGATAGGAATCTTGATACCCGATTTTGCATTGATGGTTACCTTGCCCTGCACAACCCATAGCGAGCCCGCGGTTCCCAGGAGAACCTGGGCGTCAGCCGGTAACTGAATGTTCGTGCCGGGAGCCAGATTTCCCGGCGTAATATTCAGGACGGTTGGATCGGGCTGGTATTGCCAGTAACCCGCGAGTGAAAATGCCGCCTGGTTCTGGCCGCCCGTCAAGGTAAAGGGGCGGTCGAACTCTGCGGAAATCTGGCCATCCCGAATCCGGCCATACTTTGCGCCGGCGGGGAGCGCTCCTCCATAAAGCGATAAAGCTGCATTGATCGAGAGCAATCCTTGCCCATTCTTGGGCGTATATCCGGAGATAATCCGAAAATCATGCGACTCGGGCTGGTTTTGCGGCTCGGAAAAGGCGTATTCCAGCGTTAGCAACGGCTGGCCTTTTGCGTTGTTAAGAATCTGGCTCCATAGGTCTTTGTAACTTGCAAGAGAGACACTGGCTCCTGCCAATTTCTGATTGAACTGGGGATCGTCTTTCTTAAGTGCATCTACGGTCGCATTGAATAAGGAAAGAAAATCTTGGCGCAGCTTGTCCAGGTTCTGGTTATCCGCATCCGCATAAAAAGCCTCCGCGAAGTTGCTCAGGTTCTTTTGGTAAAGCGTGTCGGACTTGATGGGGTTGTTGACCTCAAGGGTCTGCAAGGAACTTTGGAAATCCTGCGCCGCCTGATTGATCTTGTCGTTTGCATCGCGAACCGCCTTCTGCCACGCCGCCCGAAATTGGGGCGAACGGGGATCATAGGCATTCCATATCTGGTAGCGAGCTTTAATCGATGAAAGTTTACCCACCGTTGAAGGGATATTTACATTCGCCACCGCCGGCGTTGCGCCATTCGCCGAGCCGTTCGTCGTCACCGGAGTGGTGCCCTGCTGATTGATGAGATAAGACGCGGATACGCCCACATCGCGCAAAATCGCGGTCCCAAAAGAGCTCCCGCAATCGAAACACAGGGCCTGTTGCCCGGTGATCGTGCGGAATATTCCGTCAAGGTTGCCGTTAAGGCTTGCCGTAGTTCCATTCACGGACCTGATAAGAGAGCCCGATTCAAGCGCAAACGCCAGGATGGCCGGTACTCCAGCCTTTTCCACCAGGTCGGTGGTGCCATTGGCATTGGTCCCGGCCCCGGTTTGTTTATCCGGCCTGTTTTGGTTTGCCGCTGCCAACGTAGCCATTCCAATCGCCGACGAATCCGGCGTTTTGGGCAGGGTATTCAGAGCGTCCTGAAAAGCCACGTCACGAGCGAGTAAGGACACAAGCCGATCGGGTACGGAATCTACGAAGAGGAATGACTGCAGGGCGCTCTTGACCTCCGGATTTGTCTGGTCGATCTTGCCGTTAACTTTGTTTTTTCCTGCGGTAGCCAGAAAGTTATTTACATCCTGGCAATAGGAGGCAAAAGGGTCTGCCTCTTTCGCACAGTTGAATTGGCGCGCTGTCTGGGCGGGCGCCGGCAAGGAAAGCATGAAAGAACAGGAAAAGAACAAGGTAAGGGAGAAGAAGAAGCGATTCTGCATCGTTTTGAATTCCTATAGTGTTTCTGTGCCCAGTCGTATGCGTTTTGGCGGCTTTTCTTTTGGGTCGGTTTTTCTTGGACGCAAGTGGCGCTGCGATCTTGATTTATAGGTGCTCCATACTGAAGAGCCCCGCTGAAACCTTTAGCCGGCGATGATATCGAAGCTGACGGACGCATGGATACCACTGCCAAAACTAAGGATCGGCTGCGTCTTTCCTCCGCCGCAGTCCTCTACGATTTGCATCGGCTCCGAGGTGGGCGGTGGTAGCAAGACTAGCACCACGGTATTTCTACCCGCGGGCACGGCAAACGATACGCTCATGTCGGTTTGGTTGATCGAGGAGGTAAAGTCCGCATTATTCAAAGAGACTCGCTGGAGAATCGATTGATCGGCAATCAACCTGATTTTGACGGTCGCATTGGGCTTGCACGTGGGCAGCAGCCCGGTAAGGTCGAGCGAACACGACATCGTTGTCCTCTTTTCAAAAATGCCTGCAAAGATGTTGCGACATTTGATCCGAATCGTCTTTTGCTGTCAAGAATATAGTTGGGCAAACATGCGCAAATCTATGCAGTTCTCAGCCTGGACAATACATTGAACTAAAAGGTGGGGTGCTTTAGAACCTTGTGGGAGCTTGCGAAAAACGCCGGGGAGCCGAATCTCCCTTCGGCTCCCCGGATCTAAGAAGCTTTATTCTTACGAGGTGATTGGTGTCGAGTGCTTAACGGGCATTGGCGGGGTGTAGCTTGCGGTTCGCCGTGCTCAGGACGCCGGAGCCTGCGAGCGCTTTTACAAGAGCGTCGCGCTCCGCCGCAATCTGTCGGCGGACCTCGTTGGTCCGGAGGTAGTTCGGCACGATGTCCTGAGCGGCTTGATGCATCTGCCTTACCTTGCTTTGAATTTGTTCGATCCTTTCGGCGGTCTGTCCGGTCGGTAGGCGAAATGCGTCGGCTACGTCGTTCATTGTTGTCTGGAACTTTGCCAGATCGGCGGCCGTGGGTTGCGTTACCGCGCCAGGATCGCGGCCGAACGAACTACGGAATTGCGAGGAAAACTCTCCCGGAGTTGCTTCCACAAAAGATTTCAGGGCATCTTTGTCGGCCCAGATCTCGAACTTAATTGAGCTAATCCAATCGAGTCCTTCCACTGGCTCCGCTTTCAGCGCCGCTCCGATCTTTGCCAGGGAGCTGCTGGAGGGTGAACCGCTCTCTACGGCTTTCGTGAGTAAACGAAGGTCGGCAAGCAGCGTGGTTTTTGCGGAGAGAGCGCCGATCAAGCTTGTCCCACGAGACATGTCTTGGGCAAACCGTAGACCGCTTAGCAGGGTCTCAACGGCTCCGGTGTTGTCTCCCTTTGCCATTTGCCGGTAGGCGAGGAGCGTATTCAAGCGTGCCAGCGCTCGAGCTTTGGGAAGATGGCCGAGGTCTGTGGCCTGTCCCTGGCTATAGTCTAGCCCCCAATCGCAATCGGGCAATTGCGTAGCGCGGTGAAGCAGGGTCAAGGCATACTCATTTTGGTGAACGAGAGGGCCAAGGTTGGCGTCATCCCATTCGGCGGAGCCGGCAAGCACGCTGTCGATGAGCTTCGTGGTCTTTTCATCCGTTGGCTGGTCGTTCAGATTGGCAAAAGCCATCCAATATGCGAGCGCGGCATTCCGGTTTTGCGGCAGGTTGATTTGCTGTGCTTGTGCGCCGATGGCCAGTAAGGCAGCGATTGCTATCAGTATTGTGGTGGTCATTTTGGTCATGCGATTTCTCCCTGTCTTTATTTCTTCTTGTTGCTCTTCTCTCCGGAGCTTCTATTGTTTTGTTCGTTCCGCTTCTTTGTTCTCTCCCGATCTCTCCCATTGCCTGTTTCGGCTCGACCGTTCAAGGCGCTTCGGCAGCCAGGGCTTTCAGTAACCCCCGGCTCTTCTTTTCGTTAGGAAGAAGTGACCGTGAGATTTCATCCATGGCCGCCCCTATTCTTGCTTCGACTTCAGCCTCAGACCGATCCTCGCGTATCAGGCGGCTGAACTCGCCGATCGTTGCCCGTGGAATCGGCTCCACTCGCGCCTGAGCATCCAGCAGGTGCGTCTGGCGCGGCCTCATAAGGAGCAGGCTGGTAACCCCCATCAGCACCAAGGCTGCTATGCCCGCAATGATCCGGATACGCCTTGCCAGGCGAGGTTGCTTCTGGCGGGATATTGGCATGCGTGGACTGGCGCGAAGTTCCTCAGGCAAGGCCCTGGGCGTCTTTGGCCGAAACCGGCGCAAGAACACTTCAAAATCTTTATCCTCTTGATGTGGGTTCATGGCACTCCTTCATGGATTGCATCGCGTTGCGCAATTTGGCTAACCCGTAGCGATAACGGGAGGCGGCGGTATTGGTCGGCACCTCAAGTACTGCAGCTGCTTGTTCCAGGGTCATCTCGCCCCAAATCCGCATGACGATAATTTCGCGTTGCTCCTCGGGCAGTTCGCGCAGTGCCGCTTGTAAAGCCAGCCCGGCATCTACAAGGTCAGTTGGGGCGTCGAGCCATTGATCGGCGTCCAAAGGAACGTTCCGCGATGCCGAGCGGCGGACATTGAATGCCCTGTTCCGGACAGCCCGAAACAAGTAGGGTTTGGGGTCGTTGGGGCGAGGTTGGTCCATCTCCAGCAGCTTCAGGAAAACCTGGTGCAGCACATCCTCGGCTGCCCCCTTTTCTCCGGTCAGCGCCACCGCGTAGGCCAACAGCGCGGGACCGTATTGGGTATACCAATCCTCAACTTCATTGCGATTTAAGTCTTTCATCCGCCGCTGGCCTCTTTACGATTCACTACTTTCACACGGCAGAACGAAGAATTTGTCTAAGACCTGGAAGAAAAAATTAAGAGGAAAGGGGAGTGTTAGGAAAAGGAAGGGTCTGAAACAGAGGTCTTGCAGCCGGGACTGATGTGGAAAGGCCCAAGGGAGTAGAGGAGAGGGCTCCCTTGGGCATGCCATCGAAGAACGAAGCAAGAAAACTCCGCCCCCGATAGGTAAGTTTTGAAGACAGGTTGTCTTGAAGACAGATCGTTTTGAAGGTCGGTCGTTCTCCCGATCCGGTCGTTCTAAAGATCGGCTGTTCTCAAGATCTGTTTCCGCAGCTCAATCGCTTCCGAGATCAGTCGTTCCGTTTGAATGTTACGGTAATAAAAGTCTCCACTTCGATCTTTTGCCCATTCAGTACATAAGGCTGATAACGCCACTGTCTCACGGCATCGATTGCCGCTCCTGCCAATAAGGGAGGGCCGTCAATCAGGCTGAGGCTCTGTACCGAGCCATCCGTCGCAATGATTGCATGAAGCCGCACGTCACCGTGCACTCCCGCGCGGATAGCGATTGCCGGGTATTGGGGAACGACTTTCTTTACCAGCAAGGCTTCGGAGAGATGCGACATCACGACTCTCTCCGGCGGTTTCGGTTTTGGCAAATCGGTAATAAGAAGGCCAGTGGGCATGGCTGGACCTCCGCCACCTACCTGCGGAGCATCGCCGGTTGGACATCCGGGGCAGCTATCCTCGGTCCCCTGTCTTGGCTTATTCCCGAAGATCAAGGATCCCAAGTTGTGGATGGAGACTACTGCGGTGCTTGCAGCGTGCGCCATTGGTGATACCGGCGCGCTGCCTGCGTGGCCGCCTCCGCTTCGAGGAACAGCAGCCAAGGGCGTGTAGATTGTAGGAGGAACCGGCATGGGCATGGATGTGGGAAGAATGCCGGTAGACATCAAGGAGAGCAGCACCAGTGCGCTCGCCACGATCAACTGCAGGACGAAGCTGGTAGCTATGGGCCAACGATTGGTTTTTCCCACCGCCGGTGAAGACTCGATCAGCGTTTCCCGAAACATTTGCGATTACCTCCGTTCTGAAATATCAGACACCGGAGGTGTTCAACAAAGTTCCTGAGACAGCAAAAAAATAGCCGCCCCCAAAGGGGCGGCTATTGGCAATTCCTGGGAACCCTTAGGGTTTCTTCGGTGTCGTTGCGGGAGCGGCAGGGGTATGCGCTGCAGTTCCTGCGGGTCGTGCGGCGGCGCCGGTTGCCGCGGGTTTAGGAGCGGGAGCCGCGGCAGGTGCTCCAGTGTTGTAGGCGTCCACCAGATCTTTGGTGATATTTGTGCCTTGATTGGCCCAAAGCACCGGAGTTTGCGGGTTCGAAACATCCAGAACCACCAGATATCCGTTGTCCTTGGCGAACTTGTCCAGAACAGAACTCATCTTCTGGGCCAAGCGGCCATAAACCTCTTGCTCCGCTTGTTGAAACTCGGACTGCGCGTCATCGTAGCTGCGTTGCAGAGACTTCTGCTTGGTTTCGATGGTCCTGACGCGATTGTTCCGCTCATCCTCGTTCAGCTTGTCGCTCTGGGTCTGAAGCTGCTTCTTCAAGCCATCCACTTCGTCGTTCAAATTCTTGAGCTCGGCTTGCTTCGGTGCGAACTTTGTCTGCAGGGCGTCAGCTTCCTTTTTGCCTTCGTTGGTAGCGAAGATGGCTTCCTGAATGTTGACAATGCCGATCTTGCCCTGTGCGGTATTTGCGGCCGCGGTCCCAGTTCCTTGGGCAACAGCAGTCGTGGAAAAGAACGCACTCAGCGCGAGACCGAGGGCTAGCAGGTGGATGTTTGACGAACGAGGCATTGAATCATGAACTCCTTCAATAGTTCTTCTTGCGAGGTTATTCGTCGAAGCACAACTTACGTCAACAGCAATGTGATACGGAGTCGGCAGAGAGGACGAATACTTTGATTATAGGTTCCGCAGTTTGTCAACGTCAAACACTGGGACGTCAATACAGAGCCCTCTCTCTTGCCCCTTAGTACTGCATGGAATACCACGTTTGGCCGGCTTCACAAGTGCTTTGAATCTTCTGCGCTTTAGCTCTTTAGAACCCCTAGCTCTTTCGAACGCTTAGCTCTTTGCGGATCTTTTGAAAACCCTAGGAAAACTAGGGCTTTTTAGCAGCCGTTCCAGTACCGCTCGCAGCTCCTCCGGAAGACGATCCGCCTGTTGCCGCAGTCGGCGTGGCAGGTGATTCGGTGTTATAAGCATCCACCAAGTCCTTCGTGATTACGACACCCTGGACGGCCCACAATACCGGATTCTGCTGGCTCGACGAATCCAAGACGATGCTGAAGCCATTCTTGGTGGCATATTTTTCAAGGACGGTGCGCATCTTCTGGAAAATCTTGTTTCCCACGTCTTGCTGCGCCTGCTGAAATTCTGCCTGAGCGTCGTCAAAATTGCGTTGTAGAGTCGTCTGTTTTGTCTGAATCGTGCGTTCCCGCGTGGTCCGCTCGTCGTCGCTGAGCTTCGGGCCTTGTGACTGGAGCTGCTGCTTCAGTCCCTCGATTTCGTCGTTCAGGGTCTTGAGCGTCGCCCGCTTCGGCTCAAATCGCTGCTGCAAGGCATCCAGCTCTTTCTTGCCCTCATTGCAGGTAACAATTGCCTCTTCCATATTGACGATGCCGATCTTGGCGGTGGCGCTACCAGAGGCTGGAGATGCGCCTTGGGCGGCCATTAAGGATGGAAGAACCAACCCGAGTGCCAGACTGAAGCCTAAACGGCGGACTGTGGACGTACCGAACATGGATCATCGACTCCTTCAATTCATTCCCTGCGACCTGTGTCGCAATCTTTCCTCAAACTCAGAACATTTTTCGCTAACTCTCTACCCGCGCACCGATGCGTCTCAGCTCACCTTCGTTCTCATCCTTCCTGGCTAGAACGTCGTGCTGACGGTAAAGCGGAACGTCTTTCTTGGTTCTTTCAGGATGAAGTTCGGCGCGAAGATCGCTTGACTCTGCTGAAAAGTAAAGTCGCCGGCTCCGCCCGGAGGAAACATGCTCCGGGTAATCAGGCTTGGAGATTTTACCGTGGAATCAAGGATCAGAGGATTATAAGCGTAATAAATCCGGAACGGGGCTTGAATGATCGGAAGAAATACAGAAAGCTGGAGACCCGTGGACATGCGTGGCACATAATTGGTGCCTGCAATCGGCTTTAAGTTGCTTCCAAACGGTACCTGTGTTCCCCCCGCGCACTGGAATCCCACAACAATCGGGCAGCCGAAGCTGGTGGAATTGAGCTGTGTCAGGGATTCGGGAGCCAGACGAAGCTCGGAAGTCTTAAGGGCAAAATTCATGCCGTAGTCCATGAAGGGTTCGAGCAGCACCGGGCCCACAATCTTGATGTGGTATTCCAGGTTGGCCAGCAGGCTTGTATCGCCGCCGGGGAAAGTCACGTTGGTCACCGGCAGCGGAACTTGGACGCTGCCTCTGCGGGGATTGGCGGGGTCCAACGGAACCGGCGTGTTATCGGGGTTCAGCAGCGGCTGGTTTTGCACGCTGGTCACGAAGACATAGGGAGATACGGTGCGGATATCGAACCCGCGCAGGTCATTCTCGCCGCCCATATAGGAACGCTCATAGGGTGGGGTATCGTGGCCGCCGTAGCCGCTCACAAAGCTTCCCTGGAGGCGGAAACCCAGAGAGTTCTCGTGGTAAAGCGGCTTCCATTCAGTAAAGGTGGCCACCGGACGATAGAAGCTCACATTTCCGCCAAACCCCGCCACCTCAGTGGTCACAAAGAAGCTCTTTCCTCGATGAGGCGTAATCGGACTGTCGATCGTGCTGAAACCGAATGTTGGGGTAACTTTGCTGGTGATAATGCCGTCGAGGGAGTTTGGCCCGGAGATGCTGCGGAAATTCAGCGTTTGAAAGAATATCTGTGATGCAGTGCTGAAGGTCTTTAAGCTCGAATTGTCCCAGGAGTAGGTGATCCCGAGCCGCTTGAACGACCTCGGCAGGGCATAGTTGATGGAGCCGGTTACACCGTAGCTCGACTGGCTGAAATTTTGCAGCTGATTCAGCACGCTGTTCGGGAGATTGACTTTGCTTCCGGTAAGAATTTGCGTCTGTTGCGCCTGGTTAAAGTCGAAGCGGCGATTGTAAACGGTGAATCCGAGCTGGATGGGGCGGTCCAGCACGTAAGGCTCGGTAAAACCGAAAAGCAGGTTGCGCTGGCGGTTGCCTATATTTCCTTCGAGCGTGAGGGTTTCACCCAGCCCTAGGAAGTTGTTCGTCTGATAGTTCAACCCGATGAACGAACCGGCCAAGCCGCTCACGCCTCCAGTCAAGCCGATGCTGTTCTTGCCTTTTTCTTTCACCTTCACCAGCAGATCTACTGTTCCGTTTTGTTCGTCGATCTTGCGTTCCGTATCTTCTTCCGCCTTCAGCGTATTGAAGTAATTCAACTGATTTAACCGCAGCACGCTGAAATCCCACAAACGGCTGTTGAAGACCTGGCCTTCTTGGACCGCCAGCTCACGCCGGATCACGCGGTCGCGAGTGGTTGTATTGCCTTGAAACTCAATGCGGCGCACAAAGAACGGCTTTTGCTCATCCAGATCCATATTGAGCGTGATGGACTTATTTTCTTCGTTAATCTGAGTGTCCGGCACGGCGGTGAAATTGATGTAGCCGATCTCGCCATAGGCTTTGCGCAGGTTCTCGATGCCTTTTTGCACCTGGCGAATGTCGAAAAGCTCGCCGTCTTTCAAGGGGAACAGGTTGCGCAAAAGCTGTGTATTCACGATGGCTTTATTGTTTTTGAAAACGATGGATTTGAGCGTGTACTTGTCGTTTTCTTCGATCGGCATGGTGATGTCCATCGACTTGCCCGGGGAACGCTTAAAGACCAGCGGGAATCCGCTGCTTTTCTCCCGAAGCTGCGTCTTGGGGTCTGCTACCAGGGCCTTGAAATAGCCGTGTTCCTGAAGGGCGGAGCGCACACGTTCCGCATCTTCTTCGAGCTTGGAGGAATCAAAAGTTTTGGCGAAGATGCTTTCCAGGAAAATGGAGTTGGGAATACCGATGGGGTGCAGGTTCTTCATCGCTCGCAGCAAAACCCGGTCGGTGATGTGCTTATTGCCGACAAAAGTGATTTTCCCAACCTTGATCTTGGGCCCTTCCTTCACGTTGATGGTTACCGCAACTGAGGCGGGAGGGAACTGTTGAATCTGCGACGTGATGGTGGCGAATTGCCGCCCGTGCTCGGACAGAAGTTCTTTGAGAGCCACTTGGGCCTTGATGATCTTGGTGGGATCGTAAGAGCTTTCGACCGACATCGAGAGCTTGATCTTCTTGTATCGTTCCAGAACGTCGCTCACCGAGACCGAATTAAGGCCGTGGTAGTCGATGGATCGGATCGTGGGTTTCTCCCGGACATAAATCCAGATGCGCCAGCCTTTGGGAGATTCTTCACGCTCGATCCGCACGTCTTCAAAGTAACCGGTGGCCCATACGGAACGAAGGTCGCGCTGAAGAGCTGCCTCGTCGTAGACGTCGCCCGGGCGTGTATAGACCTTGGCCATAATGGTTTCGTTCGGGATACGGCGGTTCCCTTTGGCCTTGATGTCCTCAATGATCTTGCCGGCCTGGGCGGTCATGGTTGCCGTTTGAGCCAAGCAGAGAACGATGAGGGCAAGAACGTGCACAGCTAGCCCCATCCCGGCAGCATGTTTCGGGCTACTTTCATTAGAAAACGGCAATCTGACTACCTCAGAACAGTTTTGAGAATCCACGATTATACGGAAGTCACTGCTGAAGTGCCACTTATAGGCGCAGCCAACCGCCCTACGTGGGCCTCTCATCTAACACAAATTGAGAGTTCCACCAGGATTCTTGGATGCAGGTAAAACGCATGCTGGCCGAAAGAACGTACCATCCCGGCGAACAAGTTCCACAGACCGGCCTCTACCGCGTCTTCCACTACCAACATCGTATGCCTCACGACGTATTAATCGACCAAGGGCGGTCATTTCCAACCTGTGACAAATGTGGTTCCCGAGTCGCTTTTCAGCTTTCGGCTAACGCCGAGCCGCTGACCTGCGATCAGGACTTTGATCGCAGAGCAGCCTGACAAGCTCCTCCGCAACGGATCATGAACCTTGTCAATATTTGATTAAATTGCATCCGTTGGGAGTCGCAATTTGGATCCGGCGCTATGGCCATGTTCTTGCTCGGCCATGCTCTTGCTAAAGAGACTCCCCATCGTGTCGTTTTGCAGACACTTCCGCACCAGTAGAACGGAGAAGCTGGAAAAACTTGCAGGGAAAATTCTTACGAAAGCGGCTCGCGAACCAAATCTTTACACACTTTTCCGTGTCAACCTGCTGCAAAGGTATCCCCAAAGGCTCCAAATCTTGTGAAACGTCTTTCCTGATGCCTGATGCAAAAATGAAAGATGCAAAAATGAAAGATGCCCGATGAAAGCCCTTCCTAACGAAAGCCCTTCCCAAATCAAAGCCCTTTACTGTCAACATCTGCCGGGAAGGCAAAGGAAAGGTAAGCCGGCTTCCAGTCGCGTTCGTAAGAGAATATGTTGCCGGCCCTGAACCGGACGATTGCTTTGCTTCGATGCCTGGTTCGATATTCGCCTGATTCGATATCCAGCGTGAAGTGCAGGCCTATTTGTTAGCGTCGGAGGTGCTGGGTTAGACCGGAGAACCTTCCGGCAACAAAAAATTAGGCCTTCCCCGCAAGCCCTTCAACCTCCACCAGGCACGAGTAGAAACTAGGACCGGCGCCAATATCGGTGAGGGTTTCTGATGTAAGCGCGTTCAGGCTCTTGCGATTGGGCGCGAATCTCGCCCAGCCCAGGCTTGCGGCTACAACGCCTGGCTGCACAGAGCCATTCACGTGCGCCCGTAGGCGGACTTCGCCGCGATCGTTGAAAACCCGTACCCAATCTCCTTCGCGAATTCCGCGTCCCGCGGCGTCGGTGGAATTGATCTCCAGAACATCCGGGTGCTCCATCGGCTGTATGGAGCCGATGTTCGCAAACGTGGAGTTCATAAAGTTGTCGGCCTTGCGTGAGAGAAATTCCAGTGGAAACTTCTTGACCTTTTCAGTGTGGCGCGACTCGCTGGGAGGAATGAAAACGGCAACAGGATCAAGCCCTTGCGAAGCGAGCTTTTCGCTATAGAGCTCGGCCTTTCCGCTAGCTGTTGGAAAATTTCCCTGTGCAAAGGGGAGAAACGGCCCTTCACCGAGATTCAGGCGGACATGGCCTTCTTTTTCCAGGCGCTCGCGGGTCAATCCCTGGAGCCAGCCTTCCTGGTGGGCCGGAGCCAACGCTTCGTCGATCATCTCGTCGACGCTCTGGCGGAAGCACGCGTCCTCAAAGCCCATGCGTTGTGCCAAGTCCCGGAAAAGATCGGTATTGGAACGGCATTCTCCCAGAGGCTCAATCGCCTGATGGGACATTTGCAGGTAGGTGTGGCCGTAGGCCTTCTGGAGATCCTTGTGCTCGAAGAATGTGGTGGCGGGCAAAATGATATCCGCGTAAGCCGCAGTGTCGGTAAAGAACTGCTCGTGCACCACGGTAAAAAGATCGGAACGCTCCAACCCGCGAGTCACGTCGTTGTGATTCGGAGCGACGACCGCCGGATTGGAGTTATAAACAAAAATGGCCTTGACCGGCGGATCGTTCAGTTGGTGAAGCGCCTTACCTAGCTCCGACATGTTAACCACACGTGCGGGCCGCCCAAGCGGGCTGCGTAACATGAGGTCGGGGCGTTCGACGGCCCGATCATCCAACCGGAACGTTTGGCTCGTCGAAAGCTGTAGGCCGCCTCCAACTTCTTTCCATGAGCCGGTGATGCAGGGAAGCATGGCAATCGCGCGCGCCGCCATGCCGCCGTTTTCACTGCGCTGCACGCCGTAGTTCAGGCGGATGACCGCCGGACGAACGGCAGCATATTCACGCGCCAGCTTCTCGATATCGCTGGCAGAGATTCCTGTCCATTGAGCAGCCCTGGCTGGAGGATATTCCTCTACGCGCTCCTTGAGCCGATCAAAGCCGAGAGTGTACTTCGCAACATAGTCGGCATCATACAAGCCCTCCTTGACGATCACGTGCATCATGGAAAGGGCCAGCGCAACATCGGTGCCGGGATTGACGGGCAGATACCAGTCGGCGCAACGTGCGGTGCGCGTCTTATAGGGATCGATCACCACCAGTTTTGCGCCCTTGCGCCGGGCTTCTTCGATGAACGGCCACAAATGAATATTGTTTCCGTGAATGTTCGCGCCCCAGGCGACAATGTACTTCGAATGCCGGAACTGCTCTGGTTCGGTTCCGACTTTGCGGCCAAGCACCGAGATCAGTGCATCCCCTCCGGCGGCGGCGCAGATGGTGCGGTTGAGTTGCGACGCCCCCAAGCGGTAGAAAAACCGATGCGACATGCCCGCATAGCCTAAAAGGCCAAGGTTGCCGGCGTAGGAATAGGGCAGGATTGCCTCCGGCCCGAACTCATCGGAAATCTTCTGCAATCGAGCGGCGATTTCGTTCAGAGCCTCGTCCCAGCTAATCCGCGCAAAGTCCGTAATCTCGGCGCTGCCCGCGCCCTTGGGCTTGATCCTCCGCATTGGGTACAGCAGCCGGTCTGGAGCGTACACGCGGTCCAGATATTTCGTTACTTTGGCGCAGAGAAAGCCGCGAGTGACCGGATGGGCGGGATCGCCCTGAACCTTTGTGGCGCGGCCGTCTTCCACGGTAATCAGCACGCCGCAGGCGTCTGGGCAATCGTGCGAGCAGGCAGCATGTACCACACGCTTCATGCAAATATTATAAAGAAGCCCTAACCTTAAAGAAGCCCCAACACCGGGGCGTCTGCGGCGAATTTGTGGAAGCCCCGGTCATATTTTGGGCCTGACCGCCCGGCTCTCCCCAGCGGGAGGACGCGCAGGCCGGAAAAATGCTACATTTCTAAGGGAAATGTCTGCCCCAAATTCAAGATTTGTCCATGCTTGCCGCTGTAAACCCGTCGATGTGACTCCGATCTGGCTCATGCGTCAGGCCGGCCGTTATATGGCGGAGTATCGGGCTGTTCGCAAACATCACTCTATTCTCGATATCTGCAAAACCCCCCAGCTCGCTGCCGAGGTCACCATCACCGCAGCGGAAAAGCTTGACGTGGATGCAGCCATCATTTTCGCCGACCTGCTGCTGCCCCTTGAGGTCATGGGATTGCCTTTCCATTTTTCCGCTGGAGAAGGCCCGGTCATCGAGCAGCCGCTGCGCTCTAGGGCTTCTGTGGATGCGCTGCAGACCCATCGAAGCGCGGAGTTGGGCTACGTGGCTGAATCGATCAAGCTTGTGTCGAAGCACTTTGGGGAGAAACTGCCGGTCATTGGCTTCTGTGGCGCGCCCTTTACGCTTGCCAGCTACATGATCGAGGGTAGCGGATCGCGCAACTACATTCATACCAAGAAGATGATGTACACCGATCCGGCCGCGTGGGAAGCCTTGATGGCTAAGCTGGTCGAAGTGCTGGCCGCATACTCAGCCGAACAGGTTACGGGCGGCGCGGATGCCCTGCAGATCTTCGATAGCTGGGTTGGCTGCCTCAGCATTGAGGATTATCGCCGTTACGTTCTCCCCCGCACCCGTGAGTTAGTGCAGAAACTCAAAGCCACCGGTGTGCCTGTGATCTATTTCGGAACCGACACCGCCACATTATTGCCCTCTATGAAAGAAACAGGAGCGCAAGTCATGGGGGTGGACTGGCGTATTCCCTTGGGAGACGGATGGAGAAGCCTGAATTATGAAGGTGCCATCCAGGGCAATATGGACCCGGTTCTCTTGTTTGCCGGTCAAAAAGAAATTCGTTCCCGCGCCGAAGCAATTCTGCGCCAGGCCGGCGGGCGCGCTGGACACATCTTTAACCTTGGACATGGAATTCTGCCCGAAACTCCCGTTGAAAATGTGCGCGCCCTGGTGGATTTTGTCAGGGAGCTGAGCGCCAAACTCTCCGCCACGGGAGCGGTGCAATGAGTCAGCAGAGAACTGCCATTTTGCTTCTTGCTCATGGCAGTCCCGACTCGCCCGCGGACGTTCCAGAATTCATGAGGTACATCACCGGGGGAAGGCTGGTTCCAGAGGTGGTGATGGAAGAGATTCGCCACCGTTATGTGCGAATCGGCAAATCCCCTCTTACCGAGCTTACCGTGGCGCAGGCGCAGGCCATGCAAAAAGAGCTGCGCCTGCCGGTTTACGTGGGCATGCGCAATTGGAAGCCGTTCATTGCGGATGCGGTGCGTCAGATGACCGTAGCTGGCATAGAGCAGGTGCTGGCGATCTGTCTTGCGCCTCAGAACTCTTCCACGAGCGTCGGTCTGTATAAGCGCGCTTTGATGGCTGAACTGCGGCCCGATATATCGGTTCAATTTGTAGAAGCCTGGCACGATCATCCCCTCCTGATCCAGGCATTTGTGGAAAAGCTCGAACCTTTATGGAAGGACGCCTCCCGGGATCTAGGCGCGCCCGCGCCGGTAATTTTCACGGCGCACAGCGTACCCACGCGCACGGTCCAGGCCGGTGACCCGTATGATCTTCAGGCAAAAGAAACGGCCCGTTTGGTCGGAAAGCATGTGGAGGGTTTAGGAGCTGGGCTGCAGCGCTTTGCTTTTCAAAGCCAGGGAATGTCGGGCGGTCCGTGGCTGGGGCCCACCGTTGAGAAGGTGATTCTGGAGTTCAAGAAAGAAGGGCACAAGGGTTTGATCGTTGCCCCCATTGGTTTTGTCTGCGACCATGTGGAAGTGCTCTATGATGTGGACATTCGATTCAAGGAATTTGCGTCGGAGCAGGGAATGAGATTCTGGCGTACCCCATCTCTGAATTCGTCACCTACATTTGTTGCGGCTCTGTCAGCCTTGGCGTCCACCCATCTCGGCGCTGCTTCCGGATTGAATGTATCCGGTTCAAGAGCATGAAACAGATTGCAATTATCGGCGGTGGCATCAGCGGCTTAAGCGCCGCCTACTATCTCGAAAAGGCGCGCCGCGATGGAGCCGACTTGCAATGGACTTTGCTGGAGAAGTCTGGGCGATTCGGTGGGGTCCTTCGTACGGAGCACTATCAGGGCCACGTGATGGAGGCCGGTGCTGATTCTTTCCTGACGGCTAAGCCCGAGGCATCCAAGCTCTGCCGCGAACTCGGTATTGCGGACCAGATGATTCCCTCCAACGATTCTGACAGAAAGACTTATATCGTGGTGAACGGAAGGCTTGTTCCGATTCCGGATGGCCTGCAATTCATGGTGCCCACCCGCATCTGGCCGCTGGCTACCACCCCGTTATTTTCTTTTGGAACCAAGCTTCGCATGATGCGCGAGTGGTTTACCGTTGCTGGAAGCCAAGCGGAGGATGAGTCGGTTGCCTCTTTTGTGCGTCGCCATTTTGGACAGGAGATGGTGGATCGCGTAGCCGAACCGATGTTGGCCGGCGTATTTGGCGGCAACGCGGAGAAGCTGAGTGTAAGGGCGACTCTCGCCCGGTTTGTGGAGATGGAGCGCAGCCACGGGAGCCTCGCCAAGGCAACTCTGAAGGCTCGCCAATCGGCTCCCACGCCTTCTTCGCAGCAGCCCCTGTTCACCTCCTTGAAAAACGGCATGCAGCAATTGATCGATGCTCTGGTTGCGGCTTTACCGGCGTCCTCGCTACGCACCAACCAGGAGGTCTGCTTGAGGCGCGTGGGCAACGAGTGGCGCGTCAACGGAGCGAAGTTCGATCATGTCTTGATAGCGGTTCCCGCGCCCGTTGTGGCCGCTCTACTCACTGACATAAGCCCTGAGATATCCACCCGCTTGCAAACAATCTCGTATACCTCTTCGGCTGCGGTCGCCCTTGGTTACACCAAGATCGCGCTCCCCCCGGGACATGGCTTCCTGGTGCCTGGCTCAGAGAAGAGAAAATTGCTTGCGTGTACATTCGTTCATAGAAAATTTTCGTTCCGCGCGCCGGAAGGCCGGAGCCTGCTGCGCTGTTTCTTCTCCAACTCGCGTATGGCGGATGTGATGGAACGCAGCGATGACGATCTGCAAATGCTGGCCCGGCAGGAACTGAAAGATATTTTAGGCTTGGATGCCCAGCCTGATTTTACCCATACCTTCCGCTGGGGACGGGCGCTTGCCCAATATGAAGTTGGGCATCTGGAACGAGCAGCGGAGATCGAATCGTACGCGGCGAAAATTCCTGGGCTTCATCTCGCCGGAAATTCTCTCTACGGAGTTGGTATCCCGGATTGCGTCAAATCCGCAAAACTGGCAGCAGAAAAAGTAGTGGCGGCCACGGCCAAGAACGTCGAGATGGGCGTCGCCCCGCTCCTCTAACCCCTTTTTGCCCTTGAAGGACGCATGCCGTCTTCTTGGCGACCGGCAGCGGAAGTTCGGTAGAACAAGATATAATAGACAAACGCGGTATACGCGATAAGGCAGCGTGTAAATGCGGGGGCGGGAATCATAAATTGATTTTCGAATCGCATAAGCGGAGAAAATCAATCAGGTAACTCATTGATTGCAAAAGCCGTATCATTCCACTTCACTATTTTGCATTTCCGCAAAAGCCCCCAAAAATGAAGATTAATCAATTAAGAGTTTGGGGGCAATCGGCGGGGAATTTTTGAGAAGCACGCTGGGGCCGGCTAGGATTCTCTCTTTCGTACCGCTTTCTTGGTAGGCGTGCGCTTCTTGGCAGTAGCTTTCTTAGCCTGCGATTTTCCCGTTTGCAACTCCACCTGCATTCTCTTGGGCAGTTTCTCAAAAACAATTTGATAGGACTCCCGGATGAGCCCTTCGGCTTCTGTGCGGCGCAGCGCGTTTACATCCACCACTGAGACCCAATGGTTGCGAGCCATGTATGGGGCGGGGATGATTCCCTCAACCTCCACGAGTTCGGCATACTTTTCCGGCGTGCATTTGAAGGCGAATCTCCCATGACCATCTCCTGGATCGAGGTTCATGATGCAATACATCTTTTTTGCCACGCGGAAAAGCAGGTTCTCTCCCCACTGCACGTTCTCGGTCGTGTAGGGAAGCGTGTGACAGAATGCACGTAGCCAATCGATGTGGGACGCCATAGATCGTAACTATAGCCTGAAGCTTTGGCGGTGAAAACCTTGGAATGTTGGGGAGATAAATGTTGGGCAGATAGAAGAAAGCCGGTTCAAGCAATCTGAATCAAAATCTCTTTGCTGGACGTACCCGCTTGGGCAGGATGCAGAAGCGCAGCAACGCGGAACTGTGTGCCGGAGGGGATGATCGAAGGATCGAGCACAACGCCTTGCTCCGTAGTGTTTACTTGCAAATCGATTCCGAAATACTCGGAGATGAGCGCCTTGTCTTTCGGTCCTATGCAAACATAAAGAGACAGCAAGTCGCATAGCTGCAGCAGATCGGTCAATAGCTCCAGTTCCTGAAGCGAAAGCTGTTGTTTGGCCGCCAGCTTTTTTTGCCGACTGCTTTCGGCTTGTACGAACGATTCAATTTCCCGCTTGTCTGGTCCCTGGTCGATGGAAGTCGCAACCCTGTGCTCTCCCAGCCTGTGAAAGTGCCGGCTTACAATGTATCCCCCCGCCGCTGATACGGATTGCGCAGTCTCAATCGACCTTTTCCATGCGTTTAGAAAATGGGCAAGGGGTGTTTCCAAAAATGATGCCGGGCGAAAGGACCGATCGCTTCTGCAATGCTGAATGATCTCGGCGTCGAACGGGCCCCATCCGGCATCGTGAAGCGCGATGGCTTGCAGCAGCTTGGCATCGGGTTTGGGAACGTGAGGCAATTCCATCTTGGCCGCAAGCTCGCCTGCCAGGGCCGCGTGCGAAGGTTGGGTCACAAGCCAGCAGCTTTCGTAGTGCTGTCTTTGGATTCGCTCAAGGATCGGCCAGGCTGGAACGACTGCTTCGCTTGAGGCGCTGGGTGGATCGATAGGACGTAGAATCATGAACTCGGCCGCCGTTTGGCCATGCGTCCTTGCGCCACCGCCGCCTTGGCTGGACCGCTGCTTGAGGGCGGCTTCTTCGTTCCGTCCAGCAACTCCTTCAGCGCCACGGCATTGTTGTGCTGCACGTCCTTGGAGGCAAAAATCAGGGTCACCTGCCGATGCTGCTCCATGAGTTTATAAAGCGCTTCTAGCTCTGCCGAGGCTTCTTCGGAGCTGAGTTCCTTAAAGTAGCGTCTCTTGAAGGCTACCCAATTGCCGTTGGCGTGAAACGACTGGCGCAGCTCATTAGAGGGGGCGAGGTTTTTCAGCCAGTGATGAATCTTGGCGGTTTCTTTTTTTACGCCGCGCGGCCACAAGCGGTCGACAAGCACGCGCTGCCCATCGGAGGCGGCTGGCGGATCATAAGCGCGTTTGACCGAGACAGGCATGGCGTACACGGGGGTTTTCAAAAAGCGTCGCCCAGAACATAATAGACATTTGACACGCAAAACGTCCATCCTCGCCCCAGTGGTTCTCGCCGCTGCGGTTTTCCTGCTGCAAGGCTGCGGAAAAGACCCTTCGGAAAAGACTGATGCCGAACTGGGACTTAACGCGCAGCAATCGCAGGGACGCCGCGTCTATCAACTGTATTGCGCCGTTTGTCACAACGCTTATTCGTCCTCAGGATCGAAAGGGCCGTCCTTGAAAGGAGTCTTTCGCAGGGAGTATCTGCCCAGCGGGCTCGTAGCCAATGACCGGTTTGTGGGCGAGACCATCTCACGCGGACGAAAGATGATGCCGGCCCTGGGGACCTCCCTCAACCCGCAGCAGATCGACGATGTAATCGCCTACCTGCACAGCCTGTGACCCTTGGTAAAGGCCGATGCTGCCTGCCCGAGATGGGCGGCTCTCGCATGTACAATAGAGGACACATAGAAACTCATGGCAAGCGCAGCAGAACTCGTTCAGATTGATCTCACGCCCAAGCGGCCTCAGCCCAAGCCGGAATGGCTTAAGGCTCGTGCTCCCATGGGCGACAATTATCATGAGCTGAAGAAGCTCGCGCGCACGCTCGACTTGCATACCGTTTGCGAGTCGGCTCACTGTCCGAATATCGGGGAGTGCTGGAACCATGGAACGGCAACTTTCATGCTCTTGGGAAATCTGTGTACCCGTCGCTGCGGATTTTGTGCGGTGCCAAAAGGTAAGCCGGAGCCTTTGGACCAAGATGAACCACGACGAGTGGCGGAAGCGGTTGCGACGCTCGGCCTAAAGCATGCGGTGGTAACCAGCGTAAATCGCGACGACGATAACGAAGGTGCCGCGAGGATCTTCGCAGAAACCATTCGTGAGATACATCGTCAGACTCCTGGATGCCAGGTTGAGGTGCTTATCCCCGACTTCCAGGGCCGGGATGATTGCCTGAAGACTGTGCTCGATGCGCGGCCGGAGGTTTTGAATCACAATACCGAAACCGTTCCGCGCCTCTACCGTGCTGTGCGATCCGGCGCGCGCTACGAGAGAACGCTCCGGCTTTTGGAAAATGTGAAGCAGTTTGCCCCCGGAATGGTTTCCAAAACCGGAGTTATGGTGGGAATCGGCGAGACCTTGGATGAACTGCTGGAAGTTTTCCGTGATTTGGCTGCGCGCCAAGTGGACATCCTCACGGTTGGCCAGTATTTGCGTCCATCGAAGGATCACCTGCCGATGACACGTTACTACACGCCCGAAGAGTTTGCGCTGATGAAGCGCGAGGCGTTAAGCATGGGTTTTCGCCATGTGGAGTCAGGACCGTTAGTGCGCTCTTCTTATCATGCCCATGAACAGGCGGCGAGCACCGGCCTGGCGATTATCACTTAAGCGGTAGCTGTGATACCGGCAGGGGGCGCGTTTCGCGCCCCCAATTTAACCGTTTCCTCCAGCGAGCGTGCTTTCCTCTGCTAGCTCATATACCATCCGCCATTGACCGAGATAGTCTGTCCCGTCATATAGTCGTTCATCGCAAGCATTACAACCACGGAGGCAACGTCGTCCACCGACCCATAGTGCCCCATCGGGATGAGATTAGTGCTTGCATGGGGAAGGCTGGCTACCATGTCTGTCTCAACCAGGGCAGGCGCAATTGCATTTACGGTAATCCCCTCTTTGACGAATGCTGAAGCACAAGAGCGGGTCAACCCAAGAATGCCCGCTTTGGAGGCGGCATAGTGCGCTCCTACGGCGCCTCCTGTTTGGGCCGCAACCGACGATAGATTGATGATTCGTCCCCAGCGTCTTTGGCGCATTCCACCAATCACAGCTTGTGTCACCAGAAACATCGATTTCAGGTTTACGGTAAGCACTTCGTCCCATTCCGCCTCGGCAATCTCTTCGAGCTTACGCGGACGGGCAATACCCGCATTGTTGACCAGGATATCGATGCCGCCAAGCTGCGCTTCCACTTCCGCAACCATGCGCTTCACCTCGGCGGCGACCGAGACATCCGCTTGAACCGCGATTGTCTTTTGGCCTGTTTTTTGCACCGTGTCCTGTCCTATGTGGGCGATTTCCGCACAGACATCGTTTGCGGCATCGGAGCGTTCGCGATAGTTGACGGCAACGTGTGCGCCAGCCCTCGCAAGTTCGATGGCGGCCTTTGCTCCAATTCCCCGGCTGCCGCCGGTCACAAGTGCAATACGACCTTTCAGGTCATTCATACCGTTATTGTATTCGTGCGGTAGAGCATGATTTGGCGGACTGCCAGATGGTAGACCGAAGGCCGTGCCGACGCCTTAAAAATACTGAATTAAGATAATGATGGCATGAACTATCGAACTAACATGATGTGTTTTGTATTACTGGCGGCCACTACCGTTGCTCTAGGGCAGAGCGAAATTGTGTTGAACGTTGAGGATGTTTCAAAGGCTGGAGTTCCTTTGAAAATCGCGGGACGCGTGAGCGCAAAGAACAAACCATCGGCAGCCGGCTATGAGAGTGAAATAGAAATGATCAATGTATCGGATAAGTCTATTCTGCTGCTGGTTGTTCGTACGGACATTCGCTGTGGGCTGCCGATGAATTTCAAAGATCCTGTGGAAATAGATTATTTTTTCGACGCGAATATGCTTCAGCCGGGAGCTAGCGCTAAATACCCAGCTCGAACCGAGCTCGGTGGTCCAATCCACAAAGAGGATTCTCTGGCTCAAATCGAGCCATCGGCAAGTGCAGAGGTCGCCTTCGCCCAGTTTTCAGATGGTTCAAGTTGGGGTGACGTTGCGGCTGCTGAGCAGATGCTGAAAAATAGGCAAATGGCATTCAAGGAACTGGAACTTCTTAGTGAGAACTATCGAAAACGTGGAGAGGAGGAATTTTTAAAAGAATTATTGAAGCACACGCTCTTTTATCCCATTGTTGCCTTGCAGGACACATATCGCGCGAAGGGCGACTTAAGTAGGGTTCTTGCCGATCTCGATAATATGATCGAGATTGCTCGCGCTCACTCAACGCACTAGGTGGAAGCTGTCTTGCGTAGCTCCCGTCGATGGAGCCTATTTGCGCACCTTTGGATAGCGTTAGGTTGACGGTTGTTTCTTATCGCAGGAGGCTGCCCGATCTAGAAGCAAGTCTCTTTCTCGCGTGTTGTGAGTCAATGCCGCAGCCTTCTCAAACTCTTCGCGGGCTTCGCCGAGCCGGCCTAATTTAAAAAGGAAATCGCCGCGCACGCTTGGCAGAAGGTGATACGACTTCATCGTCGGTTCGTGGAGCAGCGCGTCAAGGATTTTAAGACCCTCGGACGGACCGAATGCCATGGAAACTGCCACAGCTCGATTCAGTTCGACAACCGGCGAGGGAGCAATTTCAGCCAATTCGTCATAAAGCCGCACAATGCGCTTCCAATCGGTTTCCTCTGGAGTGCGCGCCCGCGCATGGCATGCGGTGATGGCCGCCTGCAATGCGTAGGCTCCGCGCCTTCCGCCCAGATCTTCAGCAAGTTGAAGGGCCGCAAGGCCGCGCCTGATGAGAAGTTGATCCCACAGCGCGCGGTTTTGGTCGAAGAGCAATACCGGCTCTCCCGATGGTGTTACACGGGCTTTGGACCGGGAGGCCTGTATCTCCATGAGGGCAACCAGGCCGTGCACCTCGGGTTCCTTTGGCACAAGCCCTGCCAAAACGCGCCCCAGGCGAAGAGCGTCTTCGCACAGCGCCGGCCGCATCCAATCGCCGCCGCCGGTTGCAGTGTATCCCTCATTAAAGATGAGATAGATCACCCCAAGGACTGCCGACAAGCGTGCGTGCAGCTCATCGCCGCGTGGGACTTCAAAGGGAACTTGTTTTTCTGTAAGGGTGCGCTTGGCCCGGACGATTCGCTGGGCGATGGTCGATTCCGGGATCAGGAATGCTCGCGCTATTTCTTCCGTGGTTAAGCCGCCCAGAAGTCGTAGAGTAAGGGCGGCTTGGGCATCGGTAGAAAGCGATGGATGACATGCGATGAAGATCAGGCGGAGCAGATCGTCGCCGATGTTGTCGTCCAGAGATGCATTGAGATCGGGCACGGTCATTTCCCGTTCCGCCATGTCCCGCGCAAGCTCCCCGTGCTTGCGATCCAGCATCTGGTTCCGGCGAAAATGGTCGATGGCGCGATGTTTTGCGGCGGCCATGAGCCAGGCGCCCGGATTGTCCGGGATGCCTGACTCCTGCCACTGTTGAAGGGCCGAGACCAGGGCATCTTGCGCCAAGTCCTCGGCTATGCCGACGTCTCGTACGAGACGCGTGAGGCTAGCGATCAGTTTGGGCGATTCTATCCGCCAGACTGCGTCGATGGTGCGATGGATTTCGGTGGGAGCCACAACCACCGATCACATCATGTTTAAGTCCCGTCTTGCAAGTTTGTGGTCTCTCCTGGTTTCGAGCAGCCGGCTTTCAGGGAAAACCTCCGCTCGTTGCCTTGGCTGATTTGGAGAGGGTTCTTCTGGATCGGGCTCAGTGAGCAAAATCCGCAGGTTCGTGCATCTGGCGAATTTCCGTCTCCCCATCTCCCGCCACGTTGAGGAACTTCTTTACGTGCTCGATTGCCTCCTGCTTCGAGTCCGCCTGGATAATGGCGAAGCCGGCGATGAGTTCCTTCGATTCGGTGAACGGCCCATCCGTCACGGAGATCTTTCCAGAGGAGAGCCGTACGCGTGCGCCTCTTGCGCTTGGCTGGCAGCCTCCAGTGGAGAGTAATATTCCAGACTTTGTTTGCTCTTCAATGAGCTTGCCCATCTCCGCTATTTCCACCTGAGAAGGAGGAATACCTTCGGGCTTGCTGGTTTTGTACACACACAAGAACTGCATTTGTTGCCTTCTCCTTTAAACGTAGGGCTCTTTAATCCCAAGCTCTAAAATTTGCGCCATGCCTCGTGGAACATTACGGCCGGCCAGTGTGATTCCGTCCCTATCCGCCCTTGCATCGAGCTTTTATCGTCGGCGTCGAGCTATCGGCGGAAGGGGCCGGTACGAAGGTGCTCGGCAGCCATTACTTTTTTGAAGTGATGGTCTGGCGAATGTTCTCTTCTTGCTTTCTCAATTCCGGAGTAAATTCGGCCCCAAAATCTGCCGCTTCGAAGACACGCCGGATTTCAACCTCTTCTCCATTTCCGAAGGGCGCCCGCTTCAGCCATTCGACCGCTTCTTCCATCGACCTCACCTGCCACAGCCAAAAGCCGGCGATCAGCTCTTTTGCTTCTGTAAATGGCCCATCGATCACGGTCTGTTTTCCTTCTGAAAATCTCACACGGACGCCCTTTGCACTAGAGTGCAGGCCTTCTCCCGCCAGCATGATTCCGGCTTTGGCCAGTTCTTCGTTGAATTTGCCCATCTTCCCCAGGATCTCCTGTTT
This sequence comes from Candidatus Angelobacter sp., assembly GCA_035295685.1. Taxonomy (GTDB): domain Bacteria; phylum Acidobacteriota; class Terriglobia; order Terriglobales; family Acidobacteriaceae; genus Angelobacter. Next base: position 27,546 of record DATGIO010000067.1, read on the forward strand.
GGGTAGGACTCCAGCTTCCGATTCCTTCGATGCTTTCACAATCACCATGACTCGCATTTTGTGTGTCTCCTTGTAAGTTTGATTGGCTTTGAGAGCCAGGGATTTCATAACGCCGATCCCTGCTCTATTTGGACGTCGAATGCAAAACGGCAGAATCGACACGCACTGATTTTCTTTTTTTTGCGGATGTATTGGGGAAATGTGCGGGCTTGTGGCCTGCCAGATTCGCAGTCTGGGCAGAGGAGCCCAAAGAAGTTGCTTCCTAGATGGGTATTACGGCGAAAAAAAGGGCCCGAGATATTATCCCAGGCCCTTCACGGCTTCTATTTACCAGACTCTGCAGGCGTTTTCCGGAGCCATCGGCTGTCCGGTCTTGCAACCCCATGCTTTCTGGAATTCCGGCATGTTGCGGACCACGCCATTTACGCGGAACTTACCGAGAGAGTGCTCGTTGGTCTGGGCTTGCAAGCGGGCTGACTGAGGAGTCAGGGTGCTGCACCAGATCTGGCCCCATCCGAGGAAGAGCCTTTGCTCAGGCGTGAAGCCATCGATCTTCTCGACTGGTGCGCTATTGGCAAGCGTTGACATCAGCGCCATATGCGCAATGCGCAATCCCCCATTGTCGGCTGTATTCTCGCCAAGGGTAAGCTTGCCATTCAATTTGACGTCGTCAACCGCCGTAAAGCTGCTGTATTCATCCACCAGGCACTTAACGCGCTCTTCAAATGCCTTTCCATCATCCTCCGTCCACCAGTCACGCAAATTTCCTTCGGGATCGAACTTTCTCCCTTCGTCGTCGAATCCATGCGTAAGCTCGTGTCCTATGACGGCGCCAATGCCTCCGAAGTTCAGGGCGTCGTCGGCCTTGAAGTCAAAGAAGGGAGGCTGCAGAATGCCGGCGGGAAAATTGATGTTGTCCTCGGTAGCGCTGTAGTAGGCGTTGACTGTGGGCGGCGTCATTCCCCATTCTTGCCTGTCCAACGGCTTGCCGATCTTATTCAAGTCACGCTGGACCTCGAATGCTGCCGCGCGCATCGAATTGCCGATAGCGTCGCCACGGACAACGTTGAGCGAGCTATAATCGCGCCACTGATTGGGATAGCCGATCTTGTTCTGGATGGCCGCCAGTTTGACTAAAGCTTGCTTCTTGGTGGCGTCCGTCATCCAGGGCAGACTGGAGATGTCCTGTTTTAAAGCTGTCTCTAAGGCCTGCACCATCTTCAGCATCCTAGCCTTGGCCTCTGGTGGAAAAGTTTTGTCGACGTAGGCCTGGCCAAGCGCTTCGCCAACACTGCGATCCACTGCGGAAGAGCAGCGCTTCCAACGGGCAGGAAGTTCCTTGGCTCCGCGCATCGTCTTGCCATTAAAATTGAAGCTTTCATTGACGAACGCTGTGGGCAGGTTTTGGACCTGTGAGCGGAGGAGGTGCCAGCGGAGGTAAGTCTTGATGTCGTTAAGGCTGGCCGATTTCAGCTCTTCGTTCAGGGTCTTGAAGAAATCGGGAGCTGAGACATTGAGGCTGGCAATATCCTTTACCCCGAGATCAGACAGATACGCTTGCCAGGAGAACGAAGGCGTCAACGCCTGCCACTCCTTCGTCGACATCTTGTGATAAATATTTTCAGGCTCGCGGCGCTTTACCAGGTCCATGGAGCCTTTTGCGAGTGCCGTTTCAAAGGACATAACCACGCCCGCATTTGCTGTCGCTTTCTCGGGCGAGTCGCCCAGCAACTTGAACATGTTGACGACATGCTCGACATATGCCTTTCGTAGCTCCACAGATTTCGCATCTTCTTTCAGGTAATAGTCCCGGTCGGGCAGGGAGAGTCCTCCCTGGTCGGCGCCAGCAATGACCTGCTTCACATTCTTGAAATCGGGTATCGATCCAAAGTCGAAGAGGCCCCCGATTCCGTTGCGGTGCAAGTAGGCCATAAGAGCTGGCAGATCGGACTTGCTCTTAAGCGAATTGATCCTGTCGAAGCTTGGCTTGAGCGGCTCAAGGCCCTTCTTGTTGATGGCATCCTCATCCATGCAGGAAGCGTAGTAATCGCCGATCTTTTGCTGGTTGGAAGTCCGGTTTGTGGCCTTGGAAGCATCTTCCAGAATGTCGTGGAGCACCGATCGATTGTGCTCCGCCAACTCATTGAACCGGCCCCATCCCGATTGGTCGGCGGGAATTGGATTGTTCTTGATCCAGCTTCCACATGAAAACTGATAGAAGTCGACACAAGGATCGGCGCTTCGATCAAGCGCCGCGGGATCGAAGCTTGGGGTCTGATTGGCTTGTGCGGCGGCTAGCCCCGCGGTTAGCACCGAGAGGGTCAAGAAACGAAGAATCTGCATGCTGATTTGCCTCAAAGGAAAATGTCCGGATTGCCGTAACAAACGATATTTTGGTCTTTTTTAAGATTGCAGGGATGCGCTGCTTTCAAAGACAAAAACCCTATTAGACGGAAAATATCACGTAATGTTAGCGCGTCGGTGCTTAAAAGATGCGGAAATGGATCGTGAGATATTTCTTGGGATCTTCACGGATCGCTTTCACCAAGTTTCGCGTCTCGATCAGCATTTGGTCCGTGTTGTTGTAAACCGAGGGGTCCTGCAGCAGCTTTCCTACGGAACCCTCACCCGCATTCAGCTTGTCCGCCATTTGCGAAACTCTAGTGATTACGTTGTCCAGCTTCTTGGCAAATTCTTCATCTCTTGCCAGCTTGCCCAGGGCTCCGTGGCCGGCGTTGACACTGTCAACCAATTGGTTCGCCTTCGTGATGGCCTGGTTGGCATTGCGGTAAAGCGTGGGATCCTTCAAAAGCATGCCGACCGTTCCTTCACCACGGTTTGCCTGATCAATGATGGCGTTGACTTTATCAACCGCATCGTTTGCCTTGCGGTATAGCTCATCGTCGGTCAGCAGCTTGCCGATGCTCCCCTTGCCGTTACTCACCTCTCCGATCACCTGCTGTACTTGGCCCAAAGTGGAATTCACCCTGTTGTAAAGCGTCGGATCGTTGATGGCCTTCCCGATCGATCCTTGGCCACTCTCGACCTGCGTCACAATTCGGTCAAGACGTTTGATCAAAATATCGAAGTTCTGCAATGTACCCTGGCCGCTACGCACGACATCTTCAAGCCCTGGTGAGTTAGTGGTTACGAGCGTTTCCCCGTCCTGGATTTCGCCGCCTTTTGCTTCTTTGCTGGTGAGGTCGACGAACGACTGTCCCAATACTCCCTGGGTAGCGATGGTAGCCGTCGTGTCCTTCCGCAGAAGAAACCGGTACTTGGTATTGACCTTCATGGTCACTTGGACAGGGTCGATCCGGCGGTTGCCAACCACCCGAATATCGGTCACGCTGCCGATCGCAACCCCTTGCAAGTCTACCGGAGCGCCTTTGGCCAATCCTTCAGCATTATCGAAGTAGGCGAGAAGCGTAAGTTTTGGAGTGAACATCCCAAGGGTGCCGCTCATAAGAAAAATGAGCACAGCAAGTGTCAGGGCAGCCGCAATTACGGTTATTCCAACCCTGAGTTCCGACCACCTAAGCTGCTGTTGGCTGGGCAATGTGTGTCTCTTGTCCTGAGCAAAAAAATCATAACAGATGGTTCGAAGGCGCCCAACCCGAAGTCGCCTTCATCGGCAATATCAGGAAGCGCGGAGCTGTTGTCCCAGCGTATGCCTCCATCCTCTGGAACACAGCGCTGCGAGCATGTAGGCTCCGGCCGCGCACCCCAAGGCCACGGAAAGCCCATAGTGGAGCGCGATTACCATGGCGGCCACCGATCCCAGCACGCTGGCGGCTGCGTTCATTGCCCAGGCCCATTCAAGGGTGGAATCTCCGCTGTCTGCCAGCAGCTTTAGTCCGGAAGGGAAAGGCAGGCCCATCAGAAAGCCAAGAGGAAAGAGGATGGCAACACTGACTATGAGCTTGGCAATGAATGATAAACCAACGGCGGTGGGCAGCAGTGACGGAAGCAAAACAACGTTAAGGACGATCAGAGCGATCAAGGCGCATAGGAACAGGCGCATCCGGCGGCTATCGCGAATCCACTGCTTGGCCATCATGCTGCCAAAGCCACTGGAGAGCAGAAGTAGAAAAACCACAACGGTCAAAGCATAGGTAGGATGGCCAAGAAACAGGACAAAACGCTGAATCAAGGATATTTCCACCAAAATGTAACCCACTCCCACGGCGACAAAATAGAGAAGAGAGGCAACATTCCCGTGCCGGCTGTCTCCACGGTGAAAGAACAAGGGCAGGATGAGAAAGACCAGCACAGCGATGATCGAGACGATGAGCACCATGCCGAGAACCACAACCCCAAGATTGATGCGCCAATCCATTCCATGGCCGGTTCCGGCGAGAATGTTGCTAATCACATGGCGTGTCTTGAGAGTAAAAAAGAAGAAAGGCGCATTGTCGCTTACGGGCGCAACGTTATATGGATAGTCGAGCGCGAATCGTTCAGGTTCGTTCGACTGGATAAGCCGTTGGAAGACAAAGGCCGCTGCCGGCAACTCCTGCCTGCCTGCATACTCCGGTGTGGGATTCAGCCACACCAGATTGGGATTCTTGCTGACATGCTCCGCAACCGCCGCGTATTCCGCGGAGGTAAAAGGCGACTTCTTCGCCAGCGCCAATACCGGGCGTCCGTCTTCGTCGAGACCTCCGTCCGCGATGAGAACAAAATTGTTCCTTGGATCGGCAACGCCGCTTTGGTGTAGGGCCTGCATCGCCTGAGAAACCACCCGCAGGGCTTCACGCGGCTGTTTGAACTCCCAACGAGTAATGGCAATCATCCCATCGGGCTTGAGATGCGCTAGATATTCGCGGAAGGCCTCCACCGTATAAAGGTTGTTTTCGCTCAGGGCAAATGCGCCTGCCGCCGTGGAGGCCCAGGTGTCTACCAGGGTCATCTGAACTACGTCGTAACTCTGTGGTGCATTCCGGATAAAGGACCGACCGTCCTGGATGTGTATGTGAACTTCGGGCCGGTTATAAAGATGGTAAGAATAATCGGCATACTTGCCCCGCATCACGTTCTGAATGATGATCGGGTTGATCTCGATGCCGGTGACGTTGGGGCTTCCGTTTGCTGCAGCTCTCAGCACATCGACCCCGCCGCCGGGACCGATGATAGCGAATTCGCCATGAGGACGAAGCACGTTGGCGACCGCGGGGGCCGCCGACATCAGACTCTTTTTCCAGTTAAAGCTGCTGTGCTCCGGCAATCCTGTGAAGACTGGCGTGGGGTTCTGGTTCTGCTCCTGGTCCCAGTGGCCGGGATCGGCGTTCATGATTGCGCTGGTGGCATCGGCGTCAATCACCACGTAGCGCGCACCATTTTGATTGTTGACCTCGATCCTGGAGATCGCATTCCACTGGGCGAACTCCACCCACTTGGAATCACGAAATATTCCCTTGGCATAGACCACATCCACCAGGCGTCCTGAATGGTTGGCCGCCATGAGAACGGCGAAACCGGCCGCCGTGATGATCGCCGCCATCCGTATCCTGCTTTGCTCGACTTTGAGATGGGCAGTGTTCTCCGTAGAAGGAGCGTCGATGGAAGACCATAGCGCCGCTCCAATCGCCATTACCAGGCACGAGAACAGCAGCGCATTGGGGGCCCCGAGTATATTCAAGAGAGGCACTACCGCCAGGCAGGCCAAAGCCCCTCCTAAAAGATCCGCCCCGTACAAGCTGGAAATTTGATGGCTCGAACGGGCAAACAGAACGGAAAATAGAAGTCCTGTGCAGAAAAATGGGACAGCTGTTACAAGGTAGATGATTGTCAGTCTGCCGAAGTTCCTTCCGTTCACCTCCAGTGCCACAGGAATGTGTAAGACTACTTCGGTGGCGGCGAGTATGACGAAGGAATTGAGGAGGCTCAAGCGGGCGCCGAGTGTCCCTATTTCAAACTTTGCCAGCCAGAGGCTGCGAACATGGGCAAAAACTCCTCCCGCCCCCAAACCGAGTAGGGCTACCGAGATGGCAAAGAAAGCAAAGTGGTAAAACAGCACCACACTGTAGAGCCGCGTCATTGCTAATTCCAGCAAAAGACTGGCAAAACTAACCAGAGCCACCGCAATCATGGTGGCGCGCCGGTTCCACTGGCCTACAGCTTGGACACCCTGAATTTCAGGAATGGCAGTAAGTTGACTCATCGTTTTGGTTTTAGAATCCTCAAGACCCAAGAATCGCAAAAGCGGTTGGTTGCCGGAACTGGAAAAGCTTGGAAAAGGAGAATGCCGATTCATAGGGCCCTGGAAATTTCGCCCACGGCGCGTATTGGCCTCTCCAGTCCATGCGAACTTCATTGATATCGACTTCGGTTCCGGCAAGCATGAAGGTGAATGAAGAGTTCAAGGTATCACACCGCCCCTTCCTCTTCTTTTGCTTGGCTAGAATCCCTCGTTCCAGGTTCGCTAGTCCAACTATTTTCATTTTTCAACTGTTACATAACAGTCGAAAGGAGCAAGGTTTGGTGGCCCTTTGGGCCCGGCTTTTCGTAGAGACAACTCTGGAGGCCGTGGGTATAATGTGCGCTGCGTTGTTTCGAAGCGTTGTACAGCAGTTATGCACGAGCTGCAACCTGCCTGCACTACCCTGAAGAAAGGCGCACATCTTGAGAAATAAGGAATGCGTGTAACACAATGGAACAAGGAACAGTTAAATGGTTCAATGACGCGAAAGGCTATGGCTTCATCAGCAGGGAAAATGGCGAAGATGTCTTCGTGCATTTCTCGGCAATTCAGGCGAACGGCTTCCGCAGCCTGAAGGAAGGCCAGGCCGTGCAGTTCAATGTCGTCAAGGGTCCTAAAGGCTGGCAGGCAGAAAACGTGCAATTGCTGTAAATTCGATCAGGTTTCAAAAAAGGCGGCTCTTGGGCCGCCTTTTTCTTTTTAGCAGAGAAGTTGTTGCGCAGGCTGTTCTGTCCAAGCCGATTCCCTTGGTGGCAGGCCGCATTTCAATTCTCCCAGTCGACTCTAGCTGGTCGCTTGTTCGCCTCATAGTTCTCGCGCGCCTGCATCAACTTGCGTACCTCCTCTTCAGGAAGCGGCCGCATCGGGCCAAGCTGTCGCGCTACCAGCGCAATCTGCGAGTAGTGCTCTACCGTTTCCATCTTCATATAGGCGCACAACAGCTCGTGACCGCAAGTCACCACTCCATGGTGCGCCATCAGGATTGCGTCGTGCTTGGGCACAAGCGGCCGAAGCGCCTCGCCCAATTCCGGCGTTCCAGGAGTTCCATAGCGCGCCAACGGGATTTTTCCGCAAGACACCACAACTTCCGCGACCAGCGGTTCTTCGAGACTGATGCCGGCTGCAGCAAACCCTGTGGCTGTAGGAGGGTGGGCGTGAACCACTGCCCGGACATCGGGCCGCAAGTTGTAAAACAAGAGGTGCATTCCCAATTCTGTGGAAGCATGGCGGTTTCCGCTCCGGAGCCTGCCGTTCATATCGACGACCACCAGATCGTCAGGCTCCATCATGCCCTTGGAAATCGAGGTAGGAGTGCAAAGCACCGAATCTTGTGTGAGCCGAACCGAGATATTCCCGTCTGTAGCCGCTACGAAGCCACGTTCGTGGATCAACTTGCCGATGCGGCAGATTTCCTTGCGAACGTTGTTTTCATTTTCATAGCCCATATTTTCATGCTCCGAGCAGGGGTACAAAGATTCAGGGGGAAATCGAGGCGGATGCGTATAACTATAATCCAAGAAGTGCTGCTTTCAGACTTTGATTTTTATCTTAATGAAGAATTAATAGCCCAGGAACCCTTGGCGGATCGGAGCGCATCCCGTATGCTGCGCCTGAATCGCCGTTCAGGTGCGTTTCAGGACTGCCAATTTGTCGAATTTCCGCTCTGCCTTGAGGCGGGCGATCTGCTCGTCCTGAACAATAGCCGGGTTTTTCCGGCGCGGCTGTTTGCGCGGCGGGAAGGTTTGCACGCCCAAGTCATTAGCCCTAGAAATCAGGCGTCGCATAGCTTTCTCCAGGGGCGCATTGAGGTTTTGTTGGTCCGGCAAACCGGTTTGTGGGAGTGGCAAGCTTTGGTTCGGCCTGGGAGAAAGATCCCCATTGGCGAGCAACTCCATTTTGGCGGAGATCTTCATGCGGAAATTGTTGGGAGAGGCGATTTTGGCGAGCGAACCTTGCGATTTGTGCCTGTCGCCGATTTCTTTGCGGCGGTAGAACGGCAGGGCCACATTCCCTTGCCGCCCTATATCGGCCGGGCGGATATCGATGAAGATAGAGAAAGGTATCAAACAGTTTATGCTCGCTCCCGAGGAAGCGTTGCCGCTCCCACGGCGGGCCTGCACTTTACCCAGCAGGTTCTTGCCGAAATCCAGGCTCGCGAGGTTGACGTCGCGGAAGTGACTCTCCATGTGGGGCTCGGCACGTTTCAGCCCGTGCGGAACGAAAAGATCGAAGAACACAAGATGCATGTTGAGTCGTTTAATATTTCCGAGGCGAGCGCGGAAAAGATCAATCGCGCCCTGCGGGAAGGCCGCAGGATCGTCGCCGTGGGAACAACCACGGTTCGGACATTGGAATATGCGGCTCTACAAGGCGGCGGAAATGAAATCCATCCGGGAGCGGGAGAGGCCGATATCTTTATTTATCCTGGATTCCCTTTTAGGGTAGTACGCGCGCTCCTCACGAATTTCCATCTCCCCAAGTCAACTCTGCTGATGCTAGTGTCGGCCCTCGCAGGACGCGAGAACGTCTTGCGAGCCTATGAGCATGCCGTCAAAGAGAGATATCGGTTTTTTTCCTATGGCGACTGTATGTTCATCGATTGAAAGCTGGCTTTTGAATTTTGTCGGTATCTTTAGAGTTCGCAAAAAGAGTTCGCAAGAAAACCGAGCCATCGTTTCAGGATGGCCCGGTCAACGTTGTCAGGATTTCATAAGCTCTTTACAGAGAGCGTAGGAAGTCCATCAGGTCTTGCTGCTGGGAAACCGTAAGCGCTTTGAATTTTCCAATGACAGCATTGGCTTCAGAACCGCAGAAGTGCTGTGTTTGTGAGGTGAGAGTTTTCGTCTGCCCATTCAGGATGAACGTCTCACCAGGCGTATTGATCGTGGTGCATGAGCTCGAGGCTGTCTCATGGTCCAAAATCGCCTGAACGATGCTGGTGTCATGACCGTCGTGCATAAAGAAGAGCCGCTGGCCAAGCCCCCACAACGGTGCGGTACGGAACTCATCAGGACCCGCCAAGCCCTGGTTTACGCCATCTGTAAGGGTGGCGCCCATGTGATGCAGGGCGAAATCCGAGAAGGGTGCAAAGTTGGCATCGGTAAAGGCGGCTGCGTTTACATTGGAGCCGTTAAAGGGCGAGTCCGATCCGGTATTGAGAACATCGGAATGGCACAAAACGCATCCGATGCCGATCTTCGGAGGTTGTAGTACGCCGTTGACGGTTGTCTGCGTGAGCGTCCCAAAGATGGCCTTTCCGTTTGCTGCCTCAGCGCTTAGGGCCTTGCAGAGAGCGTTTCCATTCGAGTCCGTGCCGCTGTGGTAGTCGCACTGCTGAGGAGGAGCATTGAAGCGCATAAAGACGGTAAAGTTCTCGATGTCGGAAGCCTTGGGATCGGCCGTCGGATTGGGAGTGCCCGTCACCGTCGCATCCGGATTGGTGAAGTCTTCTGGAGTTGGATTGAAGTCGCATCCTGTGGCGTGCGAAACGGTATTTGGGAATTTTTCATTGCCAAAAAGCTCATTGGTTACGCCCATCTCGACGTTGGCGGCTTCGCCGGCAAACATGAGCAGGGATTTATTCTGGGCCTTCCAGCCAAAGCGGGTAATGGTGCTGTCGTTTCCGCTGCGGTTAAACCGGCCATTGATTCCCAAGCTTGACTTGGTGCTCGTGAGTGAGGCGAGATTGGTTTCGAGGTTGAGTTCCGAGGTGTTCTCGACAAAGCCCTCGCCGAAGGTGGGGATCGGGATGCGGAAGATAATATTATTGTTGGTCAGTTGTGTTTGGAAGTCCGGCTGCGCAAAAGTGCAGCCGGTGGCGTCTGAGCGGCCTTGAATGCTGAATAGTTCGTGTACTCCGCCATCAAGCGTACCGTCTGCGTTAAAGACAAAACGAGCTTCCAGGACTGGACCGTTTGATGAAATGAACGAAGGAATTACGTTGGTAGCGCCTTTATCGTGGGCAGCCGTGATTTGAGGATTACTCGCTGGGCTGCTGCCGCCAATAGTCGGCTGTGAGTGGCACTGGAAGCAGCTTTCGCCGTTAAACCCGGGTCCTAGGCCAACGATGCTGGGGCCGCAAGTCAAGGGATCGGTTGCAGGCTTCACGGTCGCGGTGGTTCCAAAGACGGCAAGTGCTGCGAACCAGAATCCTGTCTCATTGGCCGTGATGTTATTGACCACATCACCCGCTCCGGGGCCTGCGGGACCTGCGGGTTCAACCACGTCCGGAACGCCCTTGCAAGGGCTGGTGCCGCCGATAAACCGGATATTCGCGGTTCCGGCGGGACGCGGACCAGGATCAAACACATTGGTGACGCCCTGGGTTACGCCGGTCGGAACCGTTCCGTCTACTTCCGGCGTTCCGGTAGTTGGAGTCGGCGACGTAGTTGGTGTCGGATTGCTGGTTGTAGGTGTTTGCGCCATTACCGCGCAGCACCACAACGTAACCATCATGACAAAACACCCAAACGTCTTTCTACACCAATTTGCAGCGAAGGACTTCATTCGGTTTGTTCCCCTTATGCTTTGAAATTGTTTTTTCACAGGTTCCAGGGAGCGCGACGAGTTGGTAATTGTCGATGGAACCGTAATCAACGGCGCAGAGTCTAGCAGCGTTAAGAGTTGTTAACGTTAGGATTGGCCTAAATTAAAGAAAAGAGAATTCCAAAATGGGAAATAGGTAATATGTAGTTAAGAAATGGGAAAAACGAAGGCGTGGAACTGAGCAGATTCGCTAAAGATTTAGCTGCCAGTAATATGATCGCTATAGATAGGGCACAGCTGGAACTAGCGTTCATGCACCTTCGAATCAATCCATCACTATGGCGGCTGGACTTCTGAAGCCAAAAAGGTCTCTTGCGGCTCCAAAGTTTGTGAGTGATTAAAAATCATTAATTCCTGGGTGGAGGATTCATTTTGCGGCGAACCCCCTTTTGGAAGGCCGTCACCTCTGCTTAGGAAAAAGCTAAGGAACTCTGCGCAGGGGCTATTGGGAGGCATGACGGGTTGAACCATTTCGGAACCGGGTTTCAACCACTGCCTGCGCCCGGCCATGGACGGGCTAGGTCAATCGATGCACTTCGGATAATCTTTACTGCTTGCTCTATCGTCATATCCTCTTCAATAAGCCTTTTGGTGTGGTGAGCCAATTTTCTGGCGAGGACCGCACGCTGCGGGATTATATCCCCGTACGGAATGTTTATCCTGTGGGTAGGCTGGACAAGGATAGTGAAGGCCTCCTCTTGCTGACGAATGATGGAAGGCTTCAGCACCGCCTCACCGATCCCAGGTATGGCCATCCCCGTACCTATTGGGCGCAGGTTGAAGGAGTGCCAGGCGAAGGCATGATGCGGCATCTCGCGGAAGGCGTCGATATCCAGGGCTACCGCACCCGTCCGGCTGTCATCCATTTGCTCCCTTTGGAGCCGGATGTACCGCCTCGCGAGCCACCGATACGCTTTCGCAAGAGTGTGCCTACTGCTTGGGTTGAACTCACCTTGATTGAAGGACGAAACCGGCAGGTGCGCCGAATGACTGCGGCTGTTGGGCTTCCAACGCTCCGATTGATTCGAGTTGCGATTGGCGGTCTCCATTTAGAGGGGCTTGAGCCCGGTGGGTGGCGTGATCTTGACTCCGAGGAATTGCGAGCGCTAGAAAAAGGCAGGGCGACGACCGGACAATAAGAACGGCGAGCAACGGCTTTAGGGAAGGAAACATTTCACAAAAACTCGGGGCCGCCGGTGAGCGGCCCCGCCTGCACAAATCCGACTGGCAAAATGAGCTGGCAAAGGCTGAAGCGCTTTCGCTTCGTGCGGGGTAAAACTACCTTCGACGTGTCGTCCCGCTGTCTGAGTCGTAAGGCATTTGCAGCATCATGCCCGTCTTGTCGCCCACCACCATGCGGGGAACGTCGCCATTCCATTTCTCAATGCGGGCTCTCTCATTTTCCAGCCGCTTCAGTTCCAGTAGCTGCGGAGTGATCGAAGAGTTGCGCAGTCTGTTGGACTCTGCCTCGCCTCGAGCACGCTCGATTTGTGAGCGCGCATCGCCTTCTGCCTGGGCCACGGTCTTGGCTACTTCGGCTTGCGTCACCGCAAGCTGGTTTCGGGCTCTTTCGGCTTCGGTAATGGCCTGTGTCTTTTGCGTGATTGCTGTTTCTATCGCGGGCGTAAAGCGTGGCTTTCCGATAAAGCCGAATTGCTGGATGCCGACGCCAACACCGGTTACCTGGTCTTGAATATGCTGCCGCGATTCCCGCAGAAACTTGGCTTTGTTCTCTCCATAGATATCCTCCAGGCTATAGGTCGAAGCTACTTCGTTCAGCGAGTTGCGGACAATGTCCTTGAGAATTCCATGAGTAAACTTATCCAGGTCGTTCACGCGATATTTCACATAGAACTCCGGGACCCTGGCTGCTTCGATCGCATAGCTTAGCGAAACATCGGCCCTTACCTCCTGTCCCTCTTTAGAGTTAAAAACGATCTCTTCGTTCAGTGGATGCCCCTCGTTTGCATCCTGCGTCCACTTCACTGTTTGTACGTATGTCGGAAACTCGATGACCTGGGTTTTGAGCGGGCTAAAAAATACCCATCCCGTGCGCACCGGAATGTCCTGTGCTCCTCTCTGGCTGCCGGCCAGGTTGATTTCAACCCCAACGTGTCCGGCGTCGATGCGCGTTACCGTAATGATGAAGGAGAGCAGTATCAGCGCCACAATACCTCCCACAATGAGTCCAAGCAGCCGCACCGGCAGACTCCTTTTGCTCCTGCCAAATTCCATACCATCAATCGTTGTCATGTTCTTCTCCCTCTCCCTTGAGTCCAAATTGCCGAAAGCGCCGCGGGCGCCACAATCAAAAGACCGATGATAGCGATCAGTCCTGAATACAAAAACAGGTCGCTCGGCTGGTTCATCCAATGCAGAAAACGATCGAGCAGCACGAATGAAACCACCAGCGTGCAAACGGTAAGAGCCATCTTCATGCCCAGTTTCACTTCGCTCAGCCTCCTTTGCCCGGCACTCATAGCGGATGAAAGCCGGTTTTAAGTAGACCCTAAAAATAAAAGGAATGGAATCAAAAGCTTGCGGGTGTCGGTTTCTCCACTCTCCTGTAAATTCTTGAGACCTATGAGTTTTGCTCTCAACTCCTTGCTGGCGTGGAAGTTATATCAATGGGAGCATAAGGGAATCGTAAGGACTTGAAAAACCCGGCAAGAATCGAAGCGATCTTGATGTTCGTACCGACGGGAGCTTGCTTATTTTTTTGCCGGTAGATCCTGCGCCAGGTGCGAAGGAAGCGGGGAACAAGAGGAGCATGCATTGGATGTGCCCACCCGCGCGACCGCCGCGAAGAAAGGTTGAGCAGGGAATATCAAAAAGAAATGGGACATCAAGGTGGAGGATCTGGGGCCGGAGATTCTTGAGAAACCAAAAACGGCAGCCACAAAGCGCCGGGTCGCTGATACAATGAAAGGGCTGCATTCGATGACGCTTTGACGCAGCACGGCGCTGCAAAGCGGGATGGGTGTTATCACCCGATTTCCGTGTTAAGCGTTTGGGAGAGGTGGCCGAGTGGCTGAAGGCGGCGGTTTGCTAAACCGTTATAGGGTCAAAAGCTCTATCGGGGGTTCGAATCCCCCCCTCTCCGCCAGATAAGTTTCCTCATTCTGTACATCTAATGTGTACCCTTCTTAGTCATCGTTATCTCTCAGACAACGAAACTTTGCAGTCAAATCGTTAAGATCGCTTCAATGGAATTGTTGTTGGTTTTCTAACGGCCCGAAGCGCCGTCGGATCTAGTCCAACGTGTGGGCTTTTCGCCACGCCGGATGGGGATGGAGCACGCCAAAAAATGCCCGCCACAAAGGGTAGTTCGTCGACCGCGCTCGTTCCCTCAACCAATCCAGTGCTGCTGTACTCCCGATTCATCCCACGGAAGTCCTTCCAGTTTGATGAGCGTTCCGATGGCGCTCGTCGTACATGCAAACCGAATTCCTGTCTCCGCTGATATCCATCTCGGCTACTCGTAGATACACTAAGAAAAACAACGGTGATCAAATGAGCCCAATCAGTCTGCGCCACGCAACCAAAGAGGATGTGCTTGTCATTTATCGCATGCTTATGGAATCGGCAGTCTCGCAAAATGGCGCCGGCGAAGTATGTGCCAATCCGGAAAATCTCTTGGAGGATGGCTTCTCTTCCACTCCAAGATTCCAGTGCCTGGTTGCCGAATGCGATGGTGAGCCCGCGGGAATTGCAGTTTACTTCTCTATCTATTCAACCTGGACCAGCCGCAAGGGCTGTTATCTGGAGGATCTGTATGTCGCTCCCCAGTTTCGGAGACGAGGCGTCGCTCACGCGCTCATGACGGAATTGTCCGGAATCGCCCGCGATTCGGGGTGCGGGTACATGCGCTGGCTGGTACTACGCGACAACCACTCGGCGATCCGCTTCTACGAGTCGATCGGGGCGAGGATTGCCGGCGAAACGGCCTTGATGACGCTCACGCTCCCGGCTGATGACGCCATCGTGTCCGGTCCACCCGCAAATCCATGAGCGGGAACTTGGAGAATGTCCTCTAGGCTGCATTAAGCCAAGTCCGTCGGGCCTCGTTTACATTCCAGCTTGCCTCAAGACGCAAAATGCGAACTTCACTGCGCGTTACAATTCCAGGATCGTATTTCCAGCGGAGGATAGAGGCAATTGGTCTTTACCTTGTCTGAAATTCATGCCGGATGGGCGCTCGCTAGGATCGGTGCGGGCAATAAGGTGGTGGCGATCAGCGCTTCAAGCACGCCCAAAGATGTGCTCCGCGATTTTATCGATGCCGTGCAGAGCTTGGTGACTACGGATAGAGCCGATTGCTGTTGGTTTCAGGAGCCGGGCGAGATGCATTGGAGGTTTCGTCGCAGAAGTGCGAAGCTGGAAATCGAGATTCTTGCGTTTGATCATGTCTCTTGCCCTGGCTGTCGCGGAGACGGCGGGAAATCTGTTTTCGCGGTTCAAACAGATTGGCTCAGTTTCGCCGAACAGGTGCGCAGTGCTTTTGCGTCCCTACTCAACTTGGGAGCGAAGAAGTACGAACTTGCGTGGCACTATGCCTTCCCAACAGAGGCATTCGACAAACTCGATCGTGCGATTCGGGATCAAGCCATTTTGACGGATGGGGCAAGGGCTAGTAACAAGGCAATGCATAAAGCTCGTTACAAATAGAGTTCGTCACAAATGGCCGTGATGTCCCTGGATGCACCCAATGGGGCGATCCAGTCACCAAGTAAACGTGAAACTCAAAGCCCTTCAGGCTTTTGTCAGCTTGGGCTGAGAGGCTAATTAGGGGGAGGAGCGTTCTTCTGGTCAGCCTTGAATCGGGTGCGTTGCCGGCTTTCGATGTTTGCGATGAGGGCATTTGCCGGAACTAATTGTCCCCTGCCATGCCCGTTTCAAACTGCGAAGTCGTTATTTCAAGAGTCGCGCTTCTTAGCCGCTCCTACTCTTCGTGGTGGTAAATGTGCTCTCTGGATTCGTCTCCGGCAAGCAGCCGGTTCACCTGTTCAGGGGACACTTCCACACACGAAAGGAACTCGCATTCCTCCGGCAGGTCGATCTTCGAGTGAACCATAAACTTTCTGGCGTCGGCAAACACCTTGCCTGTTTCGTCTCCCGCGTCTTCAACGATGATTGCGAAAAACTTGCTCATATGGCCTTCCTTGCGGCTACTTCTTTGAGGCTTCGCCTCCATAGAGGTAGTGATGATCGGTATCGGAGCGTTACAAAAAAAATTTGTGAGAGGCGATTGCGCTTTCATGCTCTCATGCTATAGCGCATATGTGAAAACAGTATGAAAGCTGAAGATTGCTCCTGAGCTCTACGGAATATCTCCTTTCCTTAAGACGGTTCTGGGGTGAATTGGTTACAAGCGATTCATGAGTTAAGAATCTTCAAGAAAACGCATAACGCTGCTCTAGCCAAATCCATCTATCTTTTTTATTTTTTGATCTTTACGGTTTCTGCGCGATTGGAGAAACAGCCCTATTCTGCAGGAAAAACGGGAACAGTCATTTTGGAGCCATCTTTAATCTCGTTCAGGAGCAACGTCGTTCAGGGGCTCCACTTGGCCATGATAGAAGGGTGAATTTTTCCCCCGAGCAGGCTATCTTTCGCGCCGTCGTGGTCCATCTTTCGAGCTGAAACACTACAGCGCGGTTTGTGGGCATGAATTCAATCTGCATCTCAATTTTAAATCCTGGACATGCCCATTCTGGATACAGCCACGCTTGAATACGTTCCTAACGTTTCTTGTTTCCTTTGATACGACCTCTTTCCAGAAGCTCTGCCACCTGCTGAGGAGAAACTTCAACGCATCCGAAGACCTCGCAGTCTGTTGGAGG
>DATGIO010000068.1:0-2372 GCA_035295685.1 Candidatus Angelobacter sp.
GCATCGCATCCGATAAACTGTTGCATATTGCTGCAGAACCTCCTTTTCGCGTTTCGCTGAAGTGTACGCGAAACCGCGCTGCAGCGCTTTCATAGCATCATTATTGCCTGCTAACTCCTGGTCTCCATGGGCAGCGTCGAAAGCGCGTCCTCGGGCGATCCCTGTCTCGGGCGGTTGAAGCGTCACCTAACGTTAGGGGCTTGAAGCCAACGGCTATACTCCATAGGCACAGCCTATGCTGGAGGCGCGGCTGTTTCGGCAAACGATTGTGGACGGTTCGGGAGCGGCCTATAATTGCTAGCAGCGGGAACGTGGTCCGCAAGAATCTGAATGCAGTGTTGGCGCTGCTATGACTATCCGTCGCCGGACTGGGCTTATTCTGGTGGGCATCGCCTGCGCGCCGCTCGTTGTGTTGATTTTCCTTGTACCAATCCTACTTAATGCAGATCGCTACCGGGCGAAGGTGATCTCCTACCTGGAAGAGAAGACCGGGAAGAAGGTGGAGATCGGGCGGCTAGCGGTGACGTTTTTCCCGGGGGTAGCGATTCAGGTGGGCGATTTCGGGGTGAAGAGCCCGCCCTTATTTCCGCCGAGTTATATCGTGAAAGTAGCGCGGATCGATGCGCAGCTTGACGTGGGCGCGCTGCTGCACCGGCTAGTGGTGATCAAGTCGCTGGTGCTGGAACAACCAATCATCAATCTGGTTTCGGACCCGGACGGGCCGTGGAACTTCGAGAATCCGGGGACGAAAAATACACCGGGCACGCTTCTACTTGGCATCGTCTCGCGGGTGGAAATCAAGCGGGGGCGCGTGATCGCGTCAAATCTTCTGCCTTCCGACGCGGCAGGACCGGTCTTTTTCGAGGCGCGCGATGTCTCGAGCGAACTGGAAAACGTGAATGTGGACGCCATCGCCGATCCTACTTCCACCACACTCGATGGACAGGGGAAATTGAAGGCCGGGCTGCTGCGGCTCGGCTCCATCGAGGCGAAAAATCTGAATTCCAATATCCGGCTGCTGGCGAGAGAGGTTTTTTTCACGGACGTGAAAGGGGATGCGTATGGGGGAAACGCGACGGGAGCGCTCTCCATTAAATTGTCAGGAAAGAACCCGAGCTTCAAGATCGACGTGCGCATGAAAGGCATTGATATGGCGCATCTTCTGACGGCCTTTCAAAATGCCCGTGGGAAAATGACGGGAAAGTTGGAGGGCGAGATGAAGATCGCCGGAGAAATCGTGCACTCGCTCCGTCCGCTGGAGCGATGGCATGGCAGCGGGCATTTGACGGTGCGCAACGGCCAGGTTCCGAGTTTGAAGCTCAATGCGAACCTGATGAAGCTGGCGCATTACAACGATCTCGGCCCTGCCAAGAATAATCCTTCCTCGTTCAATTTTGTTTCGACCGACCTGGAGTTGGATCATGAGCGGATTTCGAGCAAGGTCATCGACATCGACGGCTACGGAGTTGATCTTGATGGCTCAGGCAGTGTAAGTCTATCCGGCTCCGACGAACTGAACTACCAGGGTGTGGCGGAAATCACCTCTCAGCAGGGATTTGTGACGAATCTGTTTGCGCGGCTGGCCGGAGGGACGCTGAAAGATGGCAAGCTGTCGTTTCCGTTCCATATCGGCGGGACCATCGATAACCCGGTATTTGCCAAGGGCAAGGTAGATAAGGTCAAGTAGAAAAGAGCAGCTTGGAGGGAGCACTTTTCGTTACCTCACCGACCAACAGCCATCACCTTATCGGCCCATGTAAGCCAATGGCTCGATTTGCGACGACTTCGAGAATATAGACCAGGTTATCGGTCAGCTTCGGTTGGGAGCGACGGCAGGAATCGCTCTTCAAGCCGGCGAAGACGTCGCGCATGGGCTCTCATTGGGGGTCAACCGTCTGCGCAGTGAGCAAAAACCGAGTTGATGATTCTACACCGTTGAGCGATTCTACACCGTTGAGCTCAAGAACAGCATTCTAGAACGTCGGTTCCAAAATTAACTGCATACGGCACCAACGGATTCTGGCATTAGAGCCCTGAGATTTTGGACCACTTTGAAGTGGTCTTATGAACGTCGCCGCCGATCGTTGGAGATTCGGCGCTACTATGAGCCGAAGGATTGAACCGACATCGCGCCCGAGGCAACTAAGGAATGATGGTGTGCAGTGCCGGTTCCGTCGGGGGTTGCGCCTGGACCGGGGACGATACCGCAACAGCGCTGTCAATAGGAGGTGCAAGCAAATCCTGCTCACGGGCGTGTCGCCGGTGGGCTTCGGGGAGCAGATGCCGTGAGAAGAATTCCCAGATCAACTGGGAAGCATTCAGATCTTCGTTAGTGGGTCCCACGGCTGCTTCCAGCAGGCGGGATGGTTCGG
>DATGIO010000069.1:0-27224 GCA_035295685.1 Candidatus Angelobacter sp.
CCCGACTACAAGAGCCTCACGTACGATGGCATGGGCAGGCCGCTCGTTCAAACCACTGGAGGCGGCGGACAAACATCCCTCACCTACAATGAGGCGACTCTTCCCTTCACTATTGTCTCCAGCGTCAAGCTCGATAGCGCCCATAGCGTGACAGGGACGACCGTTTACGACGGCCTTGGCAGAACGCAACAAACCCAGCTTAACTCCGATCCGGCGGGCGCCGATCTTATCGACATCGGCTACGACGCTGCCGGCCACCAGAACAGCGTCAGCAATCCCCACCGCAGCGGCACGGCGGCAACCGACGGTGTGACCCAAACGCAATACGATGCACTGGGCCGTGTCACACAAACCACGCAGCCGGATGGAAGCGTTGGGCGAGTTCTATACTCGGGCAATTGCACGACTGCGACCGACGAGGCCGGCAAGTCGCGCAAGAGCTGCTCCGATGCGCTTGGGAGGCTTACCAGCGTTTTCGAAGATCCCGCCGGGCTGAACTATGAGACCGACTATCAATATGACGCTTTGGGGAACCTTTTGCGCGTGGATCAAAAGGGCTCTTCGCCTTCGGACAGCACGCAGTGGCGCAGCAGGACGTTCACCTACGACTCGCTCTCCCGCCTGTTGACCGCCATGAATCCCGAATCCGGCACGATCGGCTACCAATACGACGCAAACGGCAACCTGACGCAGAAGACCGCGCCCGCGGAGAATCAAACCGGAAGCGCCACCGTCACCACGACCTACGCTTACGACGCTCTCAATCGCCTGACGGAGACGAGCCACAGCGACGGTACTCCTATCGTCCTTTATGGCTATGATGAAACCTCGGGCTGGGGCAATGCGCTCGTCAATACCATCGGCCGGGTGAGTTCCGCCACCACCTTCAAGAATTTCGGCCAGCCCTATATTCAGGGGACCGTCTTCAGTTACGACAGCATGGGCCGGACCATCAACGAGTGGGAGTGCATCCCTTCCAGTTGCGCTCCGAATTTCTCCACGTACCACATTTCCGCCGCCTACGATCTGGCGGGCAACATGACCTCGTTGACCTATCCCGATACCAGAGTGGTGGGCTTCCGCTACAACACCGCCAACCGGCTCAACCAGGTGCAGTTTACCCAGTATCAGGGCGCCGCTCCACCGGGCGGCACTTTCTACTACTGGAATGCTCCCGATGCCAATTTCTCTCCCAACGGAACGCCACTATTGGTGAGTCTCGGCAATCCCACCGATGAAAACGTGGCTCTCAACAACCGCCTGCAGTTGCAGCAGAAAAGCGTTGTATCTTCGAATCTGGGAGCTTTTGCCAACCACGTCTTCAACTACGGAACAAGCAATAACAACGGCGATCTGCTGGGCGTGGCTGACCAAATTAGCTCCGCCTATACCCAGACCTTTACCTATGACTCTCTGAATCGCCTGGCCACCGCCGGAGAGTCGCGATGGGGCAACAGCTACGTCTACGACGCCTGGGGCAACTTCACCCAGCAAAACGTGAGCTCCGGCTCCAGCTTTTCCCACCAATTCCAGGCCGACGGCAACAATCGCCTCGTCGGCTACAGCTATGACGCAGCGGGCAACTTGCTTAACGACAAGGCGCATGCCTACATCTACGATGGGGCAAACCGCCTAGTCAACGTGGACAGTGGCACCGCCACCTATACCTACGACTCAAATGGCGAGCGCGTGCGGAAGGACACCGCGTCCGGCAGCACGGAATACATCTCCTTCGGCGGTGAGATCATCGCCGAGCGCAATGTGAGCAATGGGCTGTGGAGCGACTACATCTTTGCCAATGGCAAGCGCATCGCCATGGCCTATACCTACGACAATGAATTGCATCTGCACGGAGTGAATTGCTCCAGTTGCGGATCGCAGTACGCCGACTTCCTCTTGCCCTACGCACAGGGCTATAACGGCTACGTGATCCGTTCGGGAGACAAGCTGATCTTCGAGCAATACCAGCCCACCGGCGTCCACGGCGGCATGTACATCAGCTTCACCGACGGGACGGGAATGCTGGGCCAGGTGAACGACTCTGACGGCCAGCCGGTGGCCAACGACGGCATTGAGAACGTAACTCACTTCCGCACGGTGGATCTCAGCAGCTTTGCCGGCAAAACGATCAATCTGGTGAGCTTCCATCTCGACCCCTCGACGGCGGCGGGAGCCTGGGATCTCTTCTTTGATAGCGCGGTGCTCACGAGCGCCGACGGCTCCGTTCGTCCGTTCTGGACGCATGAAGAAACGGTAACACTGACGCCCGGCGCCACCAGCGGCATCAGTGGCCTATCGTATGAAGTGCGCAAGAGCCTCGGGACAATTCCGATCTTGACCACAACGTTCTATCACGACGACCAGATCGGAAGCTCGCGCCTGATGACGGATGGCTTTGGCATGCCGGTGTGGCAGGGAACGTTCCTGCCCTATGGTGAAGAATACAATTCCGAACTCACCGCCAACCATTACAAATTCACCGGTAAAGAGCGGGATGCAGAAACCGGCCTGGATTATTTCGGAGCGCGGTATTATTCCAGCGGCGTAGGACGATTTGTCACACCGGATTGGGCGGCCAAGGCAGCTAACGTACCCTATGCGGAGTTTGCCGATCCGCAGTCGTTGAATCTATACGAATATGTGCGCGATATTCCGACGACAAAAGTCGATCCGGATGGACATCTCGTTCTCCAGCAAGATCCTCAAAATCAGAGCTCAGAACAACGACGGAAGGAATTTGACGATCAAGAACAGGAGCTTGAGGATAAAATTAGAAATTTTCTAGAAAAACTTGATAACGCTACGTCATTCAGAGGATGGAAGACCGGCGCCCAAATAGCTGCAGAAAAAGCTGCTAAAGAGGCCCAGTCAAGGGCCCTATGGGGAATTTTATATCCCAACCTGGCATATCCAGAAATACAAATTGGCAGTGTAGTTCCTTTAGGTCTTGGTTCGGCTGCACGCGCGACAGAGCTAGCCGATGCTATGGGAAAAACAAAGAATTTTGTCACAATTGCTGTTACAGAGACGAAAGAAGGAACTACCATAGTCAGTTCAAGCGAAAATGCTTTGCGCCCCGCTGTACGGGGCCTTCTTCGGGAAGGTGAGGTCGCAGCCGAGGGACCAGGGCATGCAGAAATAACAGGTGCAAGGACGGCAGAGCAAATGGGACTTACTCCAACTGGCACAGCTGCCAGCCGAGGTATTTGTCAAGGATGCTGGGACTATCTGAAAGCAGCCGGCATAAAAGCCCTGAGTGCGCTCAAAGACAAAGTGATACCATAAATATTATCAATAGGAATTAGGAATAATGACCACACAAAGCTCATTAGTTTCCACAACATCCATATCGGCTCTTTCTTCAAAAAAACAGCTCGCACTTGGTCTATTGCTCTTTGAAAGGATGCTACCGAGTTTGATTATTTTTTCTAGAGATACAGGGTTTGATGACCTCTGCTATTTGCAAGCTAGAGATGCAGCTTGGTTTGCTCTACTGGGGGGTACTATCGATCCAATATTAAATGATAATTGTATTGATTCTGCGCCTGATACTGAAGAGTTCACCCATGAACTAACTTCACATGCTTTGAATGCAGTTCTTGTAATGGTCGACATTTTAGATTTTATTTCAACGAGTAACTTTGAATCGATTGTTAACGTTTTGGTTCTTGCAAGAGATTCCCTTTACTTATATCTGAGTGGATTAGAGCCGTCGATCATTTCAACCGCCGCTAAAGACGATAGGATTGCTAGGCATCCTTTGATGCAGGCAGAGCAGCACCGAGAAGAGCAAGACATTAAGTTCCTCTCTGCGTTACCAGATCACTTTGACGACAGCGTAATCTTGAACTTGCGACAACGAGCAGCCAAGCAGCCCCCGTTATTTCCCTTATCATATGCTCAACCTTAAGACTTTTGTGAACTCGTAACGATCCAACCAAGCCGCAAAATGGCGATAAGAACGCAGCATCCGGTTGTGGCAGCGCGCGCGGAGAGAAATTGCTGGAAGTTAGCATCGACGTTAATATCTATATAGATAATGAAATTGAGTATCGCCAAGCTGGCAGGCTTTTTGTGTAGCATGCTTCCGCACCAGGGAGGGCCGTTGGCGGCGATATGAAACCAGCGCTGTAGTTGGAACCGGATAATATATCGCCGATATACAATTCTTTGGCCGGTTGAAGAGTTAATCAAACTGAATGCTGCATACGAGGTATCCAATAATGCTCCCGATCTGTTTCTGTTCGGCTCAAATGGCGGCGGCGAGGCGTACGCTTTCGATAAACGCTCCAATAATTCAGTTGTGATGGTTCCATTTGTGGGAATGGATATTTCTATGACACAACCTCGAGGCCGGAATTTTCAAGAGTTTATCGACCAAGTGGGTCAATGAGCTCCATTAGAACCTGCATCCTCGTCCTCATCACTTCTTTGGAGATTCTCTCCGCTTCTGCTTGCAAGGACCATCGGGACAGCCGAAATTCGCAGTCTTCCGCATCCCATCAACCGACTTATGCCGTCTCTCATGAACAACGGAAATCGTGCGAAGATGCCGTGAAACGGAGCGCTCGGCGCGGCAGGCGAGATGGTCCTCTGCGGACCTATTTCCCAGCCTCAGGAACTTGCAGCTCTTGGAGTGGTAAGGCTGAATGGTTTTGAGCAGACAGAATGGGGAATTCCCGTTTCGAAGTTCATCATTCTTCATAAGAACCATCTTCATAAGAACGATCTTCAATGGAAAATGGAGCTAATAGGTGACCAGAAGGCGATACGGAATCCGGCTGGGTATGTCGGCATCGATTCTATCGACGACTCGGATGACTTGAGCCGTTTATCGAATTGAATACTCGAGCGAACCGAGTTCCGATGGGTCATTCTTCTTGCACGTGCGCTTCATCAGCCCAAACGGAGAAACCGAAGACTGGCCTCTCGAAATCGTATGGAACTCCGCAGTGAACAGATTTCAGGAATACTCCGAGTCAAATATCCCAGCGGGTTTTTCCCCAGAAAACAAAAACCCAACACACTTCAATAGCCGGAAGCATCAATCTCTAGAAGCCCGTAGAAAAACAGCAGGCGCTAAAAGCGCGGCTGTGGGTGGAGCACCTTATCGCGCGGCTGAAGCGGCACTCTTCCACTGTAGATAAGTAATGAGCGCGGTAGAACGGACTCTTGTCGCCATGGAAAACATGGAACCCCATTAATAATCGTGCGCCTTAAGGCTGCTCTCTTCTACGGTAGCCGAAAGCCTAACCGCGAGGAACATGTTTCATCGTCGACTTTGCCCCGCGCTAGAATAAAACCCAATTTTCTTTCAGCCTTTCGCTGAATCGTTAGCGGCATAGTGAGCGAAGGCTTCCACCACTTTTCCCGTATCCTTCTCTCCTTCGCCAAAGACGAGAACTTCGGCGGACATACCCCGCGAGCTCTTGTAATAAATGGTTACGCTGTGGGCGCCGACCAAGATATTTGCCAGCTCGAAGTGCAGGTTCGGATTGAGCGACATGGCTTTGGCCCAATAGGCGCCCACTGCTTTCTTTCCTTTCAGCTTTCCTGAAGGCTCCCCGGCAATCTGCGCGATGAGCGGCGAGGACATCTGGAAGTCGTCTGTATAGTGCGCGAGAACCCGATCGAGGTCGTGGCTATTCCACGACTCGATCCAGTCGGCAGCGAACTCTCTTGCGAAGCTCTTGTCCAGCACCGTCTTGTACTCCCTTCAATTAAGAATTTTACAATTTAACGATTTTTCAGACCCGGTTTTTCAGGTCCGAGTTCGATTCAACTTACCCTTGTTCAAAAGCGCGCAACGAATCAGGTCTCTGCCGGGCTTTCATTCAGCTAGCACCTTACTTTTGCCAGCTTCGTTACTTTGCCAACGTCTTTACTTTGCCGGCACCTTCGTGAGGCGGGCGATGCGTCCATGGGGGCCTACGGCCCATCCGGTGCGGCCCGCCGGGCTGAACGCGTTGTATTCATTTTGATCCAGCGGCTGCCAGGTTTTGCCGCCGTCCACGGAATAGTCGGAGCCGGAAGTGCCCACGGCTATCGCCGTCAGCGACGAAGCGCCCCCGATGAATGCCACTGCGGAGCGATATCCGGATGGGCCTTTTTCAGCGGGCTTCCATGTCTCGCCACCGTCTTCAGTCAAGGCTGCATTTCCCGATGCGGCTTTGGGGTCCTGATAGTCGCCACCCACAAGGATGCCGTGTTTGTTATCGCGAAACGCGATGGAGAAGATGCCTTGACTCGGCTTCCCGCTGACGAGCGGCGCTTTTACGACGCTCCAGGTGCGGCCGCGATTCGCCGAATGGAAGACACGGGCCGCCGAGCCGCCGGTGACAAACCAGGCATCTTCCTTGCCTTGGGCGATCAAGCAGGTGCCGCTGGCGGCGAACCCACCTTCACCGGGAAGCGCGGGAAGAAGGATGTCGGGAACAAGGGGCTTCCATGCGCTGCCATCGGATGTGAACAGCAGTAGAAAGCGGTCATTGACAGGGTCGCTCCAGGCTATGCCATGCTCATGATCCCAGAAAGCGAAGCAGTCGTAGAAAGCTTTGGGCTCGGCGTTGGTGAACTGAAGCTGCCAGTGGCTCCCGCCGTCTTCGGTTTTGTAGATTCGAGATTGCTCGCCGGGACCGGCGGCCAGAATGAAAGCCGTACGGCCGCCAAACGCCTGAATATCGCGAAAATCAAGAGACTCGGCTCCGGGAACGGTCAGCTTCTCCCAATGTTTTCCCCCATCCAAGGTGCGAAGGACGGTTCCTTTCGATCCGCTGGCCCAGGCAATCTTGGCGGAAACCGCGCTGATGCCGCGCAGAGATGCGTCCCCTGCCGCTCCATTCGGGGCTGTGCTTTGCAACTCCCACTGGGCTAGCGCCACGTTCGAGAAAATGAAGAACAACATCGAAAGGCCGAGCATTCGGCTCATGGAAGAAGTCTCCTCAAAGAACTAAAGATCATAGCTGGCGGCACATGGAAGCGGAGCCACGTAGCGCCCAAAACATCCTATATCCTCTGCAGGGGCTTGAGAGCTTGTATTGAGAACAAGTGTTCGGAACCCACCCTTTGCTCCGAGCGCCAAAACCAAAAGCGCGCTCTCCACAAAGGATGGGGCACCCACTTTCCCGTGATAAGTAGATTTCGTATGCAAGCTTTTGTGATCGCGATAGGGTGATTTCTTGATTTCTCAAGCACACTCTGAAAGGCCACGCTTCCACTCGTCGCTCAAGCACCTTTGATGGCCACCTTAAATCACGTAGGGGATGCAGGCGAGATGGAAGAGGAAATTCAGATGGATTGAATGGAATGAATATTATCTGCTATTTCTGGTCTTTACTTCTGATCTTCACTTCTGATCTTGCAGCTTTTCCAGGCGGGATATGATGTCTTTCACCGACTGCGCCGCCGCCCCATGCGGTTCCAACTGGAGGTACTGCTGATACTCTCCGAGCGCGGCATTCACGTTGCGATGCAGATGAAGGTAGAGATCGCCCATGAGAATGTGAGGCACGGCATAGTCCTTGTTGATCTCAATACAACGACGCACATACGGCTCGGCGTCCTGGAGGCGGCCCTGCGCCACCAGGCTCCGGCCCATCTCATAGTGGGCTTCCGCGGAATCGGGCTTCAGTTCCAGGCTGCGCTGAAGAGGCTTTTGTGCAGCCAGCCACTCATGTTGCTGGTTGAGCACCGATCCGATGCCTAAGAATGCCACCGAATTCCCAGGCTCGAGTTTTGCGGCCTTCTCATAGGCCGACTTGGCCTGGGCCAGATCCTGCGCTTGCAGGCAGGCGTTCCCCAGCAAAATGTAGCCCGGAACGAAGGCCGGCTCAAGTTCCACAACTTTGCGGAAACTCTCAATGCTAGCGGCGGGATCGTGCTTGCGGAAGAGAAACTCCTGGCCCTTCGCCCATGCGTCCTGCGCCTCGGGGGTGGAAGGCGATGTAAGCGGCGAAGTGGCAACAGCGTCCGGAGCGGCACTTTGGCTCCCTTCCTGGGCTCCGAGAAGGAGCGGATAAAGTGCGGCAAGGAGAAGAATCAGAATTTGAACAGAAGTACGACGCATGATGCTTACAAACCTCAACAAAATTGTAAGCCGGTTCGAAGGCGAAATCCAAGTGTCATAAACTCTGAACGTCAGCGCGAACTTTTCAGGATCTGGCGGCTGCCGCTGGCTGCATCTTATTGGTATTCTCGAAGCCCCCCCTTTGCTCCGAGCGCAAGAACCAAGAGCGCGCTCTCCACAAAGGATGGGGCACCCTAGCTTTCGTGAGGTCATGAATCGTTGAGGTTATGAATCATGGAACGCTTGAGGCGTGGGCCACCTGTCTGGCGATCATCCTCAATCAAAATTTCGCACTAGGCGCGAGCGGCGGCTCGTCGAAGGCGATCCGGTGATTTTTCTTTCTGGAGTTTTTCCAGCACTTCACGAATTCCGGTGGCAACGGCTCTCCAGTATCCATCCTTGTTACTCCGCCAGGCTTGAAGGGGCTTCATGCCTTTGGGAAGTATTTGAAACTGCTTAAGCCGGGGAACTTCACTCCAGCCGCAGTCTTTCAGAAGGTAGGCAATCAGCTCGGCGCTGCCCTCCTCTTTGCGCTGAATTGCGGTATCCAGTTCCGTCAACATGCAGAAATCGGAATCAAGAAAATCGCGGCTAAGCTGACAGAGGATTACGTCCGCCTGCTTCAGCTCCTCCAGTATGCGAGGCTCCCATTTTTCCCCCGCGGTCAGCGCGTGGTCGGACCATATCCGCACCAGGCCGTCGCGCTCCATCAACTTCAAATCTTTACGCAGTTCCTGTAGATATTTCTCGTCCTTGTGCGCGTAACTCAAAAAAAGCTTGAGCGGCTCTAAGAGCGAATTTACCGGCTCCAATACATTTGGAAGATTAACCTCTATCACCCGCCCATCGATAAGGACCTCCTTTCTCAGGGTCTCGCCACTCTGGATCAGCGATTCCAATTTTTTAAGGCGAAAAGGCTGGTTGGGGGCTTGAGGCGAATAGACGAGCTCTTCCGGGTGAAATTCATAGTCGGCGTGAATGTCATCGAAGTTGTGGCGGATGATCGCCAACAGGTCACGGCGCGACAACTCGGGGCCAACCACGTGGATGCGCACCTGGTTTTCGGTGGCGCTCGCTCTCACCAAGGCCCTGCAGCTACCGGCACGATCCTGCAAAATGACCCCACTCTTCCAGCGAGTTTCCGGCCGGCTCAGGTGATGGGTACGCACGATCAACCGGGGCAGAAGCCCCTCGGGAACAACCTGATATTGGTAGCCAAAATTGAGACAGGCGTTCGAATTCAAGGCCTCCGCATTGAAGGCACCGGCCTCAACCGGCTGCTGATCTTCGAGGAGCTGGGGAATCAAGATGCGGTTACGCCTGTCCCTCAACGGGAAACCAAGCTCAAATTGCTCCATCAGCCCGAGAATAAAGTGGGCGGCTTCTACCGAGTACCCTTTTGCCCCCAATACCCGTTCGGCCTCGGCGCGGGCGAACAAACCCTTACTCGCGACGAAGGCGTGCAGCAGAGCATAAACACCAGTGGTCACCCATTCTGGCTTTAACACGTAAGCGTAGCGCAGCCGCGGATCATCCTTGTAGTTGAGAGCAATGCCCAGCTCATGCAGAAAACCCGCCAGTTGCGTTTGCTTCTGTGGATCCTGTTCGCCATATTTCTGGCAGAGAGAACGATAGTCGTCGAACGTCAAATACTCCGATTTCATCTGAGACAATTGATTCTTGATGGCAAACCAATGACGAGGAAAGCGCGTCTGGATGCTTTGCATCTGGCGCAGCTCTTCCTGGATCTTCCGCTTCAATTCGGCGATCAATTTCGTGTCCGTACAATCGGTGGCCACAAAGCCTTGGATGTTGCCGCCATATTTCTCCAACCAATCGCCGCGATTCACATCAAAAGGCTCCGATTTTTGCTTGTTCAAGACCACGATCACGGGAGCTTCCTGGCCTCCGAAGGCGCGAATGAGACGAAACCAGTAGTCGGCTTCGCGGTCGTTGCCTCCCAGGCGGCGATTCAGCACCAGCAGGTACAAACTGCGGGAGGTCAAGAAGAATTGATGGGTGGCGTGCATCAACTCCTGCCCACCGAAGTCCCAGATGTGAACCTCTATCTTGCCACCGTCGGGGGCAGAACATCTCCAATCGTCGATCTTGATGCCTTCTGTGGTCCCTTCCGTCCGGGAAAATTTTCCGGTCTTGAGACTTTTTACCAGAGAGGTCTTACCGACAGCTCCCGGTCCGACCATAATTAACTTGGCCTCGTTGAGAGGCTTGCCCTCCGCTAAGCTTCGATAGTAACTGAGGATCTCACCGGGAGGTTTCGGCTTCTTCCCTTCGATAACATCACGCCAAGTCGGACCGAGAATCTCGTCGGGAATTTCGAGGCCTGGATTTCCGTGAAGGTAGAGCGCCTGTAATTTCAACAACTGGCTCAGCTCCGCCGGTATGGCCGTCAATTGGTTCCCGCCAAGATGGAGCTGCTGCAGATCAGCCAACTGGCTCAACTCCGTCGGGATGGCCGTCAACTGGTTCTCGCTAAGGTCGAGGTTCTCCAATTTAGCCAGATGGCTCAGCTCCGCCGGTATGACAGTCAACTGGTTCCCACTAAGATGGAGCATCTGGAGATTGGTCAACTCGCTCAGCTCCGCCGGAATGGCTGTCAACTGGTTCTCGCTAAGATCGAGCGTCTTCAGATTGGCCAATTCGCTCAGTTCCACCGGGATGGCCGTCAACTGGTTCTCGCTAAGGTCGAGCACCTCCAATTTAGCCAGATGGCTCAGTTCCGCCGGTATGACAGTCAACTGGTTTTCGCTAAGGTCGAGACCCTCCAATTTAGCCAGATGGCTCAGTTCCGCCGGTATGACAGTCAACTGGTTCCCGCTAAGGTCGAGCGCCTTCAGATTGGCCAACTGGCTCAACTCCGCCGGTATGGCTGTCAACTGGTTTTTCCAAAAATAGAGCTCCTGCAGATTAGCTAACCGGCCCAGCTCCACCGGGATGACAGTCAACTGGTTCTTCCAAAGATGAAGATCCTTCAGATTGGCCAACTGGCTCAACTCCGCCGGTATGGCCGTCAACTGGTTCTCGCTAAGGTTGAGCACCTCCAATTTAGCTAACTGGCCCAGCTCCGCCGGTATGGCCGTCAACCGGTTCTCGCTAAGGTCGAGACCCTCCAATTTAGCCAGATGGCTCAGTTCCGCCGGTATGACAGTCAACTGGTTCCCGCCAAGATAGAGACTTTCCAATTTAGCCAGATAGCTCAGTTCCACCGGGATGGCGGTTAGCCGGTTTCCGCTAAGGTTGAGCACCCTCAATTTAGCCAACTGGCTCAACTCCTCCGGGATGGCCGTCAGCTCTATCCCGCTAAGGTCGAGGATTGTGTGGCTGGAATTGAGGGCAGCTTGAATTCGTTGTTGTGCTTTAGTTAGTGAAGTCTCTGCAACAACGATGCCTAACTCAACCGCCCTAACCCGCAGAGCACGCAGCAGCCGCTTGTAGCCGCCCTCCTCAAACAAGTTAACCCAATGCCAATGTTGTAGACGCTCCGGTGCGCCAACCTCTTCAAAACGAACGGGGATGATAAAGATTGTGCCGACAGGCTTTTCGTCTGAGATATCGAGCGCAAGCTTGATTTCCTTGTTGACATACCCCTCTCTGGTTATGGAGGACTTGGATAGGCATACGAGCACTACGTCGGAAGCGCGAACGGCTTTTGGAATTTCTGCGCGCCAATCTTGGCCTGCGATCAAATCTTCTTCATCCAACCAAGGCGCAAAACCGTCTTGCCTAAGACGTTTGTATAGCTCGTGAACCTGAGGTTTATCGCCAGAAGAGTGGCACAGGAAAACGCTTAATTGCCGGGCAGGCGTGCTCTGTCTTTTCATGCTAGCTTACGAGTTCCACGACCATGGGTGGCCGAGGATGAAAGACATTATCACACACGATTGGCACCCCTTGGCGATGCCTACGTAACCAGGCTTCTAGATACCACGAATTGATGAAGCGCGGGGGCTAAAGAGTCTGCGTGAGAGCTCCAAAATCGTCTTTTCATGACCACAACAGGTTGTGTTCAGAGAGTCAAAGCCTAAGACAAAAACCTAAGCTAGGATAGAAACCTCCCAAGGCATGAAATTTTGTTGCACCGTCAATGCCGCCCTGAAGGGCGGCTCTTCCACAGTTGCGCCAGCTTCATCGTCATCCCTGAAAATCAAGGCTCCAGACCGCGTGGATGATCGCTAAGAGAATTCACCCAGGTCGACTCAACCTGCGAACCAAAAGCGCCCAAAAAGCCGATACCTTGACAATCTACAATCACTATTGTAGATAATCATAGTATGGCAAAGCCGAATGATTTAGTGCAGGGCACGCTCGACCTTCTGATCCTGAAAACCATTTCTCTTGAGCCGAAGCACGGCTGGGCGATCGCCAAGCGCATTCAGCAGATTTCGAATGAAGTGCTGCAGGTGCAACAGGGGTCGCTGTATCCCGCCCTGCACCGCCTGGAGCAGCAAGGCTGGATCCGCGCCAAGTGGGGCGAGAGCGAGACAGGGCGCGAGGCCAAGTTCTATTTCCTGACGGCCGCAGGCCGCGCGCAGCTAGAAAAGGAAAAGGAAAGCTGGAAACGCCTTTCCGCCGCCATCGACCTGGTGGTGGAGACCGCAGGATAGCCGGTTAAAGGAGCACTCAATGCGCTGGACCCAGCAACTTCGCATGAAGATCCTAATGCTTTTCGGGCGCCGCCACGCCGCAGCGCGCCTGGACCAAGAGCTTGCATTCCACCTGGAGCAGCAAATCGCGGAGAACGTTGCCGTAGGAATGGGACCGTCTGAGGCGCGTTCCGCAGCGCTGCGCCTCTTCGGCAATCCAACCCTACTACGCGAGGAAGCACAATCTTCGTGGAGCTGGAACGGGCTGGCCAAGACCTGGCGGGACATTCGCTACGCCGCGCGAACCCTGCGGCGGTCTCCGGGATTTGCGGCGCTGGCAGTCGCGGTGATGGCGCTGGGCATTGGCGCAACCACCTCTCTGTTTACGATTGTGCGATCGGTGCTGCTGGCCCCTTTGCCCTTTGCTGAGCCGAACAAATTGGTGATGGTGTATGAGCACTTTCGCAATACGTTGCCGAGCTTGAATGGATACAACGTGGTGGCTCCGGGAGACTTCTACGACTGGCGCGAGAAGACCAACGGTTTTCAGGACATGGCCGCCTGGCGGTGGTGGGGTTGCAATCTTGCGGGAGAGCATGTGGAGATGCCAGAGGTGGTGACAGCCGCCGCCGGCTCCTGGAACCTGCTTTCGGTCCTGGGCATTCAGCCCGCCTATGGCCGAGCCTTCACTCCTGACGAAGATCGCCCGGGAGCGCGGAAGGTGGTATTGATCTCATGGAGCCTGTTTCAAAGAAGGTTTGGCGGTAATGTGTCGATTGTCGGCCAGCAGATTCATCTCGACGCAAACCCGTACACGGTTATCGGCGTCTTGCCAAAGGCGTTCACCTACCCCAACCCAACTGTCCAACTGTGGGTTCCCTACGCGGCCAGCTTTCCGATTGATGAAGCTCCTCCCCATGACATGCATCAGAGCTACGTGGTCGCCCGGCTGAAAGCAGGCGTGACGGCGCAAGCCGCTACCCAACAGGTGAGCACACTGCAGTACCAGATCCACATGGCGAACCAGGGCCGCCCAGTGGCGGAAGAGGCGATTTCGCGGCCCATGATCGAAGATGTAGTTCGCGACATAAAGACTCCACTGCTCGTGTTGATGGCCGCCGTGGGGTGCATGCTCCTGATTGCCTGCCTGAATCTCTCCAACCTGCTGGTGGCGCGCTCCTCGGCCCGGCGCAAGGAAGTGGCCATTCGCGGAGCCCTCGGTGGAGGCCGACTCACCCTGATTCGCGAGCAAATGATGGAAAGTCTTCTCATTTGCCTGATCGGGGGAACGTTGGGATTGTCGCTGGCATATTCAGCGACGCACTGGCTCGCCACACATTGGCGGGACCTGCCGCGGGCCGACGCCATTCACCTCGATGCCACAGTGCTCGGATTCTCCATCGCCATGGTTCTGGTGGCGGCGCTGGTGGCGGGCCTGGTACCCGCAATCTCGGCCACAGGCACCGCTCTCATTACCGCGCTGCAAGATTCGTCGCGGGCAATCGGCGGCAGCGCTTCGCGGGCAGGTCTCCGTAAAGCACTGCTGACGGCCGAGATCGCGCTTACCGTGGTACTTCTCGTGAGTGCAGGGCTTCTGTTCAAGAGCTTCCTGCAATTGCGCACGGCAGACCTGGGTTGCCTCACCGACAATGTGCTGACTCTTAAATATGGCCTTCCCGAAATGCAGTACAACAAGCCGGAGATGGTCGTCGCCTTTCACGAATCGTTGCTGCAACGCGTTCGCACTATGCCAGGCGTGATTGCGGCAGGGCTGGTTTCCACCCCGCCGGGGGGCGGCTACGAAGGCGACCAGGTTTTCATCATTCCCGAACATCCGGCGCAAAACCACTCCATGCTGGATCAAGATGCGCTTTACCGCACGGCCGATCCGGGCTACTTTAAAGCTCTGCAAATCCCCTTATTGAGCGGGCGATATTTTACGGAGCAAGAAAGGCTCGACCGGGCGCATTTCATCGTCATCAACAAGAAGATGGCAGACCAATATTTTCCAGGGGAAAGCCCCCTCGGGAAGCACCTTACCTGGCAATGGCAGATGAAACCGGAGAATTTCGAGATTATCGGCGTAGTGGGCAACACGCTCCACGAGGTTGGGGCCACCATCAATCCAACTGCCTATTTCCCAATCTTCATCGGCACGCCACGCCGGGCAGGCAGCGCCACGCTGGTGGTCCATGCGTCAGGCGATCCGCTCACGCTTTCAATCCCAATCCAAAAGCAGATTGCGGCGCTTGATCCGGCGCTGCCAGTGTATGACGTGCTGACTTTTCCGCAAATCGTAGGACAGTCCACCGTCAGCGAGAGCTTCAGCGCGACGCTGGTGCTGGCCTTCGCTGTGCTCTCGCTACTGCTGGCAGCCGTGGGACTCTACGGCGTTCTTTCCTACCTGGTGTCGCAACGCATGACCGAGTTTGGAATCCGCATGGCGCTGGGAGCGCAGCGAGGCGAGCTCCTGCGCCTGGTCCTGACCGATGGACTGAAGCCGGTCGCGGTTGGGTTGGCTCTCGGGTCGGCCGGCGGAATCGCTGCGGGCATGCTGATCAAGTCGCTCCTTTACGGAACGCGCCCTGTGGATCCCGCAGTCTTTGGTGTAATGATCGGCAGTCTTATGCTGACGGCGCTATTCGCCAGCATGGCGCCAGCACTACGAGCATGCCGGATTGAGCCCACACAGGCGTTGAGGATGGAGTAACAGAATCAACCAAAGGCCGATTGCGGGCGTGAAAAAGCCACGAGCATCATGCAGACTTTTGAACCTGCCCTCTTTTTAACAGGCCTGTATTTACACAGGCCGTATTTAAACAGGCTATCTCTAAACAGGCAAGTAAGGCCCATCGGAAGTGCGGTTCCAAGCATTCCCTCACAAGCGGGGCTTGCCCTCTTTGTGAGACACCTAGTGATCCATCTGGGGCTGGTCACAATGCACAAGGAAAAAAGCCGCCTCTTGAGATCAAGAAGGCGGCTCCTATTGCAGATTGCGCAGTTTGAAATCAGAAATCCAATTTCAAACCAAATTCAATCACGCGCGGTGAGCCGATACCGAATACGCCCGAGCCAACCGAGGTGCGGGTTGGAGCAAGGCCATTGTTCCGGTCCGCCTGGGTCGTTCCATTCACAGAACCGGGCGTACCGCTCAGGATGCCGCTCAGCGTAGCGCCGGGCGCATCGAAGTTGGCAAAGTTGAGCACGTTGTAGGCAGAAACGCTGGGCTCAATCGTCAAGCCTTCCTTGAGTTGCTTAGGCCAGCTTAACTTCAAGTCCAGGGCGCGCAGCCAATCCAGTCCGGTCTGGCCGTTCGGAGCAAGGGCCAGCGGCTGCTGGACGCCCCCAAGCTTCTGAAGCTGGCTCAGCGTCAGGACGTTGTTGTTGAGCAACACCTGACCGGCGGGAGTAGGCGTGTTGCCTTTGACGTTGTTGTAGTTGGTAATTACGTTGTTGATCCCGCTCGCCGAGACACCCCGACCGAACGCGCCAATATTGGTGCCGGGGAGCACATCGCCCTGTGGATAGACCCCGCTGCCATCGCCCGATCCGTCGCCGGTCACGTCCGACGAGAAGATTCCACCTGCGCTTGTTGGAAGAAGCAGAGTGACAGGCAAAGGGCTATAGAAGTGGGAGACAGCGCCGAAGCGCACCGACCAAGGCAGGTCCAGATAGCCGCCAAAGGAGAACTGATGAGTACGGTCTAAGGCGTTCGGACCGATAAACGACGTAGGGTTATTGTTGTCCGTTGCAGTGTTGATGAAGTCTCCATCGCGAGCGGCGCCGACGAAGCGGGAGAAAGAATACGAGAACTGCCAGCTCAGATTCTTGATTCCCGTAATCGGGTTAGCCACATTTGCACGAATCGATGTCTGCAAACCGTTATAGACGGAGCGTCCGATCGGTTCGAGCATTTGCACGACGCCGAAATTGGAATTCTTGCCTGCGAATGCGGCGGTAGGACAGGGGCCGCCCGCGCAGGATTCCGTTCCAGAACCAAGGCCGGCTGCCACATAGTCTGCGATGGTGGCGCCCTTTCCGATGGAGCAATCGACGCTGGCGCAACCAAACTTGGTGTTGGTGGCACTCACTGCGGCGTTGGCCGCCGCCAAATTGAAGAAGCGCACATCGCCGACATGATTCTGGTCGATCGCCAGCAAGCTATGCGTCTCTACGTTCCTTATATAGTCGGCGGTCAGTACGACGCCCTTGGCAAACTCGTGCTGCAAGCCGATGTTCATCTGAACGGAGCGCGGAGTCTGGTAGTTGGGCGCAAACAGCACGACGCCACCGAAAGCGCTCTGCGTATTGCCTACAAATCCAGCATTCACAGCGGGGCCGGCGGCCGTGGTGGCAGCCTGAAGCTGCTGCTGCAACTGGATGATCTGGGGGAAAACACTTCCAATCGTCTGACCACAGAATGAAGGAGTCACGGTTGGTCCTCCAGGCAGGGCAACGCTGGCGGGATTACCGTTGGAGCAGGCGGGAGGGGTGTTGAGGAAAAGTCCCTGGGCCAATCTGCCAGGACGATTAAACAGGTTGTTGTTGAAGATTGAGTTTTCGTAATAAAGACCGGCTCCGCCACGAATCACCGTCTTGCGGCTGCTGGTTGGATCCCATGCAAACCCAAGCTGGGGTGCGAAGTTGGCCGCCGGCGTCCTGACCGTATTGCCGAGCCCCGGACTGAGTTGATTCAAGAGCGGGAGCGGTCCGAGATCGGTATCGGTGCGGCCGGTATCGTGGACGTATCGCAAACCATAGGTGAGAGTGAGACGTTGCGTGACCTTCCAGGAATCTCCGACATACCACTGGATCCGGTTATCCGGCCCCAATCCTCCGCCCGGCAAGCCGAAGGCTGGTTTCTCCGAAGAAAATCCAATTCCATTGCCAAGCGTAACCGTCTCAACCGGGTAGTTCAGCGGGTTGCTGAGTCCACCAGGGAAGGCGTTCGATACGCAATTCAATTGTCCCGGCGCGGTGCAAGGCAGAACGCCGCTGGCAATCGAAGAAACCGGCGAGGAGACCGCCGGACCAAGACCTAAGAACTCCGCAAATCCTCCACCCTGAATGTGGTTGTAGCCAAATCCATAGCGAATGATGTGGGACTTAATCGTCTTGCTGCCGTCATACTTTACCTGGCTATTGGCCTGATAGGTCTTTTGCGGAGCCAGAAAATTGGGCCCCGAGCAGAAGGGATCGAAAGCATTGCCAAGGCAATTGGGATCGCCGCCGATCGCCAGCTCAATGCCAGGCGCCGGATTGAAAATATTGCTGCCGGCTACGGCGTCGGTAATCCCGTTCTTGAACTTCGTAAACCCGAAACGAACCGCGTGGGTATAGCTGCCGGTGTTGAAATCGATGCCGCCGACGTGCACTGGGGTATGGTCTACGTTGGCAAAGGGCTGAAAGGCGTTTGGCACGAAAGCTTTGACAGCCCGATTCTGCTCATAGGAAAAGCGATAGAAGACGTGATAGTTGTCGGGCTTGACCTGCCAATCGAGCTTGGCAATGCCATTCGTATCGCGGAAAGGAGAATTGAAGCCGGCGGCCAGATTGGTAAATGCGTCGCCGGTGGCAACCTGGTTGATCAGATCCTGCTTGACTCGCTCTGCATCGAAGAAAAAGAACAGCTTATCTTTGACGATGGGGCCGCCGAGCCGCCCACCAAACTGGTTCCGCTGAAAGGGAATGTCATGATCCCCAATATCGGCGGCAATGCTGTGGTCACGGAAAAGATAAAAGCCTTCGCCATGCCATTTGTTGCTTCCCGATCGCGTCACAACGTTGACTGCGCCGGACGAGGTTAATTCAGTGGATAGATCCAAGGATGACTGACTGACCTGAAATTCCTGAATGGCTCCTGCCGGAATGTTTTGCGTGGTAGTTCCCACGGTCTCGTCGCTGATATCGATGCCGTCAACCTCGATGCGCGCTGTACGACCGAACCTGCCGCCAAAGGAGATAGAAGAATATCCATTTTTCGTAGGGTCGAAATTACCGCCGTCCTGAATCTGTACTCCGGGCTCTAGCTGGGCGAGATCGAGGAAATTGCGCCCGTTCACCGGCAGATTGTCGATTTGCTGGGCTGTCAACACGCCTTGCACCGTGGACTGTTCGGTATTCACCTGAACCGCCGACCCGGAGACCTCAACCATTTCCGATGTTTTTCCGACTGTGAGCTTTGTATTGACAGAGGCCACAACGCCAACCTGCACGGGAACGGTGGTCACAGCCGTTTGAAAACCGGCCACTTCGACCCGAACTTCATAATCGCCCGGGATCAGGGCGCCGGAAGAAAACGTGCCTGAAGAATTGGTAGCCAGCTTGAGCGCCCGACCGGTCGCCCTATTTGTAACTACAATATTTGCGTTTGGCACCACCGCTCCATTCGGATCGGTGACCGTTCCTTGAACGCTGCCAGTGGAAACCGTGGACTGCGCCCACGAAAGTGCCGCACCTGCAACCAAAACGGCAAGACTCAGAATTACTGAATAACAGGATCTGAACTTCATTCCCTTTATCCGCCTTTCCAGCAGTTTGTTCTCTAAAGCTTTAAGTTTTTTAATCCGAGAAATGAGATCTCTTCGAATGCAACTATCGAACACAACTAAGGAGGGTTCGCCCTTCAAGTAACAAACAGCCCCATCTCCCTCTGCAGGAGGCGCGCCACATAGGAAGCGCGAATTTATATCATAAAATCATATATTTAAAAATATGATTCATGAGATTTAAATCTATATCTACCTAATTTCATATTTTCAAGAGAACAAAAGTATAAAAAATGAAAGGTTCCGCAACTCCCGCTCAAACTGTGACGATGGAGCAAGTCCCTAGGTAGCAGAGCCGTATCCAAACGTGGAAGTCCAATGAAGGTGTGGGGAATGTCAGCGGGGTTAGAACTTGAAATCGGCGGGGAACTTTCCTATGAACAAAATGGCCTCAACTTTCGTTGAGGCCATTTTGGTTGGTAGTTTGTTTTAGTTGTTTAGAAAACGATTTTGGCTTCCAACTGGATCAACCTTGGCGAAGCGTCGGCGCCCAGACCAGAACCAAAGATGCTGGTTGGGGTGCTGACAGTGCTCAAGATGCGACCAAACTGGCTGTTGTCGATGTTGCTAACCGGCAGCGCAAAGTTGGGATGGTTGAAAAGGTTGAAGAACCGCGCTCCCACCGTCAACTGGCTCTTTTCCCAGCCGGGCAGGGCGAACGCCTTTTCCACATTCATATCGGTGTCCACAAAGCCGGGGCCACGGAACTGGTTACGGGTTGCGGGAGCAAAAGTCCCAGTCGGATCGGTAAAGCTGGTGGAAGTAAAGCAGGGAGTATTCAACTGCGCTCCCGAAGGACCGCAGACGCGCGAAGTCGGACCCGTTACAGCGGCAAAGACGGATTGCACGCCAAGACCGAATTGGCTAGCCAAAAGCCCCTGGGTTACGTTGCTGCTGTAGGGCGTGAAGGGGAATCCGCTGTGCACGAAGACGGTACCAGCAAAAGTCCATCCCTTCACCAGCGCATTCGGCCCCCAGCTCGTCAGATGACGAATCGCATCGCTCCAAACATAGTTCGCATTGAAGGAGTGACGCAAATCGTAATCGGAGCTACCGTAGTTGAATTTACGGATGTTGTTCGAATCCTGCGGGAAGATCACATCGACAAAGGTAGGAGTACTCACTCCGAACGGAGAGAGAGAGTTGTTGGAAATCTCGTCCAGAGAGTGGCTATAGGTATAGCTGGCCTGGAACTGGATTCCACCGGTCATGCTGTGCTGGAAGGTAGTTACCAATCCGTGATAGTTGGAGTTCGCGATGTTCGCCTGCTGAGAAACGACGCCAAACCGTGAATCGGGAGCGTTCACAGGGAAGTTTGCGAAAGGTATTGGATTACCATTCCCATCTCTTGCCTGGAAAGCATTCAGGGAACCATCGGAGATTTCCTCGTGCTCACCGTGGTTGCCAACATACTTTACGGTCATCGAGCTATGCCACGGCAGGGTATGCTGAACTTCAAGGCTCCACTCGTAATAGCGGGGCACCTTGACAGCGGTTGAGTTGTAGAAATTGAATGCCGGAACCGCTCCGCCACTGGCAAAATTGCTGCGGAACTGGGCATTGTTGGCAGCCAATTGGTTCAGCAGGCTACCGATCTGGGCCGTACCGCCAGTTGGGGTGTTCACGGAGAATTGCGGATCGAGCGGAGCGGCCTGCAGGAAGCTATCGATCGCGCCGGTGGGAAGCGTATCTACGAAGACTCCGAATCCGCCACGCACAACAGTCTTGTTGTTGCCCATGGGAGACCAGGCAAAACCAACCCTTGGCTGAGTCAGAACGGACGTCACGGACGGAAACGCGTTATGCTGTCCGGTCAGAATGGCCTGATCGACAGGGCCGGCGTGGTCCAGAGTCTGGAACGGCGACGCCAAACGCTGGAAGCAGTTGGTCTGGCAAACCGGGTTGGAGAGATGGTCAAAACGCAAGCTCAAAGTCAGCTTCAAGTTGGAAGTTACCCGAACATCGTCAGCGCCATAGAAACCAAGCTGGTAGAGCGATATGGGCACGTCCGTGGTCGTTGGGAAGTTCTGTACGATATTGGTGCCGGTATTTCCGTTCACGAAATCCTGCAAAGTACCGAGCGTAATCGCGGGAACCGTTCCGGTGAAGTTATGATCGCTTACATCGTCGCGACGATAGCTGAATCCAACTTTGAAGTTATGACGCCCCTTGGCCCAGCTGAAATCATCGGCGAGGCTGTACTGCGTGACGTTACGGCCTTGCGGAAACAGGTTTCCTAAGGCGTTGACGGTTTGAAGAGTACCGTCGGCCACCGTGACCAGCTGCGGGAAGGTAGATGCTTCCTGCGCCGGGTTCTGGAAGGTAAACAGAGCGCTGTACCACTGCATCGAGAGCACGAGATTATTGACCTTGTTAGCTCCGAACGTATGGGTTTCGCTCACCTGGCTCTGCCATTCGGGCTGGGCGCTGACTGCGTTGAAGGCTGCGCTGAGGGGATCCGTAAACGTGGCCTGGGACCCGACTTCGTGCTGAACGCGAACGAAGAGTGAATCGTCCTTGGTCAAATTCTGGTCGTAGCGGCCCACCCACAAATAGTCGTTGGTGTGTGCGGAAGATCCACCCTGGAAATTCAGGGCGCAAGGGTTTGCCGGACCAAAAGCAGACCCGTTCACGGTCGTTACGAGCTGGCTATGCACACCCGTGTTCGGATCGGTCAAGGTACCGCAACCGCTGAAAGGCAGGGTATTCTGGGCCCTTCCAATTCCCGGCGCGCCGGCAAAGAGTTTAAACATCGACTGGTAAAGAGGAAGAGATGCATTCAAGCCGTTCGCCGCAAGGTTGCCTAGAACCGCATTCGCGAACCCTGGCGTTGGAACGTTGACGGAGGTCGGCGAGGGAATCACGAGACGGATTCCTTCGTAATCGACAAAGAAGAACGCTTTGTCCTTCTTAATCGGACCGCCAAACGACGTGGCCCACTGGTTCGCATTGACAAAGTTACGCGGAGCGCCGTTCTCATTGTTAAAGAACGAGTTGGCATTCATCGCCCGGCCATTCCACCAGTATTCCGCGTTGCCGTGAAACTGGTTGCTTCCGGATTTTGAAATATAGTTGATGTTCGCTCCAGCGCCACCCCCGTAGGTACCGCTATATCCGTTACTCACGACGGCAGCTTCCTGCACGTCGTTCAAACCCAAGGTCAGGTTAACGGCTCCGCTGTTGTTGACGTTGAAATATGGATCGTTGTCGTTGGCGCCATCGTAAGTAAACAGGTTGGAAGTCGCGGGCAAGCCATAGACAGAGAAATTTCCTCCGCCGAATTGCGATCCACCAGTTGTATTCATTACGACACCGGGAGCGGTCAAAGCTACTGCGGAAAGATCGTTGCCAGGGTTCGGCAAAGTCGCCACAGCGTTGCCATTAAATGTGGTGGTCAGGTTGGCATCTTCGGTGTCAACCGATGCCGACTGGGTAGTAACCTCAACGACCTCTGCGCCCGTGGCGATTGCAAGTTTGGTGTTCACGGTAGCCGCCGAGCCGATGCTGGCGCTCACATTCTGGGTTACCGTTTGAAAACCCTGAGCGGCAATCGTCAAGGAATAGCTTCCCGGCTGTAGGAACGAGAAGCTATAGAGCCCGGAATCGTTGGTCTTAGTGACCTCAGAAGTGCCGGTGCCGGTGTTTTTTATGGTTACTGAAGCACCGCTGATTACGGCGCCGGACGGGTCAGTCACTTTACCCGTTACCTGCCCTGTTGTAGCTGTCTGGGCAATCGCCAAGCCAGTCGCACAGAACAGAGCAATGATCGCTAGAACTAAACTTCGTTTCATTGGTAAAAAGAGTATCCTTTCGTTCAAAATTCTCTTTCCTCCCTCTACTGGGGAGCTCTTATCTCAAAAGTTTCAGAGTTTGCAATGCATCTTCATTACCAATCTTCAATAACTTATTAAGTATATTTACTGTCAATGACTTACAAGGATAAGGCGAGGTCAGAAGAGTAGTAACTTCCGTTTCCCATAGGAGCGGAAGCAGTGCTCCTATGAAACCTAAAATATCGTATCCCGACCTAAAACGGTTTGCTTTACAAAAATAAACCTTTGAGCGATCCAAACCTCTAAACTGCACCGGAATCAAGGCTTAGTGCTTCACCCTCCTCCACCAAAAAGCGAATTTGCGCCTCATGCGCAAAGGTCAAGAAATACCGTTTGCCGACGTCTGTTCACGGAGCTCGTTTTGCCGAGATTTTGACCCGTCCGTTGCGTGGGAGCTTAGCGGCCAGGTTCAGCCAGGTTCAACAAAGGGCTATCTGCCAACACAAGGTGAAAATCCGACATCACAGAAAATGTCCCTGCTTCCGCAAATCAACCGGACCAAGGGAGTGTTCGCTGATGGCTGAAACGGAAAACCGTCGTCCAGGCGCTGCTCGCATCCATGTGTATCCCTCCAACGGACACGGCACAGAAGACCTCATCTCCCGCAGAGCATATTCCTCTGCGGGAAAGTCCGTTGAAAGACGGGCTGTCCAGATCGGCAGCGCGGCCGGCCATATCTTCGCCGCGATACGACAAACGCCGGGCAGGCTCAAGAGTCTTGGCGAGCAGGCGCGCCGATCCATTGCGGCTCGTGTACAAGATCGCGGTTCCTTCATTGGAACGCCGATCGGAACATCGACCGGAACGTCGAGGGAAGAACGCCTGCGGCAATTTACCGAGGATAAGCCACTGCATGTTGTGGCGGCCGCAGCCGTCCTGGGGATTTTCGTGGGAGCCGGAATCGGAATCTGGAGGGCGCGCCGTGCATAAAGAAAAGTCGATAGGCGCTGTGCTGTCGGAAACCAAAGAAGAGCTGAAGGAAATTTTTCAGACCCGTGTCCAGATCCTCAAGACCGAGTTTCAAGAAAAAGTTCATACATGGAAACGCTGCGTTCCATCGCTCGCCGCGGCGGCCATCCTGATCGTGACCAGCTGGTTCACTCTCACCTTCACTCTGGTTGCCCTGGTTCAGGCATGGTTCGCTTCAGGTCCGTATACATGGTTTTTGGGCGGGTTGATCGTAACACTTGTATTCCTGCTAGCCGGTGGAGTCCTGGGCTGGATGGCCTACAAACAGATACGCTCGGCCGGCATTGCTCCGCAGCGTACCCTGAGCGTGCTACGAGAAGATCAGATGTGGGTCCAGAAGGAGGCTCGGCGCGCATGAGTTACAGAATGCCCGTTGAAGTGCTGGAAGCCCGCGCGGCGCACCAGCGCCATCTTCTTCACGACACCGTAACGATGTTGCGGCAGACCGTGCAGGAAAAACTGGATGTGAAGCGAAACGTCCGCGAACACTTGTGGCCGGCGGCTGCCGCCGCCGGGCTCCTGGGACTTGCGCTTGGGTATAAATTGGCGTGCGCGTTCGGCGGCAAATCTGCAGTAAACGATACATTCACGGCGGGCGGATCATAACCCTAGCCCTATTCAGAACACGGCCTTTCCACGCTGGCTTGATTCCGCTCCATCCGTGAAACCATTCCTCGCCAAAGACTGGAAAAATCTCTATGCCACAATGCACGTTTCTTCATTTGTCTTTATTCGCGATGTCTTCATGCGGGATTCTTGATTCACGCTTTCTTCATTCAGGACCAAATCGCGCAGGAACACCGCGATCGATGAATGGATCGAATGAATCAATCGGTGAATCGGCCATGGGGATGACCTCGGGAAGTGCGGCGAAAATCCGGGCGAGAGTTCATCAAGCCGGCAAAAAAACGAAGTAAGGTTCGCTGCCCGCATCGAGTACACGAGCCGCAATCACCCTGTTGGGACTCAGGCAATATCGGGAGAAAACTCCGGCAAAACACATAGCGTTTGCGGTTGTCTCACGGAAGGTAGGGGTATAGCGATTGTATATACTTGGTACGTATCCGAATAATGTGTCCAGCTTGAATGTTTCGTGATATATAAACCAGAAGAAATTTTCTCCCCCTACTGTGACGATGTAAGCCCGCCTTGCCTGGGTAGGGCCGTTTGAGGAGGCAAATGTCAGAAGGAAGGACAGGAAAGCGGTTCCCCGTAGAGTTGCCGATTCGCATCCGGCAAAAAGAAGGCGCCGCCGAAGACAAGGGAACAACCGCGAACGTAAGCGCCGCGGGTGTTTACATCTTAGCCAATACCGATCTGGCGGTCGGCTCACCCATCGAATTTGACATCACACTTCCAGCCAAAGTCCTGGGCACACCCGGCGATGTGGAAGTTCACTGTACGGGCCGGGTCGTCCGGAGCGAGGCAAACGCAAAGGGCGCCAAAGGGAAAAAGGCCCGGAACGGCGTGGCTTGTGTGATCGACCAATACAAATTCATCCGCAAGAACAAAGGAACCAAGTAGATGCTGAAGATCATTTTGGCCGATAACCAAGCAATCTTCCGCACAGGAGCCGCAAAAGTCCTGGCTGTTGAAGACGATTTACGCATTGTGGCGCAGGCCGAGAATGCGGAAAAGATGATTATGGCGCTGGAGAAATTTCACGCCTCCGTCATGATCTTCAGCAACGACATGCATCCCAGCCTGCAAACTGTGGTGGACGCCGCCAGAAAATTCAAGACCAAACTGGTGCTCATCGCGGATACGGGGCAAGATTCCCGGCATTTTCTCGCCAATGGCGTACACGGAGTCCTCTACCGCAATGTGAGCGGCGAGGCGCTGGTGCAATGCGTGCGCAAAGTAAACAAGGGCGAAACCTGGGTG
This sequence comes from Candidatus Angelobacter sp., assembly GCA_035295685.1. Taxonomy (GTDB): domain Bacteria; phylum Acidobacteriota; class Terriglobia; order Terriglobales; family Acidobacteriaceae; genus Angelobacter. Next base: position 25,904 of record DATGIO010000069.1, read on the forward strand.
CAGGACACGCACGAAAGCAAAGAGACCGCCGAAAACGATCTTGTAGGCGCGCGCGTGCGAGACCGCCTCACCGCCAAGGAACTGAAGATCGTGGCCTTGATCGTTCAGGGCTACAAGAACAAAGAGATTGCAAATCAGCTGGGCACAACCGAGCAGGTCATCAAAAACTACCTGCGCAATGTCTACGACAAGATTGGCGTCTCAGACAGGCTTGAACTGGCGCTGTTTACGATCCATCATCGAATCCTGGCCGAAGCGGCAGCCACCTCAGTGGCAGCGAGCACGACCCGGTAGAAATTCGCTGGGCAGGGTTCGTCCAAGCAAAATGACCGGAGTGTTTTCGAGGTTCCGGGCGGCGTGAAAACACTACTTTCCCATGCCCAATTCGCAGCAGGCGTAGATTTCCCCACAATCTACGCGTGATGTGTTTACCGGGAAGTAGCGCCGTTTTTCAATAACTCATTCACGATCGTAACCAGCTCTTCCGGGTTTACCGGCTTTTCGAGATAAAGGTCGGCCAGCGGTTCCGCCGCCTGGAAAGCTTCGGCCACATAGCCGGAGACCACAACAACAGGGGTACTGCTGGTGCCCTTCGCCGCCTGAACCACGGCGCGTCCGCTGGCATCGCCAAGGCGCCAGTCGGTAACTACGGCATCGTAAACATTGCTCATGATTTTCTCGATGGCATCGCGGGCGGAAGTCGATGCTGTTACAGTGTGCCCCGCGGATTCGAGAATGGCACACTTCAGAGTAACGACGTACGGTTCATCGTCTACACAAAGAATCTTGGCCATAGAATTTGTGTCCTTGAAGGCTGGCGCGCCACGATTTATCCAAGCGCCGTCTGCAGAGGGAACTTTCGCTGCTTGTGGAAAACAGCCCACCCAGGCTGCATCTATTCTGAGGCACCTTTCAGAACAAAGTCAAATTAAGTTGTGTCTTTCCCTAAGCGTTTTCAGCATGGGCATCAACAGGAATCAAAATCGCTGCGCGGCTTTTTCCGGCGAAGAAAGCCGCACTAGAACCATACAAACAGCATACAGCAGTGCCGAAAACGCTATGAAGTTGGGATGCACTACCGCCGGATACTGGATTGATATTTTTTTGGGGGAAGCCAAAAACAAGGTCACCCATCTCCAGGGCCAAAAATTTCTGATCTGCGAATACGGCTGTCAGACTTGCTCCGATGGCACCGGGATTTTGGATATCCTAGCTCCGGGTTTCACCAAGCTTCTCGCCAACAGACTTGGCCTGGCTAAACAATAGTAGATAGTCCGGCCCTCCGGCCTTTGAGTCTGTTCCGGACATATTAAAGCCACCA
>DATGIO010000070.1:0-90451 GCA_035295685.1 Candidatus Angelobacter sp.
AGCTACGTTCTCAGGCGCAGTTCTCTATATGAAGCTCTTACCCTTCGGAAGCTCTCGCCTGTGGTGGACTAGCCTGCGGGTTCTGGCACCGCAGCACGCTTTACCCGCACCACGGTAATCTTCGAGAAGCCCTCCTCGAACGACGGTGCTTTCAGCTTGACCGCCATGCGCTGGATGACATCTTCCTTGACTTGGCGCTCGCGCTGACGATTCCGTTCAAGGCAAACTTCAAGCGGTACATCAAAAAATACCGCGTGCACATCGTAACCAAAGCCCTTGGACATCTTGATCCATTGCCGCCGCTCATGGGTCGCTAAGTTTGTCGCATCCACATAGTTCCACGGCATGCGCGCGATCAAACGAGCGCGCAACAGGGAGCGCAGAGTGGAAAAGACCAAGCCCTGGTACCGATGCTCGGTAATGTCGTCAAAAAGGATGGTGCGCAGCAGGTCGCTTGAAAGCGGAGTCACACCGCGGCGCTTGAACCATGTTGTCTTCCCTGACCCTGGCAAGCCAATCGCCAATACCACCACGCCCTTGGGAGCGCGGGCGCTCTTCCCTGCCTTGGGCAGCGGCTTTGGCTCTTCGGGCACACCGGGTGGCGGCGTGGAGGTTGACTCAGGCTGAACCTCGGTCACTATCCTCGGCTCGTCAGGAAGGGCCGCCGCTTGGACAGCTTCCGCAGCATCCTCTGCAGCTTCGGCCTCTTCGTCAGCTTCGTCAACATTATGGGGCTGCGCCTCATCTGCCTCGTCAGCTTCATGGGCTGCATGAGCCGAGTCAAGTTCCGTCCCACGATCAACGTCATCGTAGGTGGGCACCAGCGGTTCGGGGTGGAGATCGTCTACCGGAGGCTTTTGCTGACCAACCTTTCCGGTCGCCTCGGTTTCGTTCTCGGTTGATTTTTTCTTACGGCGCTTCATGCGCTCGCGCATCCAGTTGCGCATGTCTCGTGTTTAACATACCAAGCTCGAATGTTGCAAGCAATCGAACCTGATCGATGGTGATTTTCGATATTTCCGAAGCTAGGGTTGTGTGCAGGCCAAGTCATTTTTGAATTAAGACTAGTTTATAGGAAATAATGCCTTACCTTCAGCATTCTTCAGCGATATCCCCAGGAAACGGGCCATGGTCGGGGCGATGTCGCGCATGTCGATCTCGCCAAGCTGCCGGCCTTCCACCACACCCGGTCCTAGAATAAAGAACACGGAGCGCATTTCAGGCAAAGACGGCAGGTATCCGTGCATCCCGCTTACCTGCGTTCCGGTCACCAGGGCGCCTGAGCGATTTCCTCCGAACTTGTACCCCGGTTTCAAGCTTATGCCGAAAGCCGCGGTGGAGAATCCACCCATTTCGTGCATTTCACGCTGGTCCAAGACCCTTTCAATACCGTTCGCCGGGTCGGACGTGAGCTTATCAAGCATGGTTTTGACCTTACTCAACACTTGGGCGTCAGCGGGGTCTTTCAGGACAATGGCAGCCGAACCTCCACTGATCCACGGTTCTGCATCCCAGGACTTGACCTTCTCTTGCTGGCCTTGCGTCGATTCAAACTGAATCAGGCCGGCCTCACGAAAGGCGGTAACGAGATTCACGTCGTGGGTGGTCTGAACAAATCCATGATCCGAGACAACCGCAACCACGGCACGGCCGGAGGAGGCCGCTTTCGCCGTTTGCAACAACTGACCAACAATCGCGTCGATTCGCTCCAGCACGGCAAAGCTTTGCGGACTCAGCGGACCGGTCTCATGCTGAACGTGATCGAGAGCGGTGAAATACGCAAGCATAAAGCCCGGCTTTTTCTGCTCAAGCAGGCGAACGGCAAACCGCGCGCGGTTCTCGTCGCCTTCAATGGTTTCGCTGATGCCATCGACATAAGGACCAAGCTCCCGTTCCAGGGATGCCAGCAGCCCCGGCGTCGAGAGCGCGCGCACCAGCTTGCGGTCGTCTTCCGTCCCAGTGCGCCAGAGTTGTGGAAGGTTGTACGTAATGTGCGCTCCTACGGTGACCGGCCAATGAACGTTGGCAGTCGTGATACCCGCCTCCGCCGCGGCGTCCCATAGGGTGGGCACTTTGATGTCCTCAGCGTACCAATACCAGCCCCCCAGATTGCGCTCGAACGGATCAAACGTTGTGTTGGCTTCTATGCCGTGTTTTGCAGGAGAGACCCCCGTGACCAGGGTGGTATGGCTGGGATACGTTACGGTCGGAAGAACGCCGTGGACGCCGGAGGCATAGCTCCCTCTTTCCACAAACATACGCAAATTAGGAATCTTGAGCCCGTAGCGCTGCGCTTCGAACACATAGTCGGGCCGCAATCCGTCGATGGAAATCATGATCACCGGACGTGATTGGCGTTGATTGTTTTCTGAAGCCGATGCCAGGACCACTGCGAATAAGGCCACCGGTAGAAGGACAACAAGGATTTTTCTCATGAAAGCTCTTTTACAAGTTTCCTGGCTCAAATTTCCTGGCTGATGCCTGGCACTGAGCCCGATGATGGAAGCCGTTGCCGAAAATGAACTCGCCGTCTAAAAAAATAACCCGGTAAAACAAAATGACCGGAGCGCGAAGATTATCGCGCCCCGGTCTATCTGAGTTCAAATCGTCAGAAGGTGAGGCGAAGGCTCATCTGAATATTTCTGGGGCCTGCCTCTTCTCCAGTTTGTCCGGAGGTAATTCTTCCAAACCCACCTTGGCTAAGGACCGGTTGGCCCGCGGCATTGGTGGTGCTGGAAAACAAGGTGTTCGGCACCTCAGGATTGAAATGGTTGAAGAGATTAGCGAAAGCCGCCTCATATCTCAGAGCCAGACGCTCATTGATTTTGAACTGCTTGCCGATCGTAGAAGAAAAAGTCACCGTTCCCGGGCCATGCAAAATGCCGACACCGCAGTTTCCAAAGTGGCCAGGAGCGGGCAGAGTAAACGCGGCAGTATTGAAGAACTGATTGATCGTGGGATTCGAAAGGTTGGGATCGACTCCAGCCGCGCAATCGGGGCGCTGGAAGTTACCCGCGCTGCGCTGCGCCGGATTGGTCCCCGAGGGGTCGCTACCACCGAAGGCGGGGGTCAGGAACGGGCCGGATTGCAGCAAAGTAATTCCGGTAAGGTTCCAACCACCCACTACAGAATTGAGAAATCCATTGGCATTAGAAAGGATCGTGTGTCCGTGGCCAAAGGGGAGATCGTAGAAAAAGGTGCTGACGAAACGATGACGGCGGGTGAAGACTACATTACCGTAATCGGCGTTGATATTGAAAATATTCAGCGTATTTGGTCCGTTCTCTCCACCGCTACCCTGAGCAACCAAGCTGCTCGGCGTGGAACCAAGAGCATTGGAGCGGTTGTAAGCCAAGGTATACGAGTTTTGGAAGGTAATTCCACGGCCAAAACGCCGGGTCAGCTCAAAAGTACCTGCCTCATATTTAGCGCTGGGGCCGTTGTCGCGGGTCAGGACTTCGTTGAAATTGGGAAACTTCAGGTTCGCCTGTCGAAGGGCGGGCGTTGCGGTAAGAGCAGCATATCCCACGGTATTCGGCTGAACCTGGTTCAGGTCGGGGCTGTAGACCAGTTGCGTCGTATGCGAACCCACATAGCTGACGCGAGCAGTCGTCTGCAATCCGAGCTCCTGCTCCACCGAGAAGCTCCACTGAATATTGCGCGGATCTTTCAGGTTCTCTTGATTGGCTCGGCGGTATCCCTGGCAGGCGGGCGGACAAACGGGGAGCAAGCCTCCTCCGGTTGGAAATACGTTGGGGAATTGCAGCGATGGCTGGCCGCCCGCGATGTTTTGTGTAAAGTTCACAAAGTTGCTGGTTGCAACACCCGCGAGCGAATAGAGCACCGAACCCACCAACGGAACAGAGTAGACGCCAACCGAGCTGCGCACCACGGTCTTGCTGGCATTGAAGGGGCGCCAGGAGAAGCCGAGACGGGGCTCCCAGTCTCCATAGTACGTCTTGCGCAGTGAATGCGGCAGCCCCGCCTGCGAAGCCAAAACAATGGGCGTACTGCCAATGGACGAACGGAAGAATGGGGAGACAAGATTCAGGCCGGTCGTATCCTGCACGATGACTCGCCCACCGGGGAAATTCCGGTCAAACTGCGCAAGCTGATGGGTTGCATCGTCAAACGGAGGCCGGATTTCATAGCGCAACCCATAGTTGATGGCCAGCTGCTGGTTCACCTTCCACTCGTCTTGGGCAAACCATGAATACTGCCCTGCGAAAGGTTTGGTATCGGGCCCGTTTTGTGCAAAGTCGGTATTGGCCGGTATTCCCAGGAGGAAATCAGCAAATGTATTGCCGCTAAACTTGTTGAAAACGTAGTCGCCGAATTCATCGCCGGCGGTGAAAGTCAGAAAATCCTGGAAGGACAAATGCACATATTCAAAGCCTAACTTGAAGGTATGCTCATGCTTGATCCAAGTCAGGTTATCTCCCAGATCGTACGTGTGATTCTGAATGGTTCGAGGCCTGCCTACGCCATTGGTGGAGATAAATCCCGGAATAATAATGTCCGGAACTCCCCCGGACTTTGGAGAAGGCGGCAATCCATTGAGGCCAAAGCTCTGCAGCAAAGAAGCGCCCTGCGCCGCGAGTGGGTAGGTATTGGCGAACGTTGCGAAGGTGAGGCCGCCGCGCAGCTCGTTCACGATCGAGGGGGTAACGATCCAGTTGTAGGAGGCCGCAAGGTTCCGGAGCTGGCTATTGTTGGTGAGCCCGCCAAGCTGAGTATTGAAATTGGGATCTCCACCCGTACCAGTGCTGGTGATGTCCTTATGGGTATAGCGCACAAAGGCTTTCTGATTCGCGCTAATCACTGCATCCAAGCGACCGTCATAATTGTCCAGCGTGTAGTTGCCGGCAAAGTTCTGTTGCAAGTTCGGATCGTTCACGTCTGTGTTATTGGGATTGTTGGGCGCAGCGAACAAAGCATTGACAACCTTGGCGGAAACCGGATTGATCAGGCCGGCGGCGGCGAGATTATTGTTGGGGATCGGCTTTCCGGTAAGCGGATTCACAAGCTGTACGGCAGGCAACAGGCTGGAAAGATCGCCGTTCCTCCAAGGAGTCGGAGGCACAATCTGGTTGATGACAGCCTGTTCCGGGCGACGCGTCCCTTCATAGTTAAAGAAGAAAAAGGCGCGCTCCTTCACGATCGGCCCGCCTAGATAAGCGCCGAAATCGTTGGCCACCAGCTTCGGCTTAGTCACGGCAAAGGGCGCAGTCGCATTGAGCGCCGCATTTTGGTGAAACCAATAGGTTCCGCCATGGAAACTATCTCCGCCGCCTTTGCTCACCACAGTCAGATCGCTGACCTGCCCGAACTCGGCGTTGTTATTGGCGGTGTTTACCTTGAACTCGGCAATCGATTCAACCGAGGGAAACATATCTTTATTGGGGCCGTTAAAGCGGACATTGGAGGTGGAAACGCCGTCGATGGAAAACGAGGTGAAATAAGGCAGGCCGCCGGCCACGGAGATATTGCCGGCGTTGTCCGGCTGAACTCCCGGCGTGAGATTCGCGACGTTAATTGGGCTGTTGGCATCTGTAGCACGAAAATTCAACGCCAGAGAGTCGATCTGCTCACCGGAGCGAGAGTCGGAAATCGTCAACTGATCGCTCAGAGTTCCATTATCGGTAACTTCTATAACTTCCTGTTTGGAGCTGACCGTCAGATGAAAATCTAACCGGGCAATCTCACGCGCCAGCAGCGGAAAATCTTTGCGGGTGGAAGTGGCAAAACGATCGGCGCTTACCGCCACCGTGTATCGCCCGGCATCAAGATTCACAAACCGGAAGTTTCCTTCCGCGTCCGTCATAACGGTGTGGACCGACTTGGTCTCCTGGTTCGTGGCTTCGACCTTTGCTCCAGGAATGATTGCCCCCGTGGGATCGGAAATCGTTCCGGTAATATCTCCATAAGTCGACTGCATGGCCGAAAGAATCGGCAGCCATAAAAGTCCAACAAGCAGAGTGGACATAATTCGGCATAATCTGGGACGAAGCATCACTTTCCCTCCGACATTAAAAAAATGAAGTTGATTGAATGGGGTACCGAGACAAAGTAAAACTGCTTATTGTCTTAACAACGGTTTAATAAGAGATGAAAGATGGATTAATTTCCCGCGAATAATGAACTTTCGAAGACGCCGATGATAATGAAGGCAGCTTGCCGATTTCTTGTAGTCTTTCAAATCAGTAGCCAGTAATCTCAAGTCAATCATTTCGACCTAATCTCAATGGAAACCCTGAAAGATTGCCAAATAGACTCCCAGCGATAGCGATTCCATCGTTCCAGTACCAAATTTGTACATTTCTCCGTATCGCTCTTTTTACGCGTAAGGCAGCCATCTGCAAAAGCAGCGCAAGTGGGAAAGCCAGTACCGCAATTCCCATTCTTGGATTGCACGTCGTTGGAAACGCTCAGCATCGGGCAGCCGCAGGCTCATCCGCTGCTTCCTTACCCGGTAAGAGATCGCAAAACCAAAATCCATCGCGCTGTACACGCTCGCCTGAGACAATCTCGATGGCCTGGTTGAACATGGGCCCCGCATAAGCAAAGGTGTGGAATTCACCATTTTCGCCACAAGGATCGACTCCGACTGGCAGCCCCGACAGCAGAGCGCGATCAAAATCGCGTCCCACAAATTTAGAATCCAGTTTCGCGGGATCGACACACACAAGCTTGGCGCGCAATCCCCCATCGATCATCTCTTCAGCCAGCTTATCGGTTGGGATTTGCCATAAAGGAAATATCGGCTCGAGACCAGTCCCCTGGAGTTGGCGTTCCCGGTAGGCGCGAATATCGGCAAGGAACAGGTCTCCAAAGGCAAAAGTTTTCACTCCCCGATCTACGGCTTGCCTACAGACGCTGGTCATGATCGTTTCATACTCCGCATTGGAGCACGGCCATGGCAGCGGAACGGCAATCAACGGCAGGCCGGCGGCCAGAGCTTGGATCTCGACCAACTTACGCCGAGTACTGTGCATAGCAACTCTGTCAAACGCCGCATTGAACGTGGTAACCAGACCGGCGATTTCATAGTTGGCCTGTCGCTTCAGAATGTGGAGAGCCCATGCGCTGTCCTTGCCGCTGCTCCACGAAAGATAGAGCTTTTGTTTCACAGATCGATCATAGAAAACGGTCAGCATTCATGGCAAAGTAGCTATCGGGCATAGTAGTTTGATATCGAAACAAAGCTAGGTCGTTTCGCATTCTCCGAATTTCATCAGAGTTCCTTTAAACACGATAATGTGCAGCTTTTTGCTACAACTTGTTAGCTTCCTATCGTACGGTTCTCCATAAAAAGAATATTTCATCGGACTTTTCCACAAATATTCCTAATTCTCCACAGATAGAAATTGATTGACGTATTGAACTGTTTCTTACGCTATCGTATCCTCCCACCGTTTTAAATTGTCGCCGGATTCCTCGCGGTTCTGCACTCAATCCTTATTGTTAAACTTTACAAACTTTAACCGGTTTTTTACGGTCTTGAAACAATCGGGATGTAGTATGCCCGATTTGGGTAGGGAGGAAAGAAATGCGAAAGGTTCTGTATAGCTTTATTTTTAGCCTGCTCGCAGCATGTCTGGCAATGGGACAAAGCCAGCTTGGCTCGGGCGCTATCAATGGAACGGTTACCGACCCCGATGGTCGCACCGTTGAGGGGGCCCAAGTCAGGGTCTTGAATATCAACACCGGTCAGGAGCGCCAAGCAAAGACCGGCGATGAAGGGCAATTTGTCGTGCTCGTCCTTCCAACAGGTGAATACACCGTTTCCATCACGAAACAGGGCTTCGCAAGCTTCCGCCAGGAACATGTGATTGTATCTGTGGGTGAAAGCGCCTCGGTTATCGCAAAGATGCGCATCGGCGCCAACGAGCAGGTTGTGCAAGTGGAAGCGCCGCCCATCGACACTGTGAAGACCGATCAATCCAGCGATGTCGACTTTGAACAGATTCAAAGCCTTCCGCTCAACGGACGGCGTGTCGATCAATTGGCGCTGCTGACCCCCGGCGTCACCCGTAGCGGAACCTTCGGACTTCTGACTTATCACGGCATGGCGCCGGCCTTCAACAACTATATGGTGGAAGGCAACGACAACAACCAGGCGTACTTTGCCGAAGGCCGCGGCCGCACCAGAATCGCCACCAACATCAGCGAAGATGCCGTTCAGGAATTTCAAGTCGGTGGAAGCAACTTCCTTCCCGAGTTTGGACGCGCCACCGGCGGCAGCATCAACGCCGTAATTCGCTCTGGCACCAACGGATTGCATGGCGATGGTTTCTGGTATTACAGGGATCAAAATTTCAATGCCACCGATCCTCTGGCCCAAGGTCTTAAACCCGATGAGACCCGCCACCAGTTCGGCGGCTCGGTCGGCGGCCCGATCATCAAGAATCGGCTGTTCTTCTTCCTGAACTTCGACGCACAGCAGCGCGATTTCCCTCTCCTGACCGTGGACACCACTCATGCACTCACCAACGGGTGCGTAGCCGCGCCTGGAGCTGCACCACTCTCGCCGCAAACGATCGCCGACTGCAAGGCCGGCGTTCAATTTCTTGACTCAAAGTTTCCCGGCGGAGCGCCAGGAAACGCTCTACCGCGCAATTTCAACCACTATCTGGGTTTAGCAAAGGTCGATTGGACAATCAACCAGGCCAACACCCTATCGGTCAGCTATAACCACTTGACGCACAGCGCGCTTAACGGCATTCAGACCGCATTGGTGCTCGGCAACGTAGGCGGCAACGGATCTGACGATGTCCGCCTCGAAAATCTCAATGCCCGCCTGACTACCGTCGTAAGCTCCAATATCGTCAATGAATTCCGCACGCAGTGGGGCCGGGATTTTGAATTTGAGTTTGCCAACCAGCCACCACCGAATGTGGCGGTCGGCGGCTTCAGCTTTGGGGAAGCCACATTCCTGCAGAGGGCTGCGCTTCCGGATGAGCGCCATTACCAGTTCGTCGATAATCTTTCCTGGATTACTGGAAAGCACGCCTTCAAATTTGGAGCTGAATTTAACCGGGTTCGGGACATCATCAACAATCCGGCGAACTTCGGCGGAGCGTTTTCCTACGCGAACGTGGCCGCATTTGGCCAAGACCTACTGAATCCAGGCCAGCAAAATTACAGCACCTTTACCCAGAGCTTTGGCTTGGGCGTCAACGACTTTTCGACCAACCAATATGGCTTCTTCGTCCAGGATCAATGGAAGCTAACGAAGAACCTCACGGTCAATTATGGAGTTCGTTACGACTATCAGGCTTTGCCGAACCCCACGGCTCCCAACCCGGCCCTGCCTAACACCCTGGCCTACAACGCCGATACAACGAATATCGGCCCGCGCATCGGCTTTGCGTTCGATCCTCGCGGCGACGGGAAGACCGTCATCCGGGGCGGTTACGGAATGTTTTACGCCAACACCCCCATGGGCACAATTGACAATGCCATGCGTGAAACAGGTATCAACGATCCCACTAAGGGACTGTTAAGCGTCAGGCTGCAACCGAACAATCCTGGAGCGCCGGTTTTCCCCAATACGCTTGTTGCTGCTCCCGCAAAAGTCAATCTGCAGACATTCCAGCTGGCTTCGAACTTCCAACGCCCGAGGGCCCAGGAAGTGAACTTTGGAGTGGAGCAGGAAGTGTTCAGACAAACGACGATTTCGGCGATGTACATCTATAACAAAGGCGATCGCCTGCCTCTGAACTTTGTCACGAACATGCCGACACCGAACTTTACCCGCACCTTCCAATTGCCCGACGGGACATCGTTCCAGGTTCCGTTCGTAGCGGTGCCGAGCAATGCGGGCTTCGCGAGCAATACCGTTCTCTCTTCAACCGGCGAAAGCACGTATCACGCATTGGAGATTGAGGCGCGGCATCGTTTTTCACACGGATACGAACTCCACTTGGCTTACACTCTCTCTAGGACCATCAACCAGACGGGCACAGGCATTGGAGATGGCAGCGCTCCGGAAGGTCCGTTTGGCGGGGGCAACCTGTTCGATCAATTCAATCTGAATGCCGACCGGGGACGCGACGCCACCGATCAGACCCACCGCTTGGTGATTAACGGAGTATGGAATTTGCCCTACGGCAAGGAGGGGAATAGCTGGTACAACGCCCTTATCCGCAACTTCAGTGTGAGCGGACTAGGCACGCTGGAATCCGGCAGACCGTACGACATCGGAATCAGTGCAGGCAACTTGCCGTTCACGTCTAACGGACAGACCTTCCAGGGACTGGGCGGAATCTTGGGACAAGGCAGCTTCAGCCTGCTGCCCACAGTGCCGAGAAACAACATCAATGGCCGGCCAAACTATCGGTTGGATACCCGCGTAACCAGAACCTTTAAACTGACAGAGCGTTTCCAGATGCAAGTGCTGGGCGAAGCGTTTAACCTTTTCAACCACTCCAACTTTACCGGGTTCACTACCACGGAGTTCAATGCTCCTTCCGATAAGACCCTTGGAACCGCGGCACCGACCGCGCCGGTCAAGCTGACGCTCGCAACCACCACGGTGAATGGGGTCAACATACCTCAGTTCGGACTTCCAAGCCAGGATGGCGGACAGCCGGATGGCACGGGAGCCCGCCGCTTCCAACTTGGACTGAAATTCACCTTCTAAGCACGAAACACCAGTCCTGGTTTTTGATTTATGCTACAAATCACGCATGCGGCTCTTGAATGGCCGCATGCGTTTTGTTTTAGGGCAATTTATTTTTCTCAGAAAGATTTATTTCTCGCGACAGACGGAGACTTCAACGGTGAAAAACACTTCCTTCGCTTTGGTCGTTGCAGCATCGATCGCTCTTATCTTCAGCGGAGTACCTCTGCGGGCGGACAACCGCAAAGCTCAAAATCGATCGTCCTCGGATCCCGAGGTTCTGCCCACCGGCATGAGCATTACGCCGAGCGCCGCCAAAGGCTCGGTATTTCAGCCTCTCAATCCCGACCTTCCCGATTTACCCCAATTCACCGCGGATCATCCGGTAACCACGGCGGTCAGCCCCGACGGAAACACGCTGCTGGTTCTCACCAGCGGCTATAACCGCAATCGCGATGCGCACGGACGCTCGGCGGCATCACAATCCAATGAATACCTGTTCGTCTTTGATATACGGGGGGACATCCGGGTGAAGCAGCCGGTCAAGAAACAGGTGCTGCAAATTCCCAATACGTTTGTAGGACTCGCATGGAATCCCGACGGCAAGCGGTTTTATGTGTCCGGCGGCCTCAATGACAATGTGCATACCTTCGGGCTAGAAGGCGACCGGTGGAAGGAATCGTCCCAGCCGATTGCGCTTGGGCACGAAGCCGGCCTTGGCTTTCAGATGCGTCCGCAAGTTGCCGGTGTCGCGGTGAACAAGAGCGGCACGCTCCTACTCGCCGTCAACTATGAGAACGATTCCGTCTCCATCGTCGATCTCAAGAGTTGGAGCAAGGTGGGCGAACTGGATCTCCGTCCTGGCAAAAACAACCCGCAGCAGCACGGCGTGGCAGGAGGCGGTTTCCCTTATTGGGTGGTATTCAAAGGCGACGACAAGGCCTATATCTCCTGCTTGCGCGACCGCGAGATCGTCACAGTGGATTTCCGCAGCGCTCCCGCCATCTCCGGACGAATCAAAATTCAAGGGCAGCCGAACAAGATGATCCTGAATAAAACGGAATCACTGTTGTTCGCGGCTGCCGACAACAGCGATTCGGTGAGCATTATCACCACGTCCAACGACAAGGTTGCGGCCACAATCAAGACCACAGCCCCGGAAAGCGTCTTTCCGAACAAAGGCACATTCAAAGGCAGCAACCCCAACAGCCTGGCGCTATCGCCGGATGAGCACACGCTTTATGTGACCAATGGCGGAACCAACTCGGTCGCGGTTATCGGCATTGCGCGCGATCTGGATGACAGCCATGTCGACGGCTTGATACCCACGGGCTGGTATCCAAATTCGATCAGCCTGAATCACGATGGTTCCGTTTTATTTGTGGTCAACGGCAAGAGCAATGCAGGCCCTAATCCCAAAAACTGCAGGGACAAGCTCAGCGGCGAAACGGAGTGCGGCGCTAAAAATCAATACATTCTGCAGCTTGTAAAGGGCGGTTTCCTTACCCTTCCGAGGCCCGATAAGGCGGAGTTGAAACAGCTCACCGAGCAGGTCGCAAAAAACAATCACTTCCTTGCGCAGCAGAACACCTCCTCTGCCGATCCGATCTTTGCGTTTCTTCGCACGAAGATCAAGCATGTGATCTATGTCGTGAAAGAGAATCGCACCTATGACCAGGTTCTTGGGGATCTGGAAAAAGGCAATGGCGATCCCACCATCGCCCTATTCAAAGACCCAATCACTCCCAATCACCATGATCTGGCCCGGCGCTTTGTCACTCTCGATAACTTCTTCGATAGCGGTGAGGTAAGCGGCAACGGCTGGAACTGGAGCGTTGCCGCGCGAGCCACCGACAACGTGGAGAAGACCATCGCTATGCACTATGCCGGACGAGGATTCTCTTATGACTTTGAAGGCGGCAATCGAAATGTCAACGTTAGCGTGCCTTCCAAGGAAGAACGCATCTCGTTCGATCCCAGATACGCGAGCTTGCCCGACTTGGACGACCAATTGCCGGGAACAGCCGATGTAGATGCCCCCGACGGTCCCGACAGCGAAGTTGGCGCGGGCTATTTATGGAGCTCCGTCCTGCGTGCAGGATTAAAAATGCGCAACTACGGGTTCTTCCTGGATTTGAGCCGCTACGACGTTAAAGATCCGGCAGTCGCCATTCCCGCTCTGCACGATCCTGCGGCGAGCAAGACCCGCGTCGCTTTCCCGACGCATCCTGAACTGCACGCGGTCACAGATCCCTACTTCCGCGGATTCGACCAGAAATTTCCCGATTATTGGCGATTCAAAGAGTGGGAGCGGGAGTTCGACGAGTTTGTGAAAAATGGCGATCTTCCAACCTTCGAGCTGTTCCGCATCGACCACGATCATTTTGGCGATTTTGGCAGCGCCATCGATGGCATCAACACCGTCGAGACCGAGATGGCGGACAACGACTATGCTCTCGGGCTTCTGGCTGAGAAGATCGCTCACAGCCCATATGGCGCCGACACTTTGATCTTCGTACTGGAAGACGACGCCCAGAACGGCCCCGATCACGTGGACGCTCACCGCAGCATCGCGTATGTGATCGGCCCATACGTGAAGCAGGGAGCCGTGGTTTCCAATCGTTTCAATACAGTTTCCATGCTCCGCACGATTGAAGAGGTTTTGGGAATCAAGCCCCTTGGCCTTAACGACGCGCTCCAGCCGGCAATGGCCGAGGTCTTTTCCAAAGACCAGGCAAGCTGGAGCTATACTGCACACATTCCTAAAGTGCTGCGCACCACGCAGCTCCCCCTGCCTCCGGACAACAACAAAACCGGTGCAACAACGCCTTCCTCGGCTCCGCTGCACGATGCGGCCTATTGGGAAAGCCAGACAAAAGGCTTCGACTTCTCATCGGAAGACAAGCTGGATTCCGCGCTTTTTAACCAGGTGCTCTGGAAGGGCCTGATGGGAGAAAGTCAGGCTTATCCGGAAGACCGCAGTGGCTTGGACCTCCGAAAAAACCGGAAGAAGCTTCTCGATCAATTCAGGCAAGAACATCCGTAATTGGCCCTTCGAATGGGCGATGCCGTTGATTTGGGGCAGCCAACTTGGCTGCCCCAAATTTTTTCCCGGTTTCTTCGTGTACCAAATCTTCGGACTCAAGATCTTCGCTCTCAAAAATCTTTATTCTCAAAATCTTCATTCTCAAAAATCTGAGAAATTCCGAGCCGCTATCGCTGCTCAGGTAGAATACCTCGCATGAAAAAGCTTCTTGCTCTGGCCCTGCTTCTTGCAGCTTCGATTGCGTTCGGCATGGAGCGCCAAAGCGGCGCGGACTATCGCCTGCGCCGAATGGCTCTCGCAAAACAAATGCAAGGTGGAACACTCGTTCTTTTCGCGGGAACGGAAGCCGCGGGCCAAAATAATCTTTTTGGCTTTCGCCAGAGCGACGATTTTTACTACCTCACCGGTTGGGCGGAACCAGGAGCCGCAATCCTGATCGCCGGGGCAACCGATGCGCATCCTTATACAGAAATCCTTTTTCTGCCTGCGCACAATACCACCCAGGAAAAGTGGACCGGACCCAAGCTTGGCCCCGAAAATCGCAATGCTCCAACGGCCACGGGCGTTGACCATGTAGCCGCGTTGGATAACATCCACGATGAGCTGATGAAGGTGTTGCCGCAGCCCAGGGCCACAGTTTTCGCCGACCTTGGGGAGGACGGCCCGTCCGCTCCGCTGGAATGGCTGCGGCGCACCAACTCGTTTCCGAATTACACCACTTGGCGCGACGCCAAACCCTTGATCGCCCTTCTTCGCATGTCGAAGGATGCGGGAGAGTTGCAGTTGATTACGCGCGCGACCCAGGCATCCGAGGCTGCACACCAGGCGGCCTTCAAACTGATTCGGCCAGGGATATCCGAGCGCGAGATTTCAGCGCTGATGCAATATGAGTTTGGCAAGCGAGGCTGCGAGCGTCCGGCTTACGCGCCTATTGTGGGTTCGGGGTTCTATTCCACCGTGCTGCACTATTCCGAAGATTCTGGAACCATGCAGGATGGCGATGTAGTGGTCATGGACGTAGGCGGAGAATATTCCATGTACGCCACCGACATTACCCGCACCGCCCCGGTCAACGGCAAATTCTCGCCACGGCAGCGGGAGATCTACAACATCGTCCTGGGGGCGCAAGAGGCGGCCATGAAGGCGTTCCAGGTCGGCAAATCCAAGCTTTCGGGAAATGACGAGAGTTCGCTCTACAAGGTTGCCATCGACTATATCAACGCGCACGGCAAGGACAAGCACGGAGATCCCCTAGGCAAATATTTCATTCATGGCCTTGGGCACCATGTCGGGCTCAATGTCCACGACGCCAGCGACGTGTCTGTGCCGTTGGACAAGAACATGGTGTTTACCATCGAACCCGGCATCTACATTCCGGAAGAAAAGCTGGGCGTACGTATCGAAGACCTGTTTTACGTGGATCAACAGGGAAAGCTCGTGATGATGACCAACGAGTTGCCGCGCACAGCCGACGAGGTCGAAAAGGCCATGGCCAAGAACTTAAACTAGCAACGGACCCTATCAGCAACGAAACCTACTGGCGAACGAGATCCTTGGGAACACGTACCGGAAGGCTGAGCAGTATCTGCGCCATTCCCTTCCCTAGCGGGTCGTTTCGCAGTGAGGCAATGCCTCCTCCTCCGAGCGCCTTCTCACAAACAAAATTGAAGGCACCGATTCCCGGCAGGCTATAGCGAGTGACCTTTCCTTTCACCAGATGGGCCAGATACTCGCTAACCCGCTGCGCTGTGACCTGCGCGGCAATGCAGGGCAGGTATTCGGGCTGGCGCGCCATGATTCCGATGTTGCTGATGTCACCCTTGTCTCCGCTACGGCCATAGGCCAGCAGGATCAGCGATACTTCCTCGCCATCACATCCATCGCCATTCTTGTCGTTGAGAGTGGAGACAGCTTCCGGCAATCGCTCGTCTAAGGCCCGTGCGTCACCGCTTAGGATCGGCTGCTCTATCTTTATTATTGAACTATCGATCGTGAGGCGCGACTCAATGCAGTTTTTATCGAGCAAAAAAGCAAACTGCTTAATCGCTGGCGAAACGCTTGGCCGGCCTGATCCTCCTCCGGTCGTGCCGGGAGACCACGACGTTCCCGGAGCGGCAAGCTCGGCGCGAAATAGCTCCAAGGCCTCTTTTCGAGGGTGAGCCACTGCAATCCTCATCACTACTTCCCGGACCGATGATGGCTCTGCCAAGGGCCCATAGATGCTCTCCGATCCCAAAACCTCGATACGCGTGTCAGAAAAATCTTCCCAGGTGCGTTCTTTCAATAGACTTCTCGTGCGTTCCAACAAGGCCTCTCCCGTGCGTTGCGCCTTGCGGGCGGCGTCAAAACCGATAATCGTCAACTGGCCGGAGCACCTGAATCCATCGACGTAAGTGGCAGACACTTTGTAAGTATTGGTTGGCCGCCGCCCCTGAGCACCCGTTACCTTCACGTCGTTCGGCCCAACCTGCACTAGCTGCACCGAGCGGAAATCGCAAATCACATCGGGAAGAATGTATGTGCTTGGATCGCCGATCTCATAAAGCAGCTGTTCGCCAACCGTGGCAGGTGTTACGAGGCCTCCGGTGCCTGGAGCTTTCGTCACCGTGAAGACGCCATCGGCGCGCACTTCGGCAATGGGATATCCAATGTTTGCCCAATCCGGCACGGCCTCCCAGTCGGTGTGCAGCCCGCCGGTGGCTTGGCATCCGCACTCCAGCAAGTGCCCTGCAAGGCTGCCCGAAGCAAGCAAGTCATAGTCTGTGGGTTTCCAGCCAAATTCATGGATAAGCGGCCCCAGGGTGACCGCGCTATCGACGCACCGCCCTGTAATAACAACATCCGCACCGGCATCGAGAGCCGCGCTGATCGGAACCGCACCGAGATATGCATTGGCGGAAATAAGATGTCGAGGAAGGGCCCCGCCGCCCCCGGATTCACCGCCCTCGAACCCAACGATACCTTTCTCCCGTAATCCCGGTAGAAGCGGCATCACATCGTCGCCTTCGACCACGGCGATTTTCGGATGCAAGCCCTGCTCCGCCGCAAGCGCTTTCAAAGCGTCTGCGCAGCCTCGTGGGTTGACGCCGCCCGCATTGCTGACCACACGAATGCCCTTCTGCAGGCACTCGGCAAGCACAGATTTCATTGCAACCGTCACAAAATCCGTTGCATAACCTGCTGCGGGATTCTTAAGACGCGCTCCGGCAAGAATCGACATCGTGAGCTCGGCCAGGTAGTCGAACACCAAGTAGTGGATATTCCCTGCCCTCACCAGTTGCGGAGCGCCTACGGAGCTGTCGCCCCAGAATCCCGAGGCGCACCCGATTCTGATTTTGTCTCGTTTTTCGTCTCGTCTTTCGTCTCGTGACGTCATATCTTTATGCCGTTCCGTATCTTCTTGTTTAGTTTGTTCAGTGCTCCCGTGGTCCCGCTGCTGATACCGGTCGCTTGTAGATTATTTTCCAGTCCACTTTGGCGGCCGTTTTTCCGCAAAGGCGCGAGTTCCTTCGCGCGCATCTTCCGTGAGCGCCAGCAAACCGATCTGTCCTTCGGTAAATGCAATCGCTTCCTCAAACGGCATCGCTTCAAGCCGCTTCATCGTATAGAGTCCTCGCCGAATGGCCGTGGGAGAATTGCTGAGAATCGGCTTAAGGATCTTTTCGACGCCTTCGTCCAACGCATCCGTAACAACATTGACGAGTCCGGCTGCGAGGGCTGCCGGTGCATCCATCGGTTCTCCGGTAAGGCACATCTGCGTGAGAACACGACGCGGGACCAGATGCTGGAGGACGCTCAGTACCTGCATGGGAAACACGCCTACCTTGACCTCCGGAAGCCCAAATTTCGCATGGCTTGCCGCCACCGCGATGTCACACACGGCCAGGAGGCCCATGCCGCCCGCCATACATGCCCCATTCACTCGGGCAATCAGCGGTACCGTGCACGCCCTGGCGCAGCGCAGGAGATTGGCATACCCCAGATAGGGCTCAGAGTAGTCAAACACGAACGAGCCGCCGGCCTGCAAATCGGCTCCGGCGCAAAAAGCCTGTTCGCCGCTTCCAGTTAAAACAATCGCTCGTATCTCCCTGTTTTTGTTTGCATCGGAGAGAGTCTCCAGCAGTCCGCGAACCACGGGCTCGTTTAGAGCATTTCTTCTTTCGGGCCGGTGGATCGTCAACCACAGCACGCCCTCGCGAAATTCCTTCAATAATTCTTCTGACATGCGGCTTCCTCGTGTCATGGCATCGCCGTGCTTAATTGCCGGCTGCGCGCCGCTGCGGCTTCCGCCAGGCTCGGCCAAGTCATTGTATGTGGGGGACGCGTCAGGAGGGGAGGAATCTGCTATATCAAACATTTAACAATCTTATGCATATCCTTACACTCCTTCATCAAACGCCCACTAATCTCTGGGAGAGAGCGAGGGAAAGAGCAGCCTTGATTAAGGCCGCCCATTCTTCCAAAATAGGTTAATAACTTCCGTTGCACGGCGTCTTGATAAGAAGCGAAAGAACGAAAGGAACGGGTTTCCGCGATGTCCAGCAAGCCTCGTAAGTCCGCATTGCTCTTCCTGCTGTTCGCCTTGGTTTTTGTAACCCTGCCTCGGGCGCAGGAGACCACCGCAACAACCTCGGAAGCTGCGGGTACATCAACACCACCCGCTCTACCGCCTACCAACGATCCCAAAGAAATTATTCGCAGGGCCATGCAGTTGGACCAGCACAACTTCGATATGTCGCGCAATTACACGTACGAAGAACGGCGGGTCGTCAAAGCGCTGGACAAGCACGGCAACGAAAAACACAAGCAGATCGAGACCCTTGACTGGACGATCCTCTACGGTGAGCCTTATTCCCGTTTGACTCAAAAAGACGACAAGCCTCTGAGCGAGAAAGACGAGAAAAAGGAGCAGGAGAAAGTCGATAAGTTCATCGATAAACGAAAGAACGAAGATGAAAGGGACCGGGAAAAGCGCCTGGAAAAAATGGAAAAGGAGCGCCGCCAAGAGCGCGCCTTTGACGCGGACGTCGTCAATGCCTACGACTTCCGCATCGTGAATGAAGAGCAGGTCAATGGCCGAGACAATTTTGTGATCGAGGCAATTCCTAGAAAAGACTTTCACCCGACACAGCCTCACGCCGACATGTTGACCAAAGTCAAAGGCCGAGTCTGGATCGACAAACAGGACTACGGCTTAACCAAGTTGCAGGCTGAGACCGTCGACACGCTCTCCTTTGGGCTCTTCATCGCGCGAATTCACAAAGGCGCCCTACTTACCTACGAGCAGACCCTCATCAACAACGAGGTTTGGCTTCCCTCAAAAGTGGCCGTCAATGGAGGAGCACGGATTATGCTCTTGATGAACGGCGATGTCGCCATGCAATCCGACTACTCGAATTACAAGAAATTTACGACCGGCATTCGCATTCTCCCGGGAGTAAAGGAAGTTGAACCCGGTTCGCGACCTCCCTCGCAACCGAATCAATAGCCGCAGGCTGCCGGTGTTTTTCCACAGCCAGGCGCGCGGCACAAAAAATTGCGGATGAAGCAAGCACCTCTTTCCCTCTCGTTATTGGAAACGAAGAATCGAGGCTCGCAGTCATCCGCAACATTGGAACCGGCTGAACACTACTTAGACCGCTATTTCAGATTCTCTTCGAACCAGGCTGCCGCCCGATCGATTAAGTCTCTCTGATGGGCAGGCTTTGCAAACATGTGCCCCTCATGCTCATAAACGACCAATTCGGTCTTGACTCCGATTGTTTTGAGGGCGTGCCAGAACTCATAGGATTGAGGCGTAGGGCACTCGCCATCGCTATCGCCTACCAGGACCAGCGTTGGTGTCTTGGCTTTCTTGATGAATGTGATTGGTGAGCTTCGAGCATATACTTCGGGATCGTCATAGACCGACGCGCCGAAAAACGGGATCATCCACTGGTCGATCTGGTTCTCGCCATAATAGCTCTGGTAATTGGCCAGGCCCGCGCCAGCCACGGCGGCGGCAAAACGATTGGTTTGGGTAACCGCCCACATCGTCATGTAACCGCCATAGCTCCATCCTGTAATCCCCATGCGATGCTCGTCGATAGGGGCTTCTTTCAAGGCCTGGTCGACTCCAGCCATGATGTCGCGGAAGTCGCCATAACCGAAATCCCTCACGTTGGCGCGGGTAAATGCCTCTCCTTCTCCAAAGCTACCGCGATAGTTGGGAAAGAGCACGAAGTAGCCTGCACTCGAAAGTGGAACAGCAAAGCTATGCGACCCCGGCCACTGTGAACGGGCCATAAGGCCCGGCCCACCGTGAACGTAAACTACCATTGGATACTTCTTCGCGGGATCGAAATCGCGAGGATAAAGCAGCCAGCCTTGCAGGTTAAAACCCTCATTCGTCCAATGAATGCTCTTGGCTTCGCCCCAGGCAGCTTTCAAGGCCGCATTGCGGGAGGTGATCTGTTTCCAGCTTCCGATCACACCTGCCCACACCTCTGGCGGATGACTAAACGACTGCCGAATCACAGCAGCGCTCTTTCCATCGGCTGACGCCGTGATCGATGTACCCCAACCGTTCACGCTGAGCAAATCTCCCGTCTGAAAGAGCGTTGTGATCTTTCCGCTGCCCACGTCCACGGTGGCTATGTCGCTTCCGCCTTCAATGTCTTTGCCAAATAAAATGGTCTGGCCATTGCCGGATTTGTTGTCGCGGACCCACGCCAGCCAACTGGCTGTGGCCTTCATCTCAGAGGTTATATTACGCGCCTCTCCGCCTTGCGCCGGGATAACAAAGATGTCGCCCCCTACAGATGGCTCGTCGCTCATCAAGCCGCCAATAAACGCCACGGATTTTCCGTCAGGCGACCATGCCGGATTGGCAATCTGTAGCTGAGGCTTATGGATGGATGTTAATTCGCCGCCAGTCGCCTCGATCGTATAAATCTGTGCAATATACCAGTTGTTATCGCCGTTGCCGGGAGCGGCGGTCACGACAAAGCGCCGCCCATCTGGCGACCAATCAAATTCGTATACATACATATCGGGCGGCGAAATCTGCTTGAGTCCGCCCGCGGTCACATCCACCAAGGCCAGCCGCTGTTCGGTTACGGAATCCTGAATTACACCTGTCTGTGGGGTCTCGGCAACCAATGGACCCGCAGCACGAGTCGCATTCTCCGTAAACAAAACGCCCACGGTTTTGCCATCCGGCGAAAATCCGGGCGTGGATAAGAATCCTTTCACACTGGTTAGCTTCCTCGCCTGCCCACCGGACAGGCTAAGAACATAGAGCTGCTGCTGACCGCTCTTGGCCGCATCCGATAGAAATGCCAGAGACTTGCTGTCGGGAGACCACGCAACAGAGTCTTCGGCGAAGTGGCCTGGTCCGCTTGCGGCGGTAATTGCACGCGGCTGCGAACCACTCACCTCCGAAACAAAGATCGAACTGCCGCCCGAAGGCGCTGCCTCTACCCAGGCCACCTGTTTGCCATTCGGCGAAATCACAGCTTGGGAGAACGTTTTGGCGGTAAACAAGGGGCGGGCGAGCCCACTCAGGCTGGCGCCGTTTTGGCCTCCGGCACGATGCTGTGCTTGTGCAACCAGCTTTTGAGGTTGGGGGCAGACGATGACTGCAAGGATGATGACCAGGGCGGATTTTCGAGTAAGTTTTGGCATCAGAGCTCTCCGGTATTCCTGCGGCCAACACTATACCAGCAACCAGGTTTGGCCTACGTCCACTGAGCGCGCGGCTTTGCCTGTCTTGGGATAGCAACGTCCCGGGAGTTCTATTCCGCATTTCCGAAACAACTTCCAGGCTCCTATAGGTCTCTATTCCCATAGAGCATCCATTGAGGTACGCTTGCCTCCATGAAATCGAGACGCCTCTTCGCAGCTTCGCTCTTACTATTCCTGATTGGCCTGAGCGTAATTGTTATGAAATGGCATGGGAGTTACACCGCATCTTTGGCCTTTCCACTCAGCACTACATCGATACAGATCTCCGGATCTGCCAGTGGCGCACTAGTGTTCGCAGGAGTCCTAGTTCTTTTCCTTGGATTCATTCTCCTGATCGGCTCAATCATCGCGGGACTTGCAGGGCTCAAATCGAAGTAGCCGTTTGCGGCGCGGCATCCGCAAGGAACGATTTAAGCCGTTTACAACCGTGTGTGTGAGTCTAACTTGCTATGGTTCTACTCGCGCGCAGGAAACACGATACAATTTGCTGCTTCTTGCATTACTCGAAGCTGGCGTTTGCGGAGTTCCGCAGCGCTGACTGCGTTCCAACGCTGCTGTCGAACAAATAAGGTGGTCGAATGAATACTACAAAGAAGATCAGCCTCACTGTGAACGGCGTTTCCCACGAACATGACGTTGAACCCCGCCTACTGCTGGTGCACTACCTGCGCGATGTGGTTGGTCTTACTGGGACCCACGTAGGCTGCGAAACATCCCTTTGCGGAGCATGCACCGTTCTCGTGGACGGCCAGGCAGTGAAATCCTGCACCCTGTTGGCTGTGCAAGCAGAGGGCTCAAAGGTAACCACGATTGAAGGGATGGCGCATGACGGACACCTTCATCCCGTGCAGGATGCCTTCTGGGAGCATCATGGGCTGCAGTGCGGCTACTGCACTCCCGGCATGATTATGACGGCCGCCCAGATCCTGGAACGCAATCCCGATCCAAGCGAAGAGGAGATACGGAACGGTCTGGAAGGAAACCTGTGCCGCTGCACCGGCTACCAGCACATTGTCCAGGCCGTACAGTGCGCGGCGAAGAAGATGGCTGCAAAAACGGCAGTTGCGCGGTAACAACCTGCGGAGGCTACGAGACACAATGGCGGAAAACTACGTTGGAAAGAGAATCAAGCGCACCGAAGATCCCAGGCTGATTCAGGGGTTGGCGCACTACGTTGACGATATCAAGCTACCGGATACGCTCCATGCCGTATTCCTGCGCTCAATCCACGCTCATGCGCGCATTAAGAAGATCGATACAGCGGCAGCGGCCAAGGCCCCCGGCGTCGTAGCCGTCTACACAGGGAAAGATGTCCAAAAAATCGGCCCTGTTCCGTGCGGAGCCGCAGTTCCCGACATGAAATCGCCCGAGCATCGCGTTCTTGCCACGAACAAGGTGTACTTCGTGGGACATCCGGTAGCCGTGGTGGTAGCCACGAACCGCTATGCCGCCAAGGACGCCGCCGATCTCATTGAGGTCGACTACGAAGAACTGCCCGCGGTGGTAAACGAAGAAAAAGCGGCGCAGGGTGGGCCTGTGATTCACGAGCAGTTCGGTTCGAACATCGCGTATAAGCTCACCGCGGGAGAAGGCGACATCGAAGCCGCGCTGAAGTCGGCCGACAAGATTGTGAAGCAAAAGATCATCAATCAGCGGCTTGCGCCCATTGCCATGGAGCCTCGCGGAGTTCTGGCTCGCTACTATCCGGGCGAGCAGGAACTCACGCTCTGGACCTCCACGCAGATTCCGCACCTTGCCCGCACCCAGATCGCGATCATGCTCGGCTTTCCGGAAAACAAGATTCGTCTTATCGCGCCCGAAGTCGGCGGCGGCTTCGGCTCCAAGCTCAACGTCTACGCCGAGGAAGCCTTGGTCGGATGGATCTCCATGCAGACGGCCAAGCCGGTGAAGTGGATTGAGACCCGCCGTGAGAACCTCCAGGCAACTATTCATGGCCGCGCACAAACGGGCTACATCGAAATCGGCTGCAAGAAAGACGGCACGATTACAGGGTTTCGTTACAACGTCTTCGCCGATATGGGCTCGTACTTTCAGCTTCTTACTCCGGCGATCCCAACCCTTACCGGATTGATGCTTTCGGGCTGCTACAAGATCCCGGCCATACAGATGAACGTGACGGCGGTCTTTACCAACAAGATGTCCACGGACGCCTATCGTGGAGCGGGCCGCCCGGAAGCGACGTTTGTGATCGAACGAGCGATGGACCTGGTCGCAGCTGAACTCGGCATGGATGTAGTGGAAGTGCGACGCAAGAACTTCCCGCGTTCCGACGAATTTCCCTTTAAGACCGCAACCGGCCTTTTCTATGACAGTGGAGACTACGAGTTGGCGCTGAAAAAAGCGCTGGAAATGGCGAATTATGCCAAACTGCGGGAAGGACAGCGGAAAGCCCGCAGCGAAGGCCGGTTGGTTGGTATTGGCGTATCGACCTATGTAGAGATTTGCGCCATTGGACCATCGGCGGCCACACCCGCCGGTGGATGGGAGAGCGCCACCGTAAGAGTGGAGCCCACCGCGAAGATCACCATCCTGACCGGAGCATCGCCTCACGGCCAGGGCCAGGAAACGTCTTTTGCGCAGCTTGCCGCCGATCATCTGGGAGTAGGCATCAATGACGTGACTGTAATCCACGGCGATACAGCTGTCGTGCAGTACGGCATTGGCACCTTCGGCAGCCGTGGCACCGCTGTAGGTGGAACCGCGGTCTACCTGGCTCTTGAAAAGGTCAAAGATAAAGCGACCAAGCTGGCGGCTCACCTTCTAGGAGCCGATGCCGCGAAAGTCAGCTTTAAGGACGGCAAGTTCTCCGGCGACGGCAAACAAATCACAATTCAGGAAGTTGCTTTAGCCGCGCACTTGGCGCGTAACATGCCGCCCGACATGGAGCCGGGCCTGTCCGCCATCCATTTCTTTGAACCAAAGAACTTCACCTTCCCCTTTGGCACCCATATCGTCGCCCTTGAAATCGACCGCGAGACGGGAGAAATCAAATTCGACCGTTATGTTGCGGTGGACGATTGCGGCAAGGTCATCAACCCTCTGCTGGTCGATGGACAAGTCCAAGGCGGCATTGCTCAATCCATTGGACAAGCCTTGTATGAGGAAGTCGTTTATGACGATCAGGGTCAGCTCATAACCGGCACACTCATGGATTATGCCGTGCCCAAAGCGGCGCACATACCCTGGCTGGAACTGGATCGCACCGAAACTCCTACCCCGGTCAACCCGCTCGGAGCAAAGGGCGTGGGCGAGGCGGGCACCATCGGAGCTACACCTGCGCTGGCAGCCGCGGTGATTGATGCTCTAGCGCCGCTCGGAGTTCGTCACGTCGACATGCCGCTCAAACCCGAAACCCTTTGGCGCATTATCAACCAGCACAAGAAGGCTGGAGCCGCTTAATCCGGAGGACGCATGATACCAACACAATTTGAATATATCGCTGCGAAGAACCTGGACGACGCGCTGTCGCTCCTTGCCCAGCACAAAGATCATGCTAAGCTCCTGGCGGGCGGACACAGCTTGCTTCCGGCCATGAAGCTGCGCCTGATGCAACCCCAGGTACTGATCGACATCGGAAAACTGAAAGACCTTTCTTACATTCGGGAAGAAGGCGGTCAGCTTCGTATTGGAGCCATGACTACCCACTACCAGATTGAGTCATCCGATCTGCTCCATCGGCTTTGTCCATTGCTGCCGGAAACCGCGTCGCACCTGGGCGATGTGCAGGTACGCAACAAGGGAACCATCGGTGGCAGCCTCGCCCACTCCGACCCGGCGGCCGACTGGCCGGCTGCGATCCTGGCTCTGGATGCCGAGTTGGTGGTCAAGGGCCCTAAGGGCGAGCGCACGATCAAGGCAGGTCAGTTCTTTGTGGATATGCTGACCACAGCTCTCGATTCGCAGGAGATTTTGCGGGAAATTCGCATCACTCCGCCGAAAGGGCACGTTGGCCAGAGCTACATGAAAGTCCGTCACCCGGCTTCCGGGTTCGCCGTAGTCGGCATTGCCGTAAGTCTCACGCTTGATTCCGCCGGCAAGTGTCAATCGGCCGGAGTGGGCATTACCGGCGCGTCTGCAAAGGCCTACCGCGCCTCGGGCGTTGAATCCGCGCTCAAAGGTTCTGCCCTGGATGACAAGTCTTTGAGCGCCGCTGCCGCCCATGCCTTTGATGGAATAACGGCGAACGCGGATTTGTATGCCTCGGCGGAATATCGCAAGCAGCTCACCGAGGTCTACACGCGCCGAGCCCTGGCGGCCGCAGCAAGCCGCGTGAAATAGCAGGGTGAATCGGAGGTGGCACCCTGGATAGTCGCTTTGCCCTGCTCTTCATTTTTGTGGAGGAGCAAAGTTGCAGTCCCAAGGCATTTTCAGCGTGAGTGTGATCCAGAAACCGAGACCGCAGCGCGGCTTTTCCGTTGAGAAAGCTGCAAAGAAACACATCGGGCGGATACAAAACGCTGAAATACTATGAGTTCCACCTGTTCTTTTAGCGCTATCACGTCTAACCTAATCAACTTCAAGGTTTACATGAAAATCGAAGGTTCCCACAAAATAAGTGCGCCGCGAGAGCGCGTCTTTGCGGCGTTGATCGACCCGGCTGTACTCCAAAAATGCATACCCGGCTGTGAGGAGCTTGAGAGGGCCGACGCCGAAAACGGAGAAGAAAACAAGTTCAATGCCAAGCTATCGGCGGGTGTTGGATCGATCAAGGCAATGTTCACGGCAACCGTGACCATGAAGGACATAATCTCTCCAAGCCACTATAGGCTGGAGGTTGAAGGCAAGGGTCAGCCTGGTTTTCTAAAAGGCGCTGGAGACCTCAACCTGGAAGAGCAAGGTGCTGCCACTGAGATCAACTACACCGGTGAGGTCAACGTGGGTGGGATGCTCGCCAGCGTAGGCCAGCGAATGATCCAAGGCGCGGCCGCCATGATGGCCACACGCTTTTTTGCCGCACTCGAATCCGAAGCGGCAAAATAGTGCACTGGTAGCCTTCATAAAAAGGGCGCGGCTCGGAAACACAAACACGCCTGAAACGCAGAT
Organism: Candidatus Angelobacter sp.; assembly: GCA_035295685.1. GTDB lineage: Bacteria > Acidobacteriota > Terriglobia > Terriglobales > Acidobacteriaceae > Angelobacter. Next base: position 26,460 of record DATGIO010000070.1, read on the forward strand.
GTGTTCCTTGAACTATCGGCTCTATCTTATGGATGGGAAGCGCTTCCCTTTTCACCGATCCCTTTTTTGCGAATCTCCGCGATGGAATGTGTCTCGACTGGTTCGCCGTCCTTAAAGACAACCTTGAGAAGATCGTCCGGATCATCCTGATTTCTCTGCCGTCGTACCGTTGACCACTGTCCATCCCTGTAGTGAAGGCTGAGCCTTCCTCGCTTCGAGGCTTTATCGTGCCCTTCAATGGGATCTTTAAAGACCTCGCGATCCTCGCCGTTGACGGTGACGGCAGAGCATTTAAAAGCGAACTGCTGTGTATCACGATTCAACTGCTGGAGGAGGGCTCCTCCCATTCCAAAAGCGATGTTGTCGGCAGACCAACCGGCACGATTCATGGCAGTGAGCGTGTCCTGAATCGTCCAATAGTTCACTCCATCTCCCTGAATCACCCTTACCCTGGGATTCAAAACCCGATAGCCTTTCCGGTTTATCTGGTGACCGAACTTGGCGCCCAGAATGTCGAGCACCTTGATCACAACCTCCTTGGGATTGCCCGAATCGGGACGCACCACAAGAACCCCGGAGCGCGCCAGCACTTGATCGTGCAGCGCCTCACCCCACAGCCGTTCGCAAGCGTCGTAGACGTTGTAGGAGTCGCTCACCACCGCCACGGGCCCGTCTGGAAACTGCGTCAGCATGTTGCGGTAGGCTTGCACTTCGTTTTCCCGCCCCCAGGACGTAATCGTAGAGTGCTCCGCCGCGGGAATGCTGAACCCATCCATATCGTTTGAGTTGTAATATCGCTGCAGCAGGCGAACTCCTGCAACCGTATCGGTGCCTTTGAAGTTCACGAGGTGGGCCGCGGCGCCGATTCCGGCTGTCTCTTCGCTCGAAACGCCCCGATAGCCGAAATCGTGCAGTTTGAAGTCGATCAGTGCCGGATCCCCCGAACGCTCCAACGCGGTAAGGATTGCGTTGCGAATCGCCTGAGAAAGAGTTGCTACCGTGATGGGATACCAAACCTTGAGAAGCAGCGTTTCCAGGTAGTTCGGCAGCCAATAGCACAACGGATCGGTATTTTCGATGGTGGCTAGAACGTTCCTTATCGGAACCGATGTTCCTTCCTGAATCGCCCGCACAACAACTGGAAGCCTTCCTCCATGTTTGCGGACGATGTGCATCCATCCCGCGTCATTGAAGACTCCAGGGCCGATATGCCTGCCGACAAACTCTCGTGCTTCATCGACATCCTCTTCATCCACAACTCGACCGGTTAAGTACTCCAGCAAATAATATTGCATGCCGAAAAAAAGCGTCCGATCGAACATGCCACCGCGGGATTCAAGGTAGCTGTAAACAAACTGAGTCCCTGGCGGATATTGCTTCCAATGGGTGAATTTATAGCTATCGGTCTGTAATACCAGATTTCTTGGCCTGATTTTTAGCATGGATCAGTTGTTCCTGCTCCTGGGCTCGTTTTGAGCAGCACCTTGATGATAGCCGAGAAACGGAATTAAGAATTAGCTATGGACGATCGCGTGGCCGTCGAGCCATTCCGATAAAGATGGATGTCCCGTAGAGTTGACGGTTGTGAACTTGATGCCCACGTTTCCCTCCGCATCCACCCACATGATTTCACCCTGGCCTTTAACGCCAGGGCCCGCAGGGAGCTCAAAGGAAAATTCCACAGGCGCTCCTGTTTCGAATACGCGAAAGGAACGTATTGCCATCCCGGTTTCGCTGATGTTGGAAGTCAGCGCTCGATGTTGTACGCCGTCATAGAAAATGTTGACCGGCGTAACCAGCTTGTGCCGAAAATAGCGCTTGCGCTCGGCGGCCAATGTCGGCCCCGCGGAATCGAGCAAATTCACAGCTTTATCCAACGTCAGCGGCCTGGACACCACAAAGCTAGCCCCCGCAGTGCGTGCCGAGTCCGATTGTTCCGGGAATCCAATGCAGGCAAAAATAGTGGACGATCTGTTGGGGCTTCCCTTTCTCAGATCCGCCAGAAAATTATGGATACCGCGCATCTCCAGGTCGACGATGAGCGCATCGATCTTCCGGTTCCGCACGAAATGATTGGCGCTCGTAAGGCTGGGGGTGGAGTTCAGCCTTCCTCCCAACTGCTGGACTGCGGAGGCGAACATCTTCAGGATCAGATAATCGTTGCTGACCGCCAGAAGTTCCAGGTTTTGCAGGGTCGTGGGCATAATCCTGTAAGGCTTGAAGTAGTCTACTACTCCCTTGTGGGCCTCACCAAGATCTTATTGTTTTTGTTCCGATTTCGGAACGCTGAAAAACCACGTCCGCTCCGCTAAAATTGCCCCCTGGAATTTTTGGGATTTCGCAGATGGATTTTGTATAACGCCGATAAGGGGTTAAATGGATGAAGCCGCCTGAACCACCAACGCAAGCAACGCTCCAGCCTCAAAACGAAAATGCGGGCTTTCAATCGCTGCCGGCAGACCTGCCCGTTCCGGTCGATGACGGAGCCTGCCAGCATCTACCTGGGCTTCCAGTACCTTCGGTGATTTTGCCCTCAACCGCAAATAAGCTTGTAGACCTATCGCAGATTCAAGCGCCCATGATCGTTCTCTATTGCTATCCGATGACAGGCAAGCCCGGAAATGCGCTTCCAGAGGGCTGGGATTCGATTGCGGGCGCTCGTGGATGCACGCCCGAAACATGCTCCTTTCGCGATCGCCATTCGCAAATGCGGGAGCTTGGCGCGGAGATCCTGGGAGTCAGCACCCAGAACACGGCCGAGCAGCAGGAGATGGTGCAGCGGCTGCACGTTCCCTATGAAGTCCTCAGCGATGCGGAGTTGACCTTAACTCGTGCTTTAAACCTGCCTACGTTTCAAATCTCGGGCCAAACCTACATCAAACGCCTTACACTCGTTCTGCGCCGTGGACACATTCAGCACGTGTTTTACCCGATCTTCCCGCCAGATGCTCACGCTGCCGAGGTATTGACTTGGCTTACCGCCAATGCGGCCGTGTAGTGCTAAAGGCGCTGTAAACGCCTTTCTTGGCTAATACGAGACTTGCGTGGCGGTGAAACTGAGACCCAATGACAACGTGTCTTTCTGCGTGTTCGCTGCTTCAGCAGACATATCTGCCGAAGGCGTAGTCGAGGAGGATGACTGCTCAGAAGATGTGGCTTGAATGACCGCATGAACGCCCGTTTTCATTTCGCCTAAACTGGACGCTACTTTGTGCTTCAGAAACTTCGTATTGCTGGTGATCTTTACGGTCAGTGTCTTGTGAGACGCCGTCTCAATCGTTATGGAATCATTTCCAATGGCCGTTACAGTGCCCACCAATCTGACTTGCCGTTCCTTTGCAAAGAGACCGCAACTTGAGAGCGCCATCATCATCCATACAACAAGAACTCTGCTACCCCCAAAATCCATTTTGTTCCGGTATTGCATTTCAAATACCCCTCCGTTTATTCCTTCGATTCCGCAGGAGACATGTGGAACTGTGTGTCTCCCCTCATCAAGATGAGAGGAGGCAAAGAATTTTTGTGCGCCAAGGAACTTGGAACTCCGCTCATCGGCCCATTGTAAACACGTTTCGATAGAAAACAAGCTCTTCAAAGTAAAAATGGCTTTTGTAGTTTCGAATGTGATGTTTCGAAGCCAAGTCTCGCACAGCCCGATCCTACAGCTTTAACAAACGCCTCAAGTCTTATTCTGAGTTCCTCGCTTGTTTTGAAACGCTTATTCAGAATCGGCTGAGAAATTTGTTGCTTCAGGAGCCATAGAGGGAGCCTGAAGATCCGCAGTAGATTGGCTCAAATTGGGCGGCTCGGAGATACGGCAGAGATGATCTGTATAAGCTGTGAGCCAGTCTTTGAAGAACGTTTTGCAGCTATCGTCGGCCATGATTCTGTAGGCAGGATAAACCCGCGCCGCACCGAAACGTTGTTAAGAATCCTTGCCGGCAGTAAAGAATTCGTAAAACCGCAAGGTATCGAAAACATCGACGCAAAGATAAGAATTCTTTCAGAGGAACAAATGATCTACCAGATTAGATGAAAGCGTATTCAGGATCGCGGTGTTCAGTGCGCCACTAACTTCCTCAGTGACCGTCATCCCGGTCATGGTCACCATCGCCTTCACGCCGATGCCCCGGACGCCCTTCACCTGCTTTTCCAGCCCTTCCTGCGGTAATCAGAATCAACGCAGGGAGTGACATCGTAGATGCTCTGTGGGCTGTTGGCGCCGATTTTTCCCATTCGCTCGTTTCGTGCTGAGACTCTTGCTGGTGTTCGCCCCGCAATGAGACATTCAATTCATTTGATTCTGAGTCCGCCTCATAGTCCCTTCTCACCGTTGTCGCAGTCAACGGGAAGACCGAAGTGTCGTGAATCAACTTGACTTCTGCAGGCTGCGTGAACTCCCGCATGGAAGCCGCTCTCTTACTTACCAAAGGTTTTCCATGGACTGGATACACATGAAGACCTGGAAACACGCGAACATCGGACGGCCCCGCGGCTTCCACACTGGAGGCAGTAGGAAGCGCAAACTCGGGAAAGATCGCCAAGGCGGGAAACAGAGTGAAGGAGACCGCCAATAACGTCATACAAGCGGTTGCCCTCGATAGCCGTTCCCACCAGGAACTTTTCTCGCGTTCCATGAGAATGGCCTGGATCCGCAAGGTCAGCAGCGACGCAGCCGAGGAAAAATCGATGCCGTAGCCGACGCTATGAGGCAGAAGGCTCAAGCGCGCAAAAGTCGTGAGGCACTCCGCATATTCCGCGCGAAAGTCGGGGCGAGCGGCGACCACGGCGAAATCGCACGCCAGCTCCCTTTCAAACCGCATCTGTCTTCTGGCTTGCCATACCGCCGGATGAAAGAACAAGAAATAACATGCTGCGTCGGCGACCGCGGACAACAAGTAGTCGCGGCGGCGGATGTGCACCAATTCATGATGGAGGACGTTCGCCACTTTCCGCAGCGACATCGGCTGCCTGCACATTTCCGGCAACAGGATACGTGGACGCCGCCAGTAAACCGTGGAAGGCGATTTCAGATCGGGCAGAATCAACAGTTCACAGTGGCGCACGCCAAATTGCCTGCACATGGCCGCAAACAACTCTTGCAGCTCCCGCGGAGGCTTCACTCCACGCTGCAGCACAAAATGGAGCCGCACATGATTCCAAAGCGCCCTGGTAATCAAAATCAGGAAAATCCCCAGATAGCTTCCAATCGCGATACGGCCAAGAATCGTAATGACGCCTGCCCAGGCGATGGGAACCGATGGATGATAAGCGGGAGCAGCCATCATGTCCGAACCGGTGACAGTATTGAGATCGCTCGTTAAAACCGCTCGAATTCCATGCAACAGAACAACGCCCCAGTAGACGGTGCAACTGCCAATAAAAGCCAGCCAGACCAGAAATCTTCTGCGGGGATCATGGGAAAGAAGGCTCAATATCAGGCAGGAGACACAGGCTCCCGCGATCTTCAAAAAAAAGCCGGCCAGCACGCCCGCCATGCGGAGATAAACTCCGGACTCGATACTCATGCCGTGCACCGCTATACGCCTCCTTCAGGGCTTCTCGGCGGAATCTTTCTTTTGGCGATAATTCCGGATCAGCGCTTCCAGTTCATCGAGCTCCGTCTCTTTCACCGGACTGGCTTCCAGCAGGTTCACCAGCAATTCAACAGGCGAGCCGCCGAAATTCTGGTCAAGCAGATTCCGAACCGAAAGCCTGCCTACCTCTTCCCGCGTCACGCGCGGAGCAAATACGAATACCCGGCCTCTGCTGATATGGTGAATCAGGCTTTTCTGCTCCATGATGCGCAGGATGGTCTGGGTCGTCTTATAGTTGGGACGATTCGTAGAACCCAGATGGTTGATAACGTCTTCTACAGTTCCCTGGCCCAAATCCCAAAGAGCCTGCAACAGGCGCAGCTCTGATCGAGTTGGTAAGACCGACTTGCGTTTGGCGATCATCTGAGTTCCGAACATAGGCGCATCCAAACTATGCAACATTCTTGATCTTGTCAATGAAATTGAACGCGCCGCAAATTGGAAACCGGCGGCAACGTTTTTTCAAGGCTGCTTACCGCTCAAGACTGCATGTGTAAGTAGAAGTGGAATTTTCTTTGCGGTGGAGTTTATGTGAAAACAAAGTTATGTGAAAGCAAAAAAATAGAAAATCCTCGGCAGATTAAAACTCAAATATGGCCTCTAATGCGAATGCTCGTTCATTGCTTCGGGAGCGATAAGCTCGCTGGATCTCCTGGTTGGACTTTTCATGCAGAATGGCCCTCGGGATAGAAGCGAGAATTTGCTCGTAAGAGATGGCCTTGGCGGGCTCCTGATAAGCTCGCGCAAGCTTATTGCTGTGGCAAACAGCGCTGAAAAGTCCTGCAGCTGGGAGCCAAATTTCTTTCAGACGGGAAATTTCCGGAAGTCCCGCGAATCAAAATCCGGGCACCAACCGTGCTTGTGGCCCGTTGTTTGTCAAAGAACTAGTAAGGTTTTGCTGTCCACGCCCTAAGCGCCAATCAAGCCAAGGGCAAAAAGCACCCCAGGCACGCATCGAGCGATCGCTCAGTAAGGGTGAGAATTTCTTGCCATGATATAGCTTGGCGAATTTTTCTTTTTTAGAATCAGTGATTTAGATCTTATTCCCCTAAGACTTGGCGTGCGCGAGTGTCCCCATTTTGTACCAATCGTCTTTTCCGTCGGATCTGTAGACGACTTGCGGACTTTGAGATTGGTCCTGTCCTGTAAAGCACCGGGATTTCTTTCCCTTGCTGCCGGTCAAAATCTTATTTCACCTTTGGAATGAAGTGTTTATACTTTCCGCTCAAGTTGATCGGCTTTGCCTGAGCGGGCCGATTCCCCTGGGAGGTCGCAACGATGTTCGACTACATCATTATCGGAGCGGGTTCCGCCGGATGCGTTTTGGCGAACCGCCTTAGCGAAGATCCCGAAGTGAAGGTACTTTTACTGGAAGCGGGCGTGCCCGATTCCAGGCAGGAAATTCACACTCCCGCAGCCTTCTCCAAGATGTTCCTGAGCGAGAACGATTGGGCCTATTACACCGAGCCTGAAGGAAAACTTGAGAATCGTAAGCTCTATTGGCCTCGCGGCAAGATGTTGGGTGGCAGCAGTTCCCTCAACGCCATGATTTATATCCGCGGCAATCGCCTCGACTACGACGAGTGGCGCGACCTCGGCAACCCTGGCTGGGGCTTCGATGATGTGTTGCCCTATTTCAAGAAATCGGAAAATCGGGAAGAGGGCCAGTCGGAATATCACGGAGCCGGAGGCCCTCTAAGCGTCAGCAATCAGCGCAGCGCCAGTCCGCTGTCCGAAACTTTCGTGGATGCTGCAGCCCAGGTGGGCTTTGCCCGCAATCCGGATTTCAACGGCGCGGAGCAGGATGGCTTCGGTCTCTATCAGGTGACCCAACGAAACGGCCAGCGTTGCAGCACAGCCGTGGGCTTTTTGCGCCCGGCGCAGGGACGGGCCAACCTTACGATTCGCACCAAGGTGCACGTTAATGAGATTCTGTTCGAAGGCAAACGCGCGGTGGGTGTCAGCCTGCTTGAGGGCAGCAAGAGTGTTCAGGAGCGCGCGGAGCGCGAAGTGATTTTGTGCGCCGGAGCGATTGGGTCGCCGCAAGTGCTGATGCTTTCGGGAATCGGCCCGGAGGACGAATTAAAAAAGTTCAACATTCCGATGCTCTATCATTTGCCCGGCGTCGGTGCAAACCTCCAGGATCATCCCGCCGTCACCACGGCGTATGAGTGCACACAGCCCATCACCTTGCTCAACGCGGAGAGCATTCCGAACGTGCTGCGCTATCTTTTCCTGAAGCGCGGTCCACTTACCTCCAACGTCGGCGAAGGCGGAGGATTCATCAAAAGCTCCTTCACCCCCGCGGCTCCCGACATTCAATACCATTTCGCTCCGGGCTACTTCATCAATCATGGATTAACACCAATCAAGGAGCATGGGTTCAGTCTAGGACCGACATTAATCCATCCCAGGAGCAGAGGACACATTGCCCTCCGCTCGAATAACCCTCTGGATTCGCCACGCATCTTTGCCAACTACTTCTCGGACCTTCACGATCTCGACGTAATGGTCGAGGGCGTAAAGATCGCACGCACCATCGCGCACGCGAAAGCCTTCGATAAATATCGCGGCAAAGAGACCTATCCCGGTCCCGACGTTAAGAGCGACGATGCGCTGCGAGCCTACGTCGCAAAAATGGCCGAAACCCTCTACCATCCGGTGGGAACGTGCAAAATGGGGAACGACTCGTTGGCCGTGGTCGATTCCGAATTGCGCGTGCATGGAGTTGAGGGCCTGCGCGTGGTGGACGCGTCAATCATGCCGACCATCTGCGGTGGCAACACCAACGCACCTACGATCATGATTGCCGAAAAAGCCTGCGACCTGATTCGGCGCGGCAAGCGCCAGGTAAGTCAACCGGAACAGGTATTGACCGCGGTGTCGTGAACGGCGTCACGACCCCCAATATCATGAATCCTATGCAGTGAATTCAGACAGAGCCGTACCCGATACGGCTCTGCTGATTAGCTTCTTCTTACATGCCGCCCAGAAAATCTCCCACACTTTTCAGAAACAAGTTGGTTTGATCCACAAACGTCAGGTGGCCGGATTGCGGCAAAATTACCAGTTTCGATCCTGCGATCTTGTCATGCATGGTGCGCGAGAGCGAAGGGTCGGACTCATCATGATCGCCGCAAATCACTAGCGTCGGCACATGAATTGTCGCAAGGCGGTCTGTGTACTCAACCGATTTCAGGTTGCCGTCGATGACAAATTCTCCGTGCGAGCCCCACATCTCCCGGTAAAGATCCCACGAGGTGGTGGTATTTCCCGACAGTGGATCATAGTTTGGATCGGGCCTGCGCTGGTAGAGAAAGGGAAAATATCCATCGCCCCAGGCCAATTTCGCATAATCCTCGGGATAGCGATTCTTTTCCCAGTCCTTGCCCTTGCCAAAGAGTCCACCGCTCTCCAAAGCATCGAGTTTCTCGCGTTCAGCCGCAGGCATGCTCTGCTTTTCCCGCGCCAGCACATCGTTCATTGCCGAGGTACTGTGAAATGTGCTTCCCAAAATCAAATGCGACAAGTTCTTTTGATACTTGAACGCATACGCCTGGGCAAGCACGCCTCCATAAGAATGCCCAAGCAGGCTGATCTTTCCCAACCCGAGGGAGCGGCGCACGGCTTCCACGTCATCCACCATGGCCTCAACCGTATACAAACTGGCATCTTCGAGCTTTTCCGATCGGCCCGAGCCGCGCTCATCGATGAAGACCACGCGATGGGTGCGAGCCAGCGGCAATAGATAAGGAAGAAAATAATCGTGGGATGCACCCGGCCCGCCATGCACCACCACAAGCGGTGAACCGCGCCCGATGATCTTGTAATAGATCATGACTCCATTGACATCGACGAAGCCTTCTTCCATTGGATAAACATTTTTACTGCGGACAACGGCGGCAGTCGCCGCCTTCGCCTTTGCCTCACCTTCACCGCTCTGTCCGAAGGCGGTTCCCAGCATGAGGCAACCTGCAAGAATCAATGGTATTTTTTTCATGCCGCGAATTATAGACGCGCTGGCCGGCAATGCCATCCAGGAATGTAAGGCAGGCGCCCTCCTGGTGCAGATGGAGATTCAGTTTTCAATGCCGCGGGTCAAAGATTTTCACAAGCATTGATTCCAAATGAATCCGGCAATGAGCGTTCATGAGGGCTCATTGCCGGGATACATCAGCTACCTCTCTATCACCTTTGGATCAACTTGGATATCTGTCTTAATTTGTATCTTTCCACCGCATTCGACGACACCGGATTCGACGATCTCAGCAAAAAGCCAAACCTCCTTCCGCCGTTTAGAGACGAGGAGAATTCATTGTTTGCTGAGCGATACACGACAGTTACCTGAAACAATAATTAAACTCATTTCTTCCGTCGATCCATTTAGAACCGACTGCACCGTGGTTCCCTCATCCTCGGTTCTGAGGATGCAATAAAAGTTCGGTTTGCACTGCCAACGCTGCCCAGCGGAATCCAAAAACTCCACAAACCAATAGTCGCGGCCAGTTCCAGGGCCAGTGAAATAGATGACATCCAATGGAAGAGACGTAATTTCGCCAAATCCCAGCCGGTCGTATGTACGCTGCTGCCCCCGATTGGGATCGTTTCTATAGCGATGACGCAAAGTAATATTGGTAATGCCGCGCTTGTCAAAGTTATTAATCACGACTGCCTTGCATCTGCGCTCTGTGGCATGGGCTTTCGGGTTTTCTTCCCTAAGAGGATCAGGATCGAGAAGCGAATCTAGTCCGCTTTGGGGCAACAAATCTTTATCCAGCAGAACTTCCCTAACCAGCTTTTCTTCTGTTCCGTGTGAAGCCATTCTCTTACCTTCCTTTCTTACTTCTTTACTCTTTCACCCGGACCGATTGTATCCGAAAAAAATGGCAATTTTGATTGTTGAATTGGAGAAGACCGATCGCGTTGACGCAAATCGTATTAGATTTGCAAGTTCTAAGATCGTTGGCCGAGGGCAGAGCCCCACGACTCAAAAATGCTAGAATCCACCACCGTGTCTCCCACTACACCAGCCCTCTCGACCAGCCCTGGATTTTCCGGTGTCACATCTACGCAGAAACGCACCCTGATCGCCGCAGCTCTCGGCTGGGGACTCGATGGCTTCGATGTAATGCTCTACAGCATGGTCATCGCGAAGGTGATGGAGACATTAAGCCTTACCAAGGCGACCGCCGGGCTCTTGAACGCGCTCACTTTGCTGGCTTCAGGCATTGGCGGCGTCCTTTTTGGCTTCATCGCCGACCGAATCGGACGAACCAAGGCACTCATGCTGAGCATATTGACCTATTCAGTCTGCTCTTTGGGTTCAGGCCTCGCCACTTCGATTGTCGTTCTAGCAGTCTTTCGTTTCATTTTGGGGCTTGGAATGGGCGGCGAGTGGAATACCGGCGCAACGCTTGTGGCGGAAACATGGCCAACCCACCTTCGCGCCAAGGCGCTATCCATCGTGCAGAGCGCATGGGCCTGGGGATTGGCCGCGGCTGCGGTGGTCTCCGGCGTTGTTCTCAGCGTTACGGACAACTGGAGGCTGGTCTTTTACATAGGCGTTTTGCCCGCAGTGGTAACGCTCTGGATCCAGCGAAAGGTCCCTGAATCCGAGCTATGGAGGCAACACAGGCACGAGGCGAAGGAAACAGTTCCCTTTTCCGAGATTTTTTCGCCCGCGCTTCGTAGGCAAACAATCTTCCTCCTGCTCCTGAACGTTTTTGGGCTCTTTGCCTGGTGGGGTCTGTTTAGCTGGATGCCACCCTACCTGACCCTGCCAGTGGAAAAGGGTGGACGAGGCTTTAGCATGATGGGGACCACCCGCCTCCTCGTAACTCTGAACCTGGCGGGAATGTTCCCCGGATATCTTTGCTACGGATGGGTGGCCGACCATCTCGGGCGCAAGCGGTCGCTGATGCTCTATACCTTGTGTGCCGCGCTCTTGATACCGCTCTACGCTGCCGCCCGCGCAGAGTGGGCCATCATGCTGTTGGGTACCGTTGTGGCTTTCTTTGGAACAGGCTTTTTCGCCGGCTCGGCTATCATTGGGAGCGAAATCTTCCCAACCGCGGTCCGCAGCCGGGCTTTGGGCTTCACCTACAATGGCGCTCGGGCGATCAGCGCCATTGCACCATGGACCATCGGCAAAGTGGGCGAAACCAAGGGGCTGGATTCCGCTTTTTGGCTTTGCGCCGTAGGCTTTTTCATGACTATGCTCATGGTCACGCAGCTACCGGAAACCAAAGGAAAGCACCTGCAATAACGGGAAATTGCGGGCTCGTTTCCGCGCAGATGAATCCAGGAATTAGTCAGTTTTCAGAATGAAGACGGCGCTTCCAAAAGAGCGGGCTTCCAGCATCGAATCGCTGGAAGCCGCAATGTTCAAGCAGAATCTACGACTCTTTATTTACTCCTCAATGCAAACGGTTCCACCATCTTCGACCATCAAGGAGTACACAAGGAACCTTCTCCTTATCGATTCAAATAGGCATTCAGTACTTCGAATAATCGATCGACATCCGAGGAATCGTTGTAGACATGGGGCGCGATGCGAATGGCATCGCCTCGGAGGCTCACGTACACTTTTTCGGCAGCCAGCGCCGTGGACAGCCCCGGCGGAATCCCCTGGGGCAACCGGACGCCAATCAGGTGGTTACTGCGTTGATCGGCAGGCAGGACCGAGTATCCTGCCGCAATTGCTTTTTGAGCGATCCGATCGACCAACACCGATAGAGATTGCTGGATCGTGGCCACGTCCCACAACAACATTTGCCGGAGAGCGGCTGCCGCCATGGGCACCAGCACGAATTGGGGAAATTCGCCCATATCGAAACGCCGGGCTCCCGGGCGATACTGGTCACTGTAGTCCACGAGTTTAGTGAAATCTTCGCAGCCAAGACGCGTGAGCCAGGATTCTTCGATAGGACGGCCATGCTCCCGCCATGGAGGCGCAACATAGAGATAAGAAAGCCCGTAAGGACCCAAGAGCCACTTGTATCCGACCGATACCAGAAAGTCGGGCCGCACGCGGCCTAGGTCGAGAGGACAAACACCCAACGACTGGCTGGCATCGACGACAAGCGCTGCTCCAACCTGGCGCACCTTTTCACTTACAGATATGAGGTCGACGAACCCGCCATCGCTCCAGTGGCAGTTAGGAATAGAGACGACCGCGGTATTCTCGTCGATGGCCCGTAGAAGCGCGTCCGTCCAGCTCTCGCCGGACTCGCACTTTACGATGACCAGACGGCCGGCCCGAAGGCGCGCCAGTTCCTTCCAGGAGTAGAAATTGGAAGGAAATTCTCGGTCAAGCAGGACGATCGACTGCCCTTCCTTCACCTTCACGTTGGCTGCCGCGACCGCGATTCCATAGCTCGCAGCCGGCACTAGCGCCATACCCTCCGCTTCTACGTTAAGCAATTGAGCGGCAAGTTTGCGCAACTCTTCAGGAGCGGAAAACCAGGTGTCGGATGAGATCCTCCAAGGATGAGCTTTCATAGCGACCGCGCTCATACCCGCTTCCGTCACCGACCGCATCTGCGGTCCAATGTTTGCACAGTTGAGAAAAGTAACATCGTCCGGGAGATCGAACAGCTCCCGCGCCGTTTGGGGATCGACCCCGGACAGCGTTTCGGTTGGAATTGAAACCACATCGCCCTCCAGCAAACAGGGTAGCACGAGGGCGTTAAGACAAAATTACAGCGGATGCTATTTGCACGTTAGAACAGAACGTCGAAATCCATTTTGAGCTGCCGCCCGTACCCGCCAAGGAAGCTTCCAAACTGAGGATCGCCGGTGTTCGATCGCACGGCGATGGGGTTGAAGTGATTGGTGAGATTCAAGGCCCTGGGAGAAAGCCGCACCGTGTATTTCGAGGTCACCTGAAAATCTTTGGATAGCCGGGTGTCCAGCGAGAAGAAGCCAGGAAGGCGCTGCTGATTCGGAATCCCAACATAGGTTTGCAGAGCGTTGGTCACGGAAAACGGAAATCCGGTACGGTACTCGACAAATGGGGTCAGGTGAAGCTTCCAGGGAAGCGGAGTTTCTCCCCAAACAAGGACGCGGTTGGGAACATCCAAAGGAAGATTGGTAACGGGAGAAGGATTGACCACGGGAAAGGGAAAATTTCCGAGATAGCCGCTCGCTCCGTTGAGATTACCCTGCGAAGCACCATGGATATAGGAAACGAACAACGGATGGCGCGTATTTGCTCCCACCCGCGCCGTAAATTCCAGAGCTTTGTAGCGCGAAATGCCCGAGCCTTCGGCGAGCAGCACATTTCTACTTCTTATCAGCGACGGAGTGATGGTTACCAGGCCATAGGTATCGCGGTTGAGATACTTGGCTTGCAGCGAGAAGTACTGTCCGAAAGGCTGCTCCACTTCTATATTGGAGGCGATGCTATAAGGAGCAAAATTTCCGGTCGCCAAGTCCCGGTATTTCAACGTGAAATGCCGCAGGTGGCGTCCCGCCCCAAGCTGATTGAAAAACGGCTGGGTCAGGCCGGGCGAACCCGTTGCTGGGAAGAAGGTGGTCACCACCATCTGCGGATAACGCTCGAATGCAAAAATATTGAGCGGGACGTGATCATAGAAAATTCCAGCGCCGCCGCGTACCACTGTCTGGCGCTTTGCTCCAAATGGCGTGACGACAAAACCTGCCCTGGGCGCAATTTTGCTGGTGCCGGTAATGGCTTGTTCCTCCGCTCGAATTCCCCCATCCAAAGCCAAAGCCGAGTTTAGTTTCCAGTGATCCTGTCCGTAGAAAGCAAGCTCCCAGTCCTTCTCGGCAAAACGCCGGCCACCGACAAAGTTGATCCGGCGCAAAATCGCCCCGGCTGTATCTTCGATCAGAACCGGGCGAAAGGTAGAAAATCCGTTGTCTTCGCTATGCGCCACGGTTGTGCCCACCTGAAAATTATGGACGCCGCCGAAATGCAGCGGCTTCAGCGCATAGCTTTCAAGCCATTGCGCCCGGAAAGAGTGGCGCGTCTGGTTGCAAAAGTAACTTCCAGTGTTTCCAGTGGGCGTTACGATCATGTCGCCGTTCGACTGCGGCAAGATTCCAGCGGTGAAATCTTGCCACGCCAAGGTGCTTTGCAGTACGCCGCCGCCAACTGTGTAACGATCAATCAACGACGTTCCAAGGCCATTTAGACGATAGTTCGGCGTTACCGAGCGCGGATTGAAAAAGTCGAGGTTGGCGTATCTGGTGTAAGAAGGCGCCACATGGACGGTCGCAGTCAAAACGTGTTTAGAGGAAAAAACGTAATCGAGTTGGGAAAAAGAGTTTACGGAGTCCTTGATCGTTTCGTTTTGAGGAAAGGGCAATAGCCTGACAGGAACTTTATCAAGGGAGTACTCAGCCGACTCAAAGAAATAGAGCTTCTGCGGGATCAGAGGCCCGCCGAAGTTAAATCGAGGCGTAGCAGACCGCAATCCCCGAAGGTGATAGCTGCGGACGTTAAACTCCGGCAGCGGATCGTTCAACTCAAAATTCCATTTGTCGCCGCCGGGACGCGTTACCGCCGACACGACAGCGGCCGTGAAGCCTCCATATTGAGTCAGGTAAGGCGTGGCGGAAACGCTCACCACCTGGATGCTGTCCACCGGCACAGTGAGGCCAAATTCTCCGGTTGCGGGATCGGTGGCATCCACGGAGTTCACAATGAGCGCGTTATGCTCGTCCTTCGCTCCGGCGATCGCCAGTTCGCCGTTTGGCCCTCGCACCACACCGGGTGTGGACGGCAGCGCATCGCTTAAGGTTGGAGGCTTTCCGGGCAGCTTCTTGATCTCTTCCCTATCCCTGGTCTCACCAGGAGAAGATCCTTGATCGACCGTTGAATTTTCCGATCCATTGACGGTCACGGTTTCGCGCACTACGACCTTGGGAACCAGTTCGACATCCAGTTCGGCAGCCGAGACTCCATCCATGACAACCTTCTGGTCTTCGAGGGGCTGGAAGGTTTCCTTAAGAATATTGAGGCTAAATTGACCCGCATGCAGATGGGCAGACGCTTTTCCTTCGGAATCGGTGGTAACGGTCTGCAAAATCGACCCATTCAACTTGATGGCGACGGTGGCGCCGGCGATTGGATTGCGAGCCGCATCGTGAACCCTGATCTGCAGTGCCGACTCATCGGCACACCAGGATTTCATTCCAGGAAAACACAGAATCAAAAAGAAGAGGGACACACTACGGAGAGCGTGGCAGGCGCGAGCGAGGGAGTCTTCGCGGACCATAATACCCTTTGAATGCAGGTTATTCTAGCAGTGGCCTAGTTGTGTTCCACCTATGTATTTTCCCGCACGATTCCAGACTACTTGTCAGGAACAAAGCGAAAAAGCAGATTACCGGGACGTGGAAAATAAGACGTGCAATTAAAGAGAGATGCCAAGCCGGTCTCTGGTTTTTGCGGTTTTTGCAGACCGGGCTACCAAGTGTTGTACGCAGTGCCGTCCAGAGCCGTTGCGTTGGAACCGCTATGTACATCTGTAATCCCGGGATCGGTCTGAGCAGGGTCTAACAGTACATCTTCCTGCACGGTTTGCCAAGTCTCGGTGGAGTTTGTGATTGGGTCTTTTGGAATCGCGTGCAAGTATCCTGCGGTTACAAGATCGTCGAGGCCTTTGGGCCCTTTATTCTTATCCTGCGAGTATTGATCGATAGCATTCCGCATGGAATAAAGGTCTTCTTTCATCACGGCCTCGCGGGCGGCCACCAAGTGCCTTGTGTACGCGGGAATGGCGATAGAGCTCAGGATCATGATGATGGAAATCACGATAATCAGCTCAATGAGGGTGAAGCCCTTCACTCTGTTTTTCCGATTTCGATTCGCATTCATCGGCTTACCAATCCTTATATTTTGTTCCATCCAACCCGGTGCCGTTCGACTTCGAGAAAACATCAAACACGTTCTGCCCGCCCCAAGTAGCCGCGTCGGGCTCGTCCTGCATCGATCGCAAACCCCATTCGTTGGTGCCGGTCATGGGATCGATGGGTATGCGACGGAGAAAGCGCACTTTTTTATCCGGCCCTAAGTCCTCGCCTTTGACCAAGGTATCCAGATCGGGAGGATATCCTTGAGTGTCGACCTTCGTTCGAAACTTGCCGGTGTCAGCGGCCTCTTTGTACTTATCAATCGCCTGGCGCATTTCCCACAAGTCGCGGCGAAGCTCGACTTCCTTGGCGCGCTTGACGTTGAGGCGCACAACCGGAACGGCGGCTCCCATCAGAATCATCAGGATGGAGATAGTGATGATCAATTCCAGCAGAGTTACGCCATTCTGCCGCCATCTCTTTCCAAATCGGTTTCTCAGCCTAGTTTGCATTTTTCAACCGACGCCTTCAGTTTACCGTGATTGTGGCCTGCGAGGTCATGGCCTGCAGCGGCTGGTTTTGGCTGTTGCGGGCGCCGGGAGTCGTAACAGCCACCACACCCGAGCCCTTCGCTTTCGCGGTGAAAACCAGCGTGAAAATAGTGCCATTACCGGAAACGCCTCCTACTCCCGGAGGCCGGGTTATCGACACCTGCACCGTGCCGGAGTCGGGATCGTCGCGCCGCGCGAGAGCCGCTTTCTGCCCATCACGAGTCAAAAAATCGCCGTTTGAAACGTTCACAAACTCCAGCACTTTAGGATCGTAGGTCACCTTCATGGGGACCGAATAAACGTCCTGTCCCCCGGACACGTTCACGTTCAACGAGAAGGAACTACCTCGGGCGGGAGTGGCCGTTGTCGGATCAATACGCAACGCAACCGGGGTTGCGCCAGCGTTTGTCGATATCGCTGCCTGGGGAATCGCGGCTGCAGGTTGCGGTTGTGTCTGGGGCTGCTGAACCGGTTGCGACTGCGCCGGTGGAGGTACCTGCGGGTTCTGGATTGCGCCAGCGGGCTGCGAGGCCTGATTGGCCGCATCCTGCGCCTGTACTTTCTTTAAAGCTTCAATCAGAGCCGGCGGCAATTGAGCGGACTGCTGACTTGCCGGAGCGACCGCGGGTTGGGCCGATCCAATCTGTTGTTGAGCCTGTTGCGGGGCAGGCTGCGGTTGCTGCGCCGGTTGTTGTTGCGCGGGAGCGGGCTGCTGCTGCACGGGTTGTTGCTGCGCAGGCTGAACGGGCTGCGACGGCGAAGGTTGCTGAGAGACGTTTGCCTGACGCCCACTGCCCGCCGCCGGAGTGGTCGGCGAATCGGCGGAAGCGCGCGGCGGAGTCTTGAGCCCTGAAGAATTTTCCGGCGCCGCCGCAGGCTTGTCTGAAAGGTGCAGGTCGATTCCTGTATTTCCGTTGCCCACGTCAATCGCGCGACGGTTGATCTCAGTAAGCTCTTGCCCACGAACGATGTGCGGAATTAAAAGGAACACAACCTCGTTCGTATGCTTTTCCTTGTCTTCTTGAGCGAACAAGTACTTGAGCAAGGGAATCCTGCTCAGAAAAGGAACGCCGCTATTGTTCAGCGTTTCCGTATCTTCAAGGATGCCTCCCAGCAAGTTCATCTCGCCGTCTTTTAACCGAATTTCGTGCTCTACTTTGCGCTGGCTGATGATGGGCTGGCTGATTCCACCAATGGTGGAGGTACCGGTCTGGTTGGAAATCTCAAGCGACATTTTCAGTGTGATTTCGTTCCCAGGGTGCACACGCGGCGTCATCTCGATATTCACGCCCACATCCAGATATTGGAACTGGGTATTTACGCCCAGCCCGACTCCGGTTCCAACTCCAAGCGGCGTACCGAACGAACCACTGGCTACCGGAATGCGATCGCCGATTTTGAGCTTTGCCTGCTGGCCGTCGGAGGCGCGAATCTGCGGGCTCTGAATGATCTTCGTATTATCGTCGCTGAACAACAGCTTGGCAGTGAGCGGATCGACGGTTACCGAGTAACTGGTGGAATTCAGATGCTGCAGATTATTGAAATTTAGAGTATTGGTGGTTGTGGTGGGGGTTCCACCTGCGGCGGTGGTTGTGGTGCCGGGCGGGACGAGGGTCACCGAGGCATTCTGCGGTGGCACCAGGCCCATGGTTCGAACCTTGTCGCGGCGCACCTGTGCCACCACGATGTCAACAATGACTTCAGGCTTGGCCTTGTCGATATCGTCCAATATCTTTTGGGCTAAGGCCAGCTGATCCGGAGTCCCACGAACGATAATGGCGCTTTGGGAGATGATCTGCTGCACCTTCTGGACATCCAGAATTGTGCGCAGGACGTTTACCGCGTCCTGCAGGTCGGTCGGGGCCCCTACGTTCCCCAGATAAAACGTCTTGATCGCATTTTGCTCGACTTCGTGCCGCTTTGTGGTACTGTCCTGCGCGACAAAGATGGTATTGGGGGTCACCGGACGCCAGAATGTGCGCGATTCCAGAGCCACGATATCCAGCGCCTGACGAACCGAGACGTTTTGCAGGTGGACGGTGATCGCCTTTGGACTGTAGTCGGAATCGAAGAGCACGTTGATGCCGGCGAGTCGGCCGAGCGTCTCGTAGACATATTTGCTGTTGTTGGTCATTTCAACAGCCTGAAGAGGCTGTTCAATAGGAGCAAGATCAACGAAGGTGCTGGCTTCCTGAACGCGCTTCCGCAGTGGATCTTCCGCCTGGGGTGGGGGCTGCGCCGGAGCGGGATTAGCGTCCGAAACGGGCTGGCCACTCATTATGGCGAGAGTACGGCGGATTTCCTGCCGCGCCAAATCATTGCCTGGATCGATCTCCGCCGCTTTCTGGAACACATCCAAGGCTTCTTCTAATTTGCCCTGCTCCCGCAGCTTCTGGGCGCGGCGAATTTTCGAAGCGGCAGCCAGGAAGCGAGTACGTTCATACGGAACGCGATACTTCAGATCATTGGGCTTAAGGTCATGGGCGGCCTTGTAATACTCGTAGGCGGCTTCGTAGTCCTGACGCACCTCGGCATTTTGCCCCTTGGTATAGAGGGACCCGACCGACTCACCCTCGGCAACAATGGATGAAACCAGTACAACAAGTATGCACGCTCGAATCAAGCTTCTCATGTGTTCCTTTGACGGACTCCATCGTGGCCCAATCCGGGCTTTAGAGGCAGTAAGATGCCACGATCAGACGTAGCGGCTCCAGATTGCGGGAAAAGTGTGATTATACACCCCCTTCTAAGGTAACTCTCTCAAAGAACGGACTTAGAAGGAAGATTTGCGCTGTGCTAGCATAAAAATTTTGCCCAGAGGAGCGGCAGCAGAGTTGCTGCCTGTAGCTGTCATGGCACGCCAAAACATTCATCAAACCGCGCCCAACAAACCGAAGGGGAAACGTGACCCTGTCGCCTCCGGGGAACGCGACGCCACCGTGAACCGGGCCGCCGGCCACAATTACTTTCTTGAAGACAAATTGGAGACCGGCATGATGCTGACGGGCTCCGAAGCCAAGTCGATCCGCGCCGGCCGAGCCAACCTGAAAGACGCTTACGCGCTGGTGAAAGACGGTGAACTATGGCTATTGAATGCTCATATAGGGGCGTATGAGCATGGGGGATACGCAAACCATGCGCCGCTAAGGACCCGCAAACTTCTTGTACACAAAGAGCAGTTGCGAAAACTAATGGGCAAGACCCAGCAGAAGGGTTATACCCTGATCCCCACCCGCATGTACTTTAAGAATGGAAAAATAAAGTGTGAAGTTGCCTTGGCCAAAGGCAAACAACAGTGGGATAAGCGAGAGACGGAGCGGCGCCGCACCGCCGACCGCGAAGCCCGCGAGGCCATTGCCCGTTCCCGCAAAAATTGAACGACTTCAGGAGCAGAGAGAGAGCTTAAAAAACTATGGACACACGACTGATCGCAGGAAACTTTGCCGATGTAGAGACCGAATGCCTCGTAATGATTGCGCTCGATCATGGCGATAAACAGAAGACCGAGCCTAAACTCGCAAACAAGGACGGAAGCGCCGAGAAAGCGGTCGCCGACCTGATCGCGGCGGGCGAGATCACGGGAAAGGCGATGGAGACAGTCCTGCTACATCATCCATCGGGCTTGAAAGCGAAGCGCCTGCTCATCGTGGGTGGAGGCAAACCTGGCGGCTTCAACCATGCCGAGTTGCGCAGGGCAGCCGGCTCCGCCGTGCGTTTCCTGAAGGCCAAAACCATCAAGAGTTGCGCTTTTGCTATTCCAGAACTTTCCACCGGCCCCGAAGACGCGGTCCGCTCGATTGTGGAGGGTGCGTTTGTCGGCGACTTCGATCCGGACACCTATCGCAGCGACCGCAAAGATCAGAGTATGAAAGACATCACGCTCGTGGCTGCGACTGGCGCCGATACGGCAAAGTTACAGCGGGCGAGCGACCAGGGCCGCATTGTCGGAGAGTCCCAGAACTTCACCCGCGAACTGGTCAACGAGCCCAGCAACCGGCTTACACCTACCGTTCTTGCCAACCGCGCGCAGGAGATGGCGAAGAGCGTTGGACTGCAGTGCGAAATCATGGGGCCGGACAAGATCAAGCAGCTCAAGATGGGCGCGTTCTGGAGCGTCGCCCAAGGATCCGATGAAGAGCCGCGGCTCATCGTGCTGCGCTACGAGCCCAAGGAGGCTCCGGCGAAACCAGTCCTCGGGCTGGTTGGCAAGGGCATCACCTTCGATACGGGCGGAATTTCCATCAAGCCGGCCGACGGTATGGAGAAGATGAAGTACGACATGGCCGGAGGGGCGGCTATGATCGGAGCAATGCGGGCTATCGCGCTCCTTAAGCCGTCGGTTCGAGTCATTTCCATTGTCTGCGCCACCGAAAACATGCCCAGCGGCAAGGCCCAAAAGCCCGGCGACGTTCAAATTGCAATGTCGGGCAAATCCATTGAGATCATTAATACTGATGCCGAAGGCCGCCTGGTGCTGGCCGACGGCCTACATTACGCACGTACTCTGGGCTGCACCCATCTGATCGATGCGGCAACGCTCACAGGCGCATGCGTGGTGGCCCTGGGAAGTGTGAATGCCGGCGCTTTTGCCAATGACGACAACGTTTATGGCCACTTCAGCAAGGCGCTTGATCGTTCGGGCGAGAAATTCTGGCGGCTACCCCTGGATGCGGAGTACCGGGAGATGATCCGCTCGGGCATCGCCGATATCGTAAATAGCGGCGGGCGCTGGGGCGGCGCGATTACGGCAGCGATGTTCCTGAAAGAATTTGTCGAAGACACTCCTTGGATTCATCTCGATATCGCAGGCGTAGCCTGGATGGATGAGAACAAGAGCTGGATCGCCAAGGGGCCTTCAGGAATCGCCGTGCGCAGCCTGGTTGAGTTTGTAAAGACGTTCGAGAACCACACATAAGAACGCAACGAATGATTTCACGCGGCACCGCACGGTGCCGCGTTTTTCTTTATACGATCCCAACCCCTCTTACATCACCTCGGGGGCCGAAATTCCCATCAGGTCAAGGCAACGAATCAGCGCAAGACGCACCACGGCGGCGGTGGCCAGCAGGAACCGCTTGCGCGCCGGGTCGGCTTCCGTGAGGATGTGGTGCTTGTGATAGAAGTTGTTGAATTGCTGCGCCAGTTGAAACGCGTATTTCGCGGCATACGCGGGCTCGGTGGTCACGATGCACTGCCGCACGATACTCGAAAGCTGCCCAGCGGCAAGCCATAGCTCCCAAAGGTCGTCTTCCCGCAGAAAGCTCAAGTCAGTGGAAATGGAATCAGACAGGAGCTGTTCAGGTTTGAGACCAGCCTTGCGAAAGATATTGGTGGCGCGCACGATTGCATATTGCGCGTAAGGGCCGGTTTCTCCTTCGAAGCTCAGAGCATCTTTGAAATCAAAAGCAATCACCGAGTTCTTGGTGAACTTGAGCATGAAGTAACGTAGCGCTCCCACGGCAATTTGCGTTGCAATGCCACGGCGCTCGCCTTCGCTTAATTCCGGATGGCGTGAATCGACTTCTTTCTGCGCGGCGGCGATCAGGGCATCGAGCAGGTCATCGGCCTTGACGCCGAAGCCTTTGCGGCCAGAGACCTCGATATAGGCACGCTTCCGGTCTTCTTCCGCCACGGTATAACCAAGCTCGATGGCGCAGCCGGGAGTAAGCGCGACCATCTCATAGGAAAAGTGGTGATAGTTCTCCGCTTCACGCTCGTGACCCATGCCGCGGAGAGCCTCAATCACATTATTCTGTGGATCCGCTTGGCGGGCATCGATCACGTTGTAGATTGCGCCAACTCCGCCGAAGTGGGGATGCCCCTCCTCGTTGGCATCGGCGGAAATCCATACCTGGTGCTTGTCCGGATATTGGTAGAAGCGCCGATACCCAAAATCGCGGCCCAACAGCCCGAACTTCCAAAGGTGATAGGCGATGTCCTTGCCCACATAGGTCACGGTTCCATTGGAGCGGACGATCACCTTGGCGTCCTCATCCGGCCCGGCCGCTTCTCCCTCCGCGCCGCCATCATTTGATTTGCTTCCGGCACGCCGCATGACCCAGCAGCCTTTATTCTTCCCTTCTTCTTCGAAGTACAGCACGCCGGTTTTCTTGAGCTGCTCGAAGGCGAGGTCCCAGAAGTGCAAGTGCAGAATTTCACTTTCCTGAGGCAGAAAATCATATTGAATGCCAAGGCGCTGCATGGTTTCCAGGTGGCGGCGAATAATCGCCTTGGAAATCACCTGCCCAATCTCTGCGGGCTCGTTGCCGCCCTGCTCAATGTCATGAAGGGTTTGCAAGCGAAGCTTTAGGTTTTCCTTGTTCTCTTCGTACCACTGCGAAACCCGCGCATAGAGATCCCAGCAGTAGTAGTCAAAGCACCGCTCCGTGGACGATGACGTAGAAGGGGACGCCGCGAGCTTTTCTATTTCGGCCTTCCCTTTCTTTTCCAGATACAGGAAGCCCACGACCACGTCCGCGACCTGCACGCCGGTGTTGTCGATGTAGTTTTGAACATCGACGTGCGCGCCGGAAGCCCGCGCCAAGCGGACGAAGGTGTCACCCAAGATCGCGTTCCGCAGGTGCCCGACGTGCGCCGCCTTGTTGGGGTTGATGCTGGTGTGCTCCACCAAAATTCTTTCGCCGGTGGACTTGCTGCTGGAATCCCGATCTTCACCAAGCTGATTTTCCCTAAGTAAGACCTGCGCTGCCCGTTCGCGGTCGAGTCGGGCGTTAATGTAGCCGGCACCGGCCACTTCAAACTTCGCAAAGCCAGGAACGCTTCCGAGTCCGGCAACAATTTCCTCGGCGATCTTGCGCGGCGGCTTCCGCAGACTCTTGGCCAGTTCAAACGCTATGGGAAGAGCGTATTCTCCCAGTCCGACGTTGGGCGGCTGGTCGACGACGATGCGGGGCAGATCGAGGCTATATTGCCGCTTTAAGAAATCGCGAACGTGCTGAACAAGCTGCTGCTGGAGTTCCAGATACAAGGATGTCTGCCTTTGTGCGAGATTCTTGAGATGTGAGATGGCGATTCTAAAACACTGGCGATTCTAGAAGACCAGCGATTCCAAAACACCACGGGAGATACGGTTCTTCCTAAAATCGTCTTCTAGTAGAAAGGCGCCGATTCATTTCTTATTGATTTCGCATTGATTTTCAGGGCCCGAAAAAAACATGTAATTTAATCAAGTGGAATCAATTTATCCAAACTCAAAAGGCCGCCTTTGAGCGCCGTCATCCTAATCATTGGCGGATCGGTATTGCAGGTTCTCTCTTCAAAGCCGTTTCGATTTCGTCCAACTCTACTTGATTCAAGCGAAACTCGCCCGAGCCGATAATTCCATCTACCTGCGCTGCAGTTCGAATTCCTACGATCGCACCGGTCACCGCGGGGTGCGCCAGAGTCCAGGAGATCGCGACCTCACCAACCGTGCGGCCGTGCCGACGGCCAATGGCGCGCAATACCTCGGCCAGATCCAGATTCCGTGAGAGTTGCGGTTCCTGAAAATTCGCATTCCGCTTGCGCCAGTCATCGGCAGGCAGTTTTGCGATTCGCTCGCGGCTCATGGTTCCGCTAAGAAGGCCGGAGGCCATAGGAGAATAGGCGATCACGCCTACGCCCGTCCGCAAGGCATGGGGTAGGATCGTCTCTTCGATGGCGCGACCGATCATCGAATATGGCGGCTGCAAGGAAGTGATGGGCGCAAGCTTCTGGGCGCGCTGCATTTGCGCATCGCTGAAGTTGGAGACGCCGATATGCCGCACCTTCCCCGAGGCCTTCAAACGAGCCATTTCGGTCCAACCTTCCTCAATGTCCTCATCGGGAAACGGCCAGTGAATCTGGTAAAGGTCGATCACGTCGATCTTTAACCGCCGAAGGCTGGCTTCGCATTCGCGCCTGATCGACTCCGCCTTCAGGCTTTGCCCGATGACTCTCTCGTCGTTCCACACCAGTTCGCACTTCGTAAACACATAGGGACGATTCGAGCGCCCTTCCAGAGCGCGCGCCACAACTTCTTCCGAGTGGCCCAACCCGTAAACGGCAGCGGTATCAATCCAATTGATGCCGCGATCTAAACCCTCGTGGATCGCTTCGATGGAATCCTTATCGTCCTGCGGCCCCCAGGCATAAGCCCAGCCTCCGCCGCCCATCGCCCATGCGCCAATTCCAATCGGGGTAATCTGAAGATCGCTATTTCCTAACCGCCGTTTTTCCATTGCGTCCTTTTTCTATTTCGATGCGCTCAGCCGTTCAGCCCAAGTCGGAAATCTTCTTGTCCAACTCGCCCAGCGCCTGTTGAAGCGAAGCTTTATACGTTGGATTGGAGCACAATTCGATGCGCTGCAAGACATTGCTCCGCGACAGTAACAATCCATCCCGCTCTCGCTGCAGCTTCTTCTTCTCGTCAGTCAGGATGGAATTCGACCGTGGGTTTTGTTCTTGCGATTCTTCCATTTGCGATTCAACCGCCTTGCTTTCCCAACCCCTCGCCATACTTTCGATTATAAATGGCCGGGTGCGCAGGCAGCTTACCCTAGATGGGTGGAATTTATAATCTCCAGGTTTCGGCTTACAGACGAACGACTGGTAGCAGAACCACCGGCCAAAAGGATACTCGATGTCTTTTAGGAAAATTGCAGCGACATTCCTCCTGGCTCTTGCCCTCATGAACGCAGGCAAGGGAAAGGCCCAGGATGCTCCCTCTCCTTTAACTCCAAACCAACAGTTCGCGCGCGACATTCTCAAGGAATTGATTGAGATCAACACGACCGATACGCCGGCGGGCAATGTAACCGCGGCAGCCGAGGCCGTGGCGGCCCGGATGCGCGCCGCCGGATTTCCCACGGAAGATGTGAAGGTTCTGGGCCCGGTTCCAACCAAGGGCAATCTGGTGGTGCGGTTGCGCGGCAAGAATGGCGGCAAGCCCTTGCTGTTTCTGGCCCATCTCGACGTGGTGCAGGCCCTGCGCGAAGACTGGTCGATGGACCCATTCAAGTTGAACGAAGCGGGCGGCTACTTCTATGGGCGCGGAACACTGGATATCAAAGGGGCGGCAGCGGGGCTGGCGGCCACTTTTATCCGCCTGAAGAAAGAAGGATGGACGCCTCCTCGCGACCTAATCCTGGCGCTCACCGCCGATGAAGAGGGCGGCCAATACAACGGCGTACAGTGGCTGGCGGAAAATCATCGGGACCTCATCGATGCCGAATACTGCATCAATACCGACGCAGGAAACTTTGAGAGCATGGATGGAAAACGGCTGCTGCTGGGAATCCAGACCAGCGAAAAGAACTATGTGGACTTCCATTTGGAGGTAAAGAGTTCAGGAGGACACAGTTCGCGCCCGGTGAAAGCCGAAAATGCCATTTACCATTTGGCGGCCGGCATCAATCGCCTAGCAGATTTCGATTTTCCCGTGCATCTCACAGAAACAACTCACGACTTCTTTGAGCGGGCCGCCCCCCTGCAAACCGATCCTGAAACAGCCAAGAACTTCCGCGCTGTAGCCCATGATCCGCACGACCGAGAAGCAGTCGCCTTTCTTTCACGGACCCCCTACTTCAACGCACTCCTGCATACTACCTGCGTGGCCACCCGTTTGGAAGCGGGCCATGCGAACAACGCCCTGCCTCAAACCGCTCGGGCCAACGTGAACTGCAGAATGTTGCCGGGCGAGCCCCTTCAGCAGGTGCAAGATCAGCTCAAAAGGGTGCTGGCCGACGATCGAATTGCCATCACCGTCGATGGGAATTTTGTTCCAGCCCCCGCGAGCCCTATCAATCCGATCATCGTCCGAAAGCTCGAAGAACTTGGAGGAAAGCTATACGGCGGGCTTCCGGTGGTACCGGTGATGGATGCGGGAGCCAGCGACAGCAAGTACACGCGGATCGCCGGCATTCCGACCTATGGCGTTCCGGGCATCTTCGCAGATGAAGGCGACGATCGCGCCCATGGCCGCGATGAGCGCATCCGCGTGAAAGATTTCTACGATGGGTTGGAGTTTTATTATCAATTCATGCAAAGCCTGGCTCGTCCCTAGGAGGCGGGGCGATCAAAGCGCCGATCTCCTGCTTTATTAGAGCTTTTTTGCGCGGCGCACTTTTTGCGGGGTACTTTTTAACGAAGTGCGCTTTCAAACCAGGACGCACCTAAGGCATACTATGTGCCAACAGAGACTGGCACATCCGAAACATCGGCCGTTCCATCGTGTTGACACTGTTGTGGCCGCAAACAATGTTTTGCCTCAAAATTTTCACGACCCATGGAGTCGCACCTGATGCCTCAAGAGATTACAGAGAAGGTACTTGACCTGATTGCATCCACCAAACGCGTCCCCCGCGAAAAGGTGACCATTGACAGTACCTTTGAGGAACTCGCCATGGATTCCCTCGATGGCTTGAACCTCATGTTTGAAATTGAGGGCGAGTTTAATATCTCGGTTCCCGATGAGGAAGCCAGGGCCATCAAGACCGCGCGCGAACTAGTGGAGAAGCTGGAAAAACTGCTGCAAAAATCAGCTTCCGAAGCCAAGGCCTGAAATTGTTTTCATTCCCAGAAGCTCTAGATGCTCCTGCGCCTTCGAATCAACTCGCGAATTGGCGCTGGAATAAGCCTATATTCAGACGCCAGCGTAGCCGGCCGCCCGTACCGGATTCAGGTGAATGTGCGTTCGATTCCTCGGCATCACGGATTCGATGATTCTCCAATCCAACGTTGCCAGATTTCTTGCTTCGCCTCTAAATTCAAGAGGAGAATCCGCCTTTGAGAAGTTGCGACCGGAGGTCACGGCGAAGATGAAGAATGCGCGATCGAACCTTACGCGACAGGCGCCACTAAAGCGCGATCCTAGTCGGCACACAGACGCCCGGCTAATGCCGGGCGCTTCCACAGTTGCATCAACATTCTTCACCATGCAAAATGTAGAGGCTCCAGACCCGCGACTTCGTCTTCGTTATGGGCAGCCCTCGTTATGGGCTACCCTCTCGTTACTCCTCTGGCGCTCGGGGCTGAGGAAACCTGGAAACGCCGGCACAACAAGATTCACAACCCATTCCTCCTCCAATTGCCCCCGCATTTCGTGGAGAAAGGCCGGCTGAGGAACCGGTCATTACACAACAAACCATTACAGAGCGAACCATTACACAAACAAGCCATGGCACAACGAAGAGTAGCAGTCACCGGAATGGGCATGATCAGCGCATTGGGGGAGAATGTTTCCGAAAACTGGCATTCCCTTCGGCAAGGCAGATGCGGCATCGGGCCGATCCGCTCGCTCGATATCTCCCGTCTACGCTTCCAGAATGGCGCTGAAGTACAGGGCTATCTGCCGGAGAAGCATTTCAATCGCAGCCAGATCGATCTTATCGACCGTTTTGCGCAGTTGGCGGTGGTGGCTGCGCGGGAAGCGGTTGCAGATTCCGGCTTGGCAATCATTCCCGAGCTAGCGGAACGCACGGCCATCATCACCGGATCGTGCGTTGGGGGGCAATCGACCGAGGACGTCGGCTTCGTCGACCTTTACCAAAAAAATTCTTCCCGCGTCCATCCGCTTACCATTCCGCGCACCATGGCAAACGCGGGCGCCAGCCACATTTCCATGGAGTTCCGGATTGTGGGGCCTTCGTATACGGTTTCTACGGCCTGCTCTTCTTCAAACCACGCGATCGGCCAGGCATTTTGGATGGTGCGCAACGGCATGGTGGACGCCGCGATCTCCGGGGGCAGCGAGACGCCGTTCAGCCTCGGCTTTCTGAAGGCATGGGAGTCCATGCGCGTGGTTTCACCAACCACCTGCCGCCCATTCTCCAAAGACCGGCAAGGCCTTATTCTGGGCGAGGGCGCCGCAATGCTGGTGCTGGAACCAATGGAGATGGCGCTGGCGCGCGGTGCGCGGATTCTCGCCGAGATCGTGGGATTTGGCATGTCTTCCGACGCTGGACACATTACCTCCCCGTCCATGGAAGGCCCGGTACGAGCCATGAAAGCCGCCCTCTCCGATGCGCAATTGCAGCCTCAGCAAATCGGCTATGTCAACGCCCATGGCACCGCAACCCCTACCAACGATGTTGTCGAGACACGGGCCATTCGTCAGGTGTTTTGCAAACACGCCGGGAATCTGGCCATCAGTTCCACCAAATCGATGCACGGTCACGCGCTGGGCGCGGCGGGAGCGCTCGAAGCCGTGGCCACCATCATGGCGCTGCGCGAAAAAATCGCCCCTCCGACCGCAAATTTCAATGTCCTCGATCCGGAGTGCGATTTAGATATCGTTCCAAACGAAGCGCGAGCGATCGATGCCGAGTACGCGATTTCCAACTCATTCGCCTTCGGCGGCCTCAACGCCGTACTTACTTTCAAGAAGATTTAGCTCAACCCGGCTTTCTTCGCCTTCGCCACGACTTCCCCTCCAGCCTTCCACTCCTTCAGCTTGCAAGTTGATTGCAGATTGAAAGGCCGCGCCACGCCGTTGAGCCTGAACATACCTGCGATCCAAAGGCTTTAGCTACAACTCTTTACATACTGTACCTATTTATTTTTTGGATATCATTGAATCGTTTTAATGATACATCTACAATGCTAGCCCTGGTGCAGGATGCTTAGTCTACGGTTCCCGCGCAGCTTTGCTTACAGCGCTCCCGCACCACGAATCGCAAATATCCCGAAAGAAAAGAATTCAAAACGAAGGAGCTTCCGTTGAAACGCAAATTCATGATGTCGCTTTGCATGGTATTTGTTGTTTGCATGATGGCTACAGCGGCTTTCGCACAAACGATTCCCGCGTGGCAGCCGAATACTACCTATGCCACCGGAGCATTGGTTACCTTTAATGGCCAGGAGTATCAGTGCATCCAGGGTCATACCTCGCAGGTTGGCTGGGAGCCGCCGAATGTACCGGCGCTTTGGCAACTGGTAGCCGGAGCCGCGGACTTCTCGCTGTCATCTACATCGCCGCAGACCGTCACTGCCGGCAACAGCACTACTTTTTCGGTAACAGCCTCTGCGCTCAACGGATTTAACAGCGCGGTATCGCTGAGCATCAGCGGATTGCCCTCCGGCGTGACTGCCAGCTTCAGCCCAGCATCGATCAGCGGATCCACCGCCTCCACCGTCACCATCTCCACGACGGCCAACGCCGCTGCCGGTACGGTTACCCTAACCATCACCGGAACCAGTGGAGGCACGACGCACACCGTCACGGTGACGTTGACTGTAAATGTCCGTACCCCGGATTTTGCACTCTCCAGCTCGCCGGCGTCGCAAACTGTTGCGGATGGCGGCAGCGTAAGTTACACCATCTCGTCGGCGGCGGTGAATGGTTTCAATAGCGCCGTTGCATTGACCATCTCTGGCTTGCCTAACGGAGCTACCGCGACCTTCAGCCCCGCTTCCATCAGCGGAACCTCAAGCTCAACGCTAACGGTCTCCGCCGGCAGCGCTACCCCGTCCGGCACCTCCACCCTGACCATCACTGGCAAGAGCGGTGCGTTGACCCACACAACGGCTGTTTCCTTGACCGTCGGCTCCGCCACACCAACTTCCGGAACCACGACCGGAACGATTCATTTCCACCTGCTGCTCGGTGTAGGCAACGCGCAAGACAGCCTCACTCTGGATGGAGATAACTTTACCGACCTCATCATGTCGAACATGATCGCCGGCGTGATGTATGGGCACCTTATCCAGGAATATGTTCCCGTACCGGGAGTTCAATTCAACAAAGACTATCTGTATGGATCGGTGATGGGCCAACTGCTGCAGGAAAATCTGGCCACACAGGACTATTTAGCCAGCGGCACCCTGATCGATCCTTCGCCGGATCAACAGGCCGTGATGAGCACGGGCCAGGGCGGCCCTTATCAAATCAACAACTACGCGGTCGATCTGGTGGCCGGCGGCACCGCACCCGCGGGACATTCGCTCATCAACTACATTGCCGTACAGAAGAATATCGGCTTCACCATCGCCAATGCGTCCAACCAGTTTAATCAGGTAACTCCACCCTCATTCAACAACAAGTTCTACGGCCCCATGCTTCCGGCGTTCTTCCATTACAACGATTTTGTATCGCTCAATGTAATCGGAAAAGGCGCGGGCGCGTTTACTCCGCCGTGGCAGCCGCAATACGACAAGGCACTGGCGAACTTCGTCAATTTGCCCAACAGCTTCCTCGATATCATCTTGAACGAAGCTTACAATCAGGGCTATTTTGGCGGCCTCGTAGCCCAAAGCAGCACACTCGGCGCCACCGCAACGGCGGCTACGGTCGCGAGCGTGAACTCGTACAGCACGATCTTTGGGAACACCAGCACCTTCGCGCAGTATCCGTATCAGGTGCATTTTTACCTGGATCAGATGTACGACAATCCGATTCCGAGCACGAGCGCAACCACCCTCACGACTCCCACCAATCACATTATTTTCAACGTGAACACACTGGAAGGCGTCTTCTCCAACGTTTTCCAGACGCTCTCCCACTCTGACGGCACGGCACCGGCACAGTTCTTCACCGCCGCTCAGGCACAAGCAGCTTTCAGCTCCGCGCTGTCGCAGCACGGGGTTGCGAGTTCTTCTTCGCTGGACCTTAGCAATGCCGCCAACCGGGCTACGATCTTCGCGGTGATCGATAGCGCGATCGGCAACCTGGAAAATGCCGTTGGGATGAAATTCAACGCCACCACTACCTCGCAACTCTAGAAAGATATTCAGGCCAACAAAAATCGGCCCCAGGCTTTCAACGCCTGGGGCCGATTCATTTGGGGAACCCTACTGTTTCAAGCAGCATTCGCCGTGGACTGCTGGAATGCTCGAACCGATTCGGTAAGAAGGGCATTCAAATTCTCGCCGATTTTCATCACGTCGCTGACAAGCGTACTCATATCGATCTCGAGAAGACAGTCTTGCAGCACCCGAGAGAGCACATTGTGCAAAATCCCCGCTTCTTGCACGAGCATCGTAACTTTGAATCCTTGTTCCGCACGACTTGCGCCGTGCCGCATCGCCGCTTCCAACGCATCCTCAGCCGGATGGTTGGTCGCACTCTCGAGTGTCTTACTCAGAGCATCAATGATAAATGGCAATTGATTGATGCGTTGTCGATCTGAAATCTGTACAACGCCAAGTTCAGCGTGCACATTCGCTTGAGCAAGCCAATCCGCAACAATGCGCTCCGCATTTTCTTTGATCACGGTTGCAACCGGCTTTGCTGGAATTGACCGGACACGACGAGGATTTTGCAGTTTCGTTTTGAGGAGTTCGACAAGCTGCTGAACATCGGCGGGCTTCGTCAGGTAGTCGTCCACCTGCTGGCGAATGGCCTCCAGTGCTGTCTGGAAGTCAGGATATCCGGTCAAAATCAACGTCACCGCGCTTGGCTGTGTTCGACGCATTGCGCTGACGACTGTAAAGCCGTCTCCGGGATTCCCGATATTGAGGTCTGTAAGCAGAATCTCGAACGTCTCGCAAGTGATGATCTGCAGCGCTTCCGGCACCGTCGCAGCAACTCTAACTTCAAAACCCTCTTTAACTAAAATCGCAGGTAGAGTTACGCGGATGGCAGGCTCGTCATCTACGAAAAGCAAGCGCGGTTTGCCATTCATCGCTAACTCCTTATCCAGTTTGAAATTGAATGTGAAATTGCCGAAGGAAATATGCGAAGGCTTCTATCTGAGTGGGGTGAACTCATTGTCATCATGAGATGTACATAATCGGACACAAGTCGTCCGATCGGCATGCGTCAAGAAGCGTCAGGATCTTGCTTTCCTCCCACTCGTCGGTTCTCGATCCTTGCGCAAACCCGCCGACCGCGTCCCACCGAATACCATCCGCCTGAAGCTGTTGCGCAAGTGATACCAAGCTTAAAACGCTCTAGAACTTGCGGGAGTGATCGCTCGACCAGCGTTCAATCACCACTTTCTTCTCGGTATAAAATTCGACGGCATCGCGGCCCTGCCCGTGCATCACGCCGAAAAAACTGTCCTTCCATCCGCTGAAGGGGAAATACGCCATCGGTGCAGCCACGCCAATATTGATCCCCACGTTTCCGGCAGGAGCTTCATAGCGGAAACGCCGGGCGGCGGTGCCACTTGAGGTAAATAAGGATGCCTGATTCCCAAATGGACTCCGCGCAAGGAACTGCATCGCTTCCTCCAAGTCCTTCGCGTGAACCAGCGAGAGCACCGGACCAAAAATCTCCGTATCGGCCAATTCGCTATTCAAAGGCAGATTGTCGAGAATTGTTGGCCGCACAAAGTTTCCTTTTTCCTGCTGCGCGCCATTGCCGCCAACAATGACTTTGGCTCCTTGCATTTCTCCCGTCCGAACCAAGGACTCGATTCTTGCCTTACTGGCAGGAGTGATGACCGGCCCCATCTGAACGCCTTCTTCCACTCCACTACCTACTTTTAAAGATTCGGCCGCGCCGCAAATGGCATTGCGAAAGGTCTTCTGCGCCTCACCCACAGCCACGGCCACGGAAACGGCTAGACACCGCTGACCGGCACACCCAAATGCGCTATCGCCGATAATCTGCGTTGTCATGCCCATGTCGGCATCGGGCAGAACCACCACATGATTCTTCGCCCCTCCCTGGCACTGGGCGCGCTTGCCATTCACACCTGCGCGCGCATAAACCTGCCGCGCCGCCGGGGTTGAACCAACAAAACTAATCGCCCGGACCAGAGGATGATCGATCAGCGCTTCCGCGGCTTCCTTGCCGCCGTGAACCAGGCTAACAACCCCTTTCGGAAGGCCAGTACGCTCCAGCAACTCGAAAAGCCGAAGCATCGTCATGGGAACGCGCTCGGAAGGCTTCAGGATAAAGGTATTGCCGCAAGCAATCGCATAAGGCAGGAACCACAGCGGAATCATTGCCGGGAAATTGAAGGGCGTGATGGCCGCGACGACCCCCAACGGCTGGCGGATCATGGTTTCATCGATGCCGCGAGCCACATCTTCGAGGTTATATCCCTGCATCATCATCGGGATGCCGCAAGCCACTTCTACGTTCTCTATGCCACGCCGTAGCTCGGCTTTCGATTCAGCGAGCGTCTTTCCATTTTCCAGAGTGATCGTGCGGCTCAAATCGTCGAGATGCTCTTCGAGCAAATGTTTCAGCTTGAACAAAGGCTGGATGCGGTCCTCCGGTGGCGTCCTTCGCCACGCGGGAAAGGCCCTGGAAGCGGCTTCCACAGCCGCGGCGATTTCGCCGCCTCCTGACATCGGAGTTCTTCCCAGCGACTCTCCTGTCGCGGGATTTACGATATCCGTCCAGTTGGTGGCCTGCGAGTGAATCCATTGGCCATCGACGAAGCTGGGTATGCTCTTAGCGGGTGCGGCAACTGTCATTGAAGAAAGACTCCTGGGGACAAAGGCCTTTAGTGAACCATTCATGCTATCGGGCAGCGCATGAAGGCGCAACATCCACGTCTACCAAGCGTCCATTCATCCATGTTCATGGCTCGTTTCACTACTTCCCCATAAACCTCAAGGCGAATCCATCACTCCACTGCCGTAAGTGTTCGACATTGTGAAGATCGACGCATGCCTCGGCAGTTCTTTCTGAATAGTAAGAGGCTCCGCGTTTATCGCCCAACCAAGTTAGGTACGTGTCGCGTAACGCATACCAACCGATGGGCCCAAGACCCGACTGTATGACACCAGGCGTAGCGCGTTCGCTGCAAATTCCACATCGTCTCAGATCGTTTTTGGCGAGTGTAAAAACATTAGCGTGGCGCCAGCCGAAAGATGGATCGATTTCGCTCAAGAAAACCACTTCATTTAGGACATGCCGCCAAATAACAGCGACCCTTGGAGTATTGATACTGACCACGGTTTTAAAGTCGCATGAGCCATATCCTTCACTACCGCCGCTTAATTAAAATATCCTTACTTAAGGGTATTCTTAGCTTGTATAGCCACCAATATCGCCATAGATATCGCATTACCATTTTGAAATATTCATTCCAAAATGGAATCTACAATAAATATTTAATCTATATTGCTTTATGCTTTGATTTGCATTAAGTTAAACGCCCATAAAAACTATTCAACTGACTGGCATGCATCGCTTAAAAGTATTTCAGTTTAAGGTTATCTCCATAGGTTGCACCAAAGTGCGAATGCCCATCGGCTACCCTCAATCCCGCTTTACTCTTTCAAATCAGTACAGATCCAAATGAGATTCGCTGAAAAGGCCGGATCAGTTTCGCTTGTCTGGAAGTTTGCATACGATTTTTTGCGCCCCCAAAAAAGACTGTGTTTCCTTGTCGCAGGCTTGACGATATTCAGTGTTCTGCTGGCTCTTCCAATACCGATTCTCTCAATGTTCATGATAGACAGGGCCGTGACTCTGAAAGAATTGAGCCTACTAAAAACGTTAGGGATAGTTTTTGTCTTTATTGTGATTTTTCGGCACGTTCTTGCTTTTTTGAGTGAGGTATCAACACTTTGGCTGAAGGAACAGATCATATTTCAGATCCAAAAGGTTCTCGTGGAAAAGATCCAGCGCCTGCCGCTGGCATTATTCACGGAACGTCACTCGGTTTACCTTCAGAGCCGCGTAATGAACGATGCTCGAGCCGTAGAAGGCGCGCTAATAGGCACGTTCATTTCCCTCCTAATTGACGGTGTAACGTTGCTGATGGCCTTTGGCGTTTTGTTGTGGCTTCGCCCGCAATTAGGCCTCTTTCTTGCGATCTTTTTGACTCCATTTGTGGGATTGCGCTTTTACGCCAACCGTAGGATGCGATCTTTCAGCATGCAAATGCAGGAAACGCAAGCACGAACCTCTGCGATCGTGAATGAATCGTTTGCGGGAATCCGAGCTATCAAATCCTATTGCCGCCAGGAATATCAGTCGCAAGTTGTCTCGGATTGGCTGAAACGGCTCCGCGACATTTACTTCAAAACAAATTCATTCGGCATCTTCAGCACCGTCGGCAGTAATTTTGTCACGGCAGCCTGCATGACATTCATGCTTTGGTATGGCTGCTATCACATCATTCATGGCAACATGACATTGGGGCAGGTTTTCGCGATCGTTCTGCTACTGGGGTATATTTACACTCCCGTCAATGGACTGGTAGGAGCTAACTTCAGGATTCAGCAATCTGCGGCAGCTATTGCCCGAATCTACGAGTTTCTTGACTCTAAACCAGAGCGGCAAACCGGAAGTGAAGTCCTTTCCTATGAAGGTAAGATTGAGTTTCGAAGAGTATCGTTTAGTTATCCTGGAAGCAGCCAACCAGTTCTAAAAGACGTCTCGTTCACAATCCCCGCGCGCTCGACGATCGCCCTCGTCGGGAGAACTGGGGCGGGAAAAAGCACGTTGATTAATCTGTTGCTGGGCTTTTATGAGCCCGGTGCCGGCTCCATTCATATTGATGACCGCGACACGAGTGATATTTCCCTCGGCTGTTTGCGACAAATGGTCGGATTGGTTGACCAGCATCCATTCCTTTTTAGCGGGAGCATTGCGGAAAATATCCGTTTCGGCCGCCCGGAGAGCAGCCACGAAGAGATTGTAGAAGCGTGCCAGATGTCTCACGCCTCTGAATTCGTCGATCGTCTGGAAAACTCCTATGAAACCCTCGTCGGGGAACGTGGCGTCCGCTTGTCTGGCGGTCAACGCCAGAGAATTGCCCTAGCGCGAGTTTTCTTGAAAAAGCCCCGAATATTGATGTTAGACGAGGCCGTCTCAGAGATTGACTCGGAGTCGGAGAAATGTATGCATCAAGCGATTCTTCCCCTTCTGGGAAACTGTACGACAATCCTCGTGGCCCACCGGTTGTCATCCTTGATGCTGGCGGACCACGTGCTTGTTTTGGATGAAGGAATGATCGTCGAACAGGGCTCGCATCGCAGCTTGATGCGGGCCAACGGTGTGTATGCACGTTTATTTCAAGAACAATTTTCAATGCAAGAGCAAGAACCGGTGGCTATCAGCGAATTGAATGCGGATTGAATTCAGAAGGGAGCTATATGGAAAGAATCATCGTCCCCCCACGGCTGCGGGTTTGGTCGGATGGTGCGTGGCACATTTACTTTGATCCTTACAATTTCGTTTGGGCCAAAGTGAACGACAGCGGGCGTTTTCTGATGGAGGAGTTCCGCAGGTATCGAACCATTTCAGACGTGGCTAGGACCGTGGCGGAACGGTTTAAGTTGGAGCCTACGAAGACTCTGGCCCTCATCGATGGCTTCGTAAATAAATTGGTGGACGAAGGTTTTCTGCATCGGCGCGCTTATAGGGAACGGGAGCGGGAGGCATTTCCGAAGCTGAAGTTTGCCGGAACCCTATATCTCCACATGACGAACAAGTGCAATCTTAAATGCCCCTATTGTTACAACAAGACAGATCGTGAGACCAAGATCAAATTAGAGCGGTTAGGGATGGTGGATCCGATCTTGTCCACCCAGGAGTATAAAGATCTTATTGGCAGAGCGATTGAGTGTGGCGCGCATCACCTGATTTTCACGGGTGGTGAAGCGTTAATGCGGCCAGACGCAATGGACTTGATCAAGTTTGCTCGGCAGAAGAGTTCCACGATCAAGCTTGAGATGCTGACCAATGCAACCAAGATCGATGATCGTATTGCCGAACAGATGTGCGCGTCGCTGGATATTGTGACAATTAGCCTCGACGGGCACGAGAAGCATATGCATGAACTTTACAGAGGAAAGCATACTTTCGAACCAACCATTCGTGGCATCAAGTGCCTAATAAAGAAGCGGCTGGAGCTACGCCGGCAAAAACCATTTGTTTGCCTCGTCCCAGTGCTGACTGAGAAAAACGTCATTAATCTGAAGGAAATTTACCAGTTCAGCTTGGAAGAATTGGGCGCCGACAATCTGGCGCCGGTGCTGTTCCAGGCGGGCGATCATCAGCAAGTAAGTGTCGATCAGATTCCGAAGATGGAAATCTTTCAACAGGAGGCAACGCGCCTTTCGAATTATTTGCAGCAAATGACGATCATCCGACCCGAAGCCCAAGATGATTCCCTTTTGGCACGCAACCATTGCGGCGCGGGTGGCGGCGAAATCAGCGTCGACCCGTCTGGGTTTGTGTACCCGTGCCAGTCTCTCCATTTTCCCGAATTTGTGGCAGGCAACGTGCGAGAAACGGATATTCAGGAAATTTTCGACGACTCTCCAGTCCTGAATCGCCAGCGTGGCACGACCGTTGAAACTCTGGCGGTGTGCTCTCATTGCGATGTTCGGTTTTTGTGTAACGGAGGCTGCCGTGCCACCGCTTATAACGTCTACGGCCAAATGGATGCCCACAATGAGCTCTACTGCAACTATCTAGAAACAATGGCTGTGGGTAAATTGTGGGGCAAGACACAAGTGTCTTCTTCGCCAAATTAGCAGCATTTTGACCGGCGAGAGGTGATAAGAGAGATGGATCTCTGCTTTTGTAATCGCTGCCGCCGCTATTTGCTTTAGTGGCACTCTATCAAGAGCAGAGATCCATCCCTCCAGGGGTGGTTCAATCAACTAGAAAGGAACATAAAATGAACGATCTGCTGAATTTCGATCCCGTAAGCTTTATTTCCAAAGCAGTTTTCCAACCAACGACACAAATGGCGGACGGCTGCAGCTGCGGCTGTCAAGGTTGCGGCTTGGGCGCCGGATCAGCCGGTGGCGTCACTGTCATCCAGAGTTCCGGCTGCAATCAAGCTGCTTAATCTGGAATCGATTGTTCTCGATTACCTTTCATTCCAAACATAAGCCAGATTGACAAACACGATTCAGGATACACAAAGACCACAACCAACAAGCCTGGCACTTCATGAGCAAAATGGGGGCTGGGCTTTGACCCAAATACGTGAGGAAAAGGTAGCGAAAGATGGCGAACTCTTTAGCTTGGGAAGAGATTGACGACAGCCACAATTTTTATGTGAAACAAGGGCCTCTGCTGGCTGACATCTTATCCAATGCTGCAACCTCGATTGACCGCTATTTGGAGCTTGGCGGCTATCAAGTCGCCGGACGTGCAATTTTGCAGAATCCTCTGGAAATCATCCGAATGGTTGAAGAGGCTGGTCTGCGGGGCCGTGGAGGGGGTGGCTTTCCGACCGGTCACAAATGGAGGTTGGTTGCAGAATCCGAAAGTCCGGAACGGTATCTTATCTGCAACGCAAACGCAGTCCAGCCGGGCGGACTCAAAGAACGGTTCCTGATCCGCACCAGCCCACACAGGGTTTTGGAATCTGTGCTTTTGGCAGCACATGCTGTAGGCGCAACCACCGCGATCATCTCTCTGCCGTATCACTTGGAACCCGAGACGGCTCTCTTAGAAAGGGCGCTGGAGGAAGCGACCAGTAAGGGATTTGCTGGGCAGCGTAGTTTTGGCTCAGCCCGCGCTCTCCATATTCTCATTTGTCAATCGCCTTCCTCCTATATAACTGGTGAAGAGACGGCTTTAATAGAGTTGCTAGAGGGGCGCGCCCCTCAGCCTAGAGGCAAGCCGCCCTTGCCTACAAGCCGCGGTTTGTTCGGGAAGCCCACGGTCGTGAGCAATCTTGAAACGATTTTGCACGCCTACCATATTGTGAAATATGGTCCCAATCGATTTCGTGAATTGGGCTCCGAATATTCTCCTGGCACTCTTATCTTCAGTCTGACCGGTGATATACAACGTCCAGGTTTATATGAGTTGCCGTTAGGTACGGCTGTCCGGGAGTTGATCTTTGACCATGCTCAAGGGACCCATTCTGGGTCTAAAATAAAAGCGGTATTGCCAGGGGGCGTTTTCTCTCCGGCAATAGCTGATTCCTCTCTCAATCTCAAACTCGACTACGACTCAGTTCGGGATGCAGGCTGCAATCTGGGGTCGGGCGTAGTTGTGGTTATTTCAGAAATGGTGCCTGCTCTTCAATTAGCGAGTCTGCTGGCTACTTTTTTTTATGAGAAATCTTGCGGCAAATGTAAGCCATGTAAAGATGGAAACTGGCGCACGCTGCAGATGCTGCATCGGTTAATCGGTCCAGACAATGAGAATAAAGAAATTATGAATCGGCATCCCCAAAGCTTTTCTCAGGAGGTCCCTTCCCTGATGATTCTTAACAATCCAGGAGGTATTAGGTACACAGATCATGTGGAGGGCTTGGATAAAATTCGCCATCTTTGCGAATTCTACAAATATCGGGGCGACTGCCATCACTCCACGGAATCGGCAAATTCAATACAGCGCCTCTTGGATTTATTTCCCGCAGAGTTCGAGAAAAATGCAGGTAATTTGAACGGGAGCCTTGTGGCGGGAGCGAGCAATGGATCTTGAGGAACTGAAGGTGCAATCCGAGCGGTTCATGCATGTGGTGCCTCATCGGCAAGCATGCTTGCTTCCATTAATCAGGTTGGCTGGTTCGGAAAGCATATTGAGTGAGGATACCCAAGCGGCATTAGCACAAATCTGCGATGTTCCTTTAAGCCAAGTCCGGGAGCTTGTCCTGGCGTTTCACCAGGGCGCCGAATCGCCGGGAGCTTTCCGGGTTTGTGGAGATTTGATCTGCAAACTTAGCCGTTCCCGGGAGGTTTTCGATGCACTGCAAGCTTCCGGCACGCTGGCCGTGATGACTGCTTGTTTTGGCCGCTGCTATGCTGCGCCCGCCATACAAAAGCCTGATGGACGATTCTATAAAGCTCTTCTAAGTTCGGATTCTGAGGGGAAGATTCGCCCAGTAAATCCGGTCAAGGGAATAAAATAAATAGGCGAATCTGGGAGTGTCCAAGGAGGTCAGAAGTGAATGTTTGGTGGCGAGAACTGCGATATGCGACGAGGGGCCTTGCCAAGCGTCCTGGCTTTGCTCTTGCATGCGTCCTTACGCTGGCTTTGGCAATCGGAGCGAATACCGCAATTTTTAGTGTGGTGAATGCGGTATTGCTGCGCCCGCTTCCGTTTAAGGATCCCGAAGGTCTTGTGATGCTGTGGCAGGCGAATTCAAAACAAGGCGTCGATCACTTTGCTATTTCCATACCTTATTTCGGCGGGTGGAGGGAGCAGAACAGAGTTTTCCAGCAAATGTCAGCACTGGCTGGCCAGAATTTTGACTTGACTGGCGATCCCGGACCCGAGCGAATTTCCGGTAAATTGGTCTCCGCGAATTTCTTCTCTTTGCTGGGAGTTCAGCCAGCGATGGGCCGCATCTTTCTACCCGAGGAAGATCAACCCGACCATTTGAAAGTTGCGGTCGTCAGCTACGATCTCTGGAAGCGCCGTTTTGGAGGGGTGAAGTTCAGTAATCAGGTGGTTACGACAAACATGGGAGCCTATACGGTAGTTGGGGTTATGCCCGCTGATTTCCAACTTCTTGGCCCAGCGGACATCTGGGTTCCCCTTGGAGAGAGAGCAGAAAGTTTGCACCTTCCTTCTAACCTTCCAGCCCAGATTCTTGCTTCAGTTACACCACTCAACGTGATCGCTCGTTTGAAGCCTGGAATTGCTTTGCAGGAAGCGCAATCGAATATAGATACAGTTACGCAGGGGCTGGCCAAAGCCCTTGCCAGCCCCTGGCAGGCGCGAATCGTCGATCTGCGCACCGAATTGATCGGAAACAAGACCCGCCGCATTCTGTTAGCCTTGTTGGCTGCCGTGGGTCTAGTGCTTTTGATCGCCTGCGCAAACGTAGCCAATCTTCAGTTGGCTCGCCTTGCCGGTCGACACCAGGAAATCGCCACTCGTATTGCCCTCGGGGCTACCCGCCGCAGGCTGGCGCATCAACTGCTAGCCGAGAGCGGCACAATCGCCATAGCGGGCGCCATAGTTGGCCTTTTGGTTGCTTTTCTGGCAATGCGGGCGTTCGTTGCGTCCTTTCTGTTCGGAATACCCGGGATGAAGACGGTTTCCATTGATGGTCATGTGCTTCTTTTTACTTTGGGCATCTCAATGTTGAGCGTGTTGCTATTTGGTGCGATTCCTGGGCTACGTGTTTCACGAACCAAACTCGGCGGCCTGTCCAGGGAAGGATTCTCGCAGATGAGTCAGAGCGTGCAGATGCGGAGAACTCAAGGTATTTTTGTTATTGCTCAAGTCGCATTCGCTTCTGTTCTCCTCATAGGCTCCATGCTGACGACGAAGAGCCTCTATCGGTTGTCGAACATTGACCTGGGATTCGATCCCCGTAACGTGTTGACGTTCAACGTTAGTTTGCCTCAGGCCCGCTATCCGAACTCACAAAAGCAATATGCTTTCTTTGAAGAAGCAAGCAAGCAATTTCGAACTCTTCCTGGGGTCCAGCAAGTTGGGTTAGTTAATTTCTTGCCACTGACGGGGATGACATGGAATTGGTCAATTTCTGTCGAAGGACGCGATGTCGCATTGAACAAGACATATCCGGCTAATTACCGTGTGATCGATGGGGATTACTTTTCTGCAATGCAGGTACCTCTCCTCAAGGGCCGTTTTCCAGTAATTACAAATACCAATTACGCGCCCAATGAAGTGGTTATTAATCAGGCGATGGCAAAGCAGTTCTGGCCCAATCAAGATCCGATTGGCCAGCGCATAAAAATGTGAGATCAGACGGCCTTTGCGCCCTGGCTTTCTATCGTAGGCATAGCTGCCGATGCGAAGGAAGTGGATCTTACGGACCAGCCAAAACCGGTGTTCTATGTTCCTTACCTGGAGAGTCCACAATCGACATTAGCTTTTGTGATTCGTACGGCAAAAGATCCTTCGTCCATCGTTTCGGCCCTGCGAGAAAGAATATTGGCCATCGATCCGAATCAGTCTGTCTATAACATCCGGACTATGGATCAAGTATTTTCGAACTCCATCGAATCTTCCCGGTTGAATATGCTCGTGTTGAGCATCTTTGCCGGGATCGCCACTCTTGTTGCGTTAGTGGGAATTTACGGCGTGATCTCTTATTCCGTGAATCAACGTTCACAGGAGATCGGTATCCGCCTGGCATTGGGAGCCGGCAGGAGCAAGATTACGGTGATGATCTTGCGTCACGCGTTGCTTTTGGTTTCCATTGGAATTGGGCTGGGTTTATTGA
Organism: Candidatus Angelobacter sp.; assembly: GCA_035295685.1. Taxonomy (GTDB): domain Bacteria; phylum Acidobacteriota; class Terriglobia; order Terriglobales; family Acidobacteriaceae; genus Angelobacter. Next base: position 69,429 of record DATGIO010000070.1, read on the forward strand.
TGGCTGCTGGCTTGGTGCGCTTTCTTGATGGCCTATTGTATGAAGTAAAGCCATTCGATATCACTGTATTCATCGCCGTTGTCGTGCTGCTTTCTGCAACCGCAATGTTCACGAGTTTCCTTTCGGCTTTGCGCGCTGGGCGCATCGACCCCTATACCTCGTTGCGATATCAATGAAAACCGCTGACCTGTTTGCAGCAAATGAAAATAGACTGGCTTGAACTCTCATCTGGATCCCTCGTAAGGAGCGGGCTTCTCTGTAACGGAAAATCGTCCGAGAACTCGCGGGGCGTAAGATGGAGTCCCGCTAGGCCGATTGTGGACAACACGTTGCTCCTCATGCGCCGAACAAACCCATGATTATTCGATTCTTAGCGCATCAATCGGGATAAGCAAACAACTCGGCAAGCTGGCAGAAGCTCGCTAGTGTTGCAGCGACGATCATTAGCGGCAAAGCGCAGCAGAGCGAATGGACTGACGCCAAACCGAAGCGTCCTCATCAGTCGGGGCGGGAACAGCTCCGAGGCCGATGACGACGCCAATTCCTGTAAGAACCAAAGCGGAGCGAACGAATATCCAACGGAGCTTCCGTTTCCGACGCAAACGGCTACGAATGCCCCACAGTGTTGGAGGCTCCGTTATTGATGCCTTGATAGGATTTGCAGCGCCCTGTAGGACTACAATTCGTAGACGGTCTTGAGCACCTGTCCCGCCGTCTTTATGAATGTGCCGCCTTCTCTCCACATGGACATGTTGTAGTAGTAATACCAGGGTATGCCGGGAAAATAGTGCTTCAGCATGGGCGCACACATCTTTGAACAGGGAATTCGCTCCGAGAAAATCTGCAAAACTTTGAGCCCACGTTTCGAGCGAAACCACTCGGCCGCCATCATCTCCGAATGGATTCCGACTTCGGCGTCGGGCGTTGCAGCAGGGCCAAACTGTTCTATTATTTTGATAATAGTAGTATTTGCATTTACCTGGACGTCTTCTACTCCACGCTCGTCGCGATAAAGCCACGCAGTCACATTGATGGCACCAAGAAACTGGGGCGTCGTAAGTTGAGGGGTATTCATCCGGTACCTCAATGCGGCACGCGCGAGCCGAGGGTCACATGGAGGCGCATCGTATGGCAGCGAGGAGGGCGTTCTGGGCATTCCTATCTCCTGATTTCTTACACCCAAATTCGGAAGCTCTCATACTTCCGATGACAGTACAACGCGCAGTCTAACACATTGCAGGTCAGGTGGCGCCAATCCCCACATCAAGACTCCCTGGCACCACAGGAGCCGATACAAAGCTTTGCCTAATGCAGAGAACCCATCTGAAGCTTATCCACGAAGCCACGAATGGGACAGGCCTCCTGGTTCTCTTATGCAGCCGTTCTGCAACATCGGGTGGTGTGCGCGCCGGTCGTTAGACAGTAGGTATTTGAAACCTGCCTCAGTCACTGCCTGTAGATGTGCTTTATTGCTTTAAGAGTGGAGCTTAAAAGTAGAGCTTAGAAGTACAGCTCAGAAGCAGCCCTGCAGAACGGGTTGGGCTCCAGTGGGCGCTGCATTCGGCGCTTCCCTTCCTTTCGAGCGACCTCTCGAGCCTTATTCGCACTTCAGCGATCGCACAGGGTCGACGCGCAACGCGCGCCGTGCGGGCAAAGCGCAGGCCAGCAAACCAACCAGCATCAGGAGAATCACGACGCATAGAAACGTCAAGGGATCGGTGGCACTAACACCGAAAAGCAGACTCACCATCAGCCTGGTGAGAGCCATGGCTGCAGCGAGGCCGATCCCCGCACCAAGGATGACGAGCCGGACTCCCTGCGCCATCACCAAGCCCAAAACGTGAATTTGTTGAGCACCCAACGCCATTCGAATGCCGATCTCTCGCATCCTTTGGCCGATCATGCAGGAAACAACACCATAAATGCCCATGCTAGCCAGGGTAAGAGCGAGAAAAGCAAAGCCCCCCAGCAGGATGAAGGAGTAGCGGCGCGCCGCCAGCGAGTTGGAAACGGTCTGCTCCATGGTGTCCGGCGCATACACCACCTGCTCGCTGTTCATCTGTCGCAGTGAGGCTTGAATCGAAGTAAACAAGCCGGATGTGGCCGCTGTGGAACGCACCACCACACTGGTTCCGCCGCTTGCCAAGCGCATGGCTTGATCCGGCAACTGAAAGAAAGAGAGATACATTTGCGCCTGCAGCGGGTGTGTCCCATCGGTATCAAGACCCCACTGCTTGACGTGCTTTACTACGCCGACAATCTCGGCAAGCCGGCCGTGATCGTCTCCGTCGTCAAGATGGATACGCTTTCCGATGGGATCATCATCGGGGAAGAATTTACGCTGGAAAGCCTCATCGATAACGGCAACGTAGGGAGCTTTCTCTTCGTCACGCGCATCGATAAACCGGCCCCGCAGAAGAGAGATCCCCATGGCTCTAAGATAGCCCGGACCCACCACATAACGGAGCGCCCAATTCATATCGTTGGCACTTACGGGCCTGGGCCGGCCATCCATCCAGAAAAGCACCTCATCATCGCTTTGCAGGGGGAACGCTCCCCATGAAAAGGAGGCTGCAGTCATTTCCGGAACCGACAACAAGCGGCTATCCATGGCGCGAAAAGCAGTACGCACTTCCTCCGCCGATGCCTTCATCATTGAGGGCGGAAGCGAGACACCAAAGGTCAGAACGTTGCTTGGGTCGAAGCCCGGATCGATATTCCACAGGCCCATCAGACTGCGAATCATCAAACCCGCTCCGGCCAGCAGCACCAGCGCGAGCGCCAATTCCACAATCACAAAGGCATTCTGCGCGCCGTACCTCGATCCTTGCAGGCTATGGCTGCCTTCTTTGAGTGGCGTAATGACATCCGCACGAGAGGTCTTGAGCGCTGGAATCAATCCAAAGAGGACTCCGGCAAGCAGAGATATCACCGTTGTGAAGGCCAGGACGCGGCCATCCATGCCTACTTCTCCTGCACGAGGAAGAGCCGCAGGCAGTGTCCGCAGTAACATCCGCGTTCCCCACGCCGCCAGTAACAGGCCCAGCCCACCTCCAAGGAACGAGAGCAAGACGCTTTCCGTAAGAACCTGCCGGATCACGCGCCGCTTGCTCGCACCCAGGGCCAGGCGGACCGCAAATTCCCGCATCCGGCGGTTGGAACGCGCCAGGACAAGGTTCGCAATATTGACGCACACAATCAGCAAGACAAAACCAACGGCAACCAATAAAAGAACCAAGAATGGCTGGATCTGACCAACCATCTGCGCTTTCAAAGGAGCCATGCTGGCGGCGGTTCCCTTGTCATCGTCCGGATAAGCAGCAGCCAGGCTGCGCGAGATCCGATCCATATCGGCGCGCGCCTGTTCGATACCGACTCCTGCTTTCAGCCTTCCAACACCATGAATTCCCAGGCCCGCGGCACGATGCTGAAGAAGAGGATTATTAAGCTGCCCGATCGGCAGATAAACGGCGCTCGCACGGAGGCCGGGCACTACAAGATCGAAATCGGCCGGGATCACGCCAATGATCGTGTAACTCTTCCCATCGAGGGTAATACTTTTTCCAATTGCAGAGGTGGCGGCCCCGAATTTCCTGCGCCATAAATCCCGGCTGATCAAAGCTACCGGAGCCGCTCCAACCTCATCCTCGCCCTTCTCTATGGAGCGCCCAACGATTGGGGAAACGCCTAATAAGGGGAAAAAATCCGCCGAAATAAACGTGCTGCGCACCTGCTTGGCATCGCCCAATCCTGTGAGGCTGGCCGCATCAATGCGGTAGATTGCCATAGCGGAAAACGTCCGGTTCTCCCGCTGCCAATCGCGAAAGTTGGGATAAGAAATAGAGCCGTTCTGAAAATTGGGCTTGCTCGCGTGCAGGCCAACCAACTGTTCGGGATGCGGATAAGGCAGCGGATTCAAGAGCACGCCGTTCACGACAGAGAAAATCGCCGTATTTGCTCCAATGCCCAAAGCGAGAGTCAGCAATGCCACCAAGGTGAAGCCCGGCGCTTTTCCCATCATGCGTAATCCGTAACGCAGATCCTGGAGAAGCACATCGAACCCATGCACCTTGCGCGATTCGCGGCACTCTTCCTTAATGCCTTCCAGCCCGCCAAATTCGACTTGCGCGGCGCGCCTGGCCTCCATAGGCTGCATGCCACCTCGAACATAGTCCGCGGTCCTTTCTTCCAGGTGGAACCGCAATTCGGCATCGAGCCGGCTTTCCGTCTTTTCTTTCCGAAATAAACGGTTTATCCAATACATCGACGTCTCCAGAATTTAATCGGCGGTACGCAAGATCAGAAAAACGGCCTCCGCGATCGACTCCCAGTTGCGGACCTCGGCCTCCAGTTGTTTTTTGCCTTTACGGCTGAGCGTATAGAACTTGGCCTCGCGGCCGGTCTCCGTCTGCCTCCATTCGGCGAGCAGCCAGCCACGGTCTTCCAACCTGTGCAAGGCCGGATAAAGCGATCCCTGCTGGACCTGAAAAAAATCCTTCGATATCTGCTGGATTCGCTGTGAAATGGCGTATCCGTGGATCGGTCCAAGGTCGACGATCTTCAGGATCAGCATGTCGAGCGTACCTTTCAGCAGCTCCGTTCTTGGATCCATTGGGTTCATAGTAAGATGTTCGACATATTACACCTAGAGGATCGACATATCAAGTTTCAAAATTCGCCCATCGACTCGTCCCAGAATCTTTTGAATTGTCCAGCTGAGATCAGCACCCGGTCATTGGCGAAGCGCGGATTTGCAGGAAAAAAGTATGCCTCGTACCTCGCGGCAAAAAACGCGGAACGAAGCCGGCACGGCTAAAGTGAGGGTAGGTGCAAGTTTCCTATTGTCTCTGCCGAGTCAGACGTTGATCTTGTTTCATCTTTACAGCGTGCAGCTTGCAGACGAAGAAGTAAGAGGATCTACTGGCGCCGATGGCTTTGGGAGTTTTCTCGCAAAAACGGAGCGCCTGTTCTTTGTTGAAGTTCCAGGGCATTCACGCATCCAACGGAATGACGAAGCCTTCCCCAGCGGTACCAGCAGACTGGTCCAGCCTTTGTGCTTCACCTTCCGGAATACCTCTGACTCATAAAGAAACGTCGAAAAAAAACTGTTTTCCTTGTAACGGAAGATAGTCGCCGTTCACTACATAGCAGACGAACTGAGTGGTAGCGAGAAGGCCGGTGAAGGCATTGGAAGACCGAACCTGCCATTGGAGATGCCTTGCCGGCCCTTTGATACCGCCAGGAGTCCAATACTTGCAGTCTGTTGGAAAGCTCTGCTAGGCCAGGGCATAGTCCGACGCAGCTACGCTCTGGCCGTTTTGCCCTCCCCCTTGCTGGAACAAGAGAACCCTCTTCAGTCCCGCACCGGCATCCCGTCCATTCTCTGTCGTATTCCATCTCCAGCATCTTCACTCTCCCTCTTTTCACTCCAATCACTCCAATCACTCCAATCCTTCCAATGACTCCAAGGCAACACCCAAAAAGATAGGGCCCAAGATCGAAGATGATCTGGGGCCCCAAACTACTTTTCTTTAGCGCTTTGTTCTGGCTGCGCCGTTTTTGCCGAACTTTACTGCTTCGGCTTGGCTTTCCTGCGAACCGGCTTCTTGGCCGCAGGGGCTTTGGTCCGTCCACCGATCAACGACAGAGAGTCTTCCGCATTGAACGGATACCGGCGGACCGATTGCTGGCCGGTTGTGCTCAAGGTGACGTCTACGCGACGGTTGCTTGCAAGCACGATCACCTTCATATTCTTGTTGATTCTCTGCCGCTCTTCAGCGGTGAGGTTCTGGTCTTGTGCGATTGACTCATTCACCGCAGCGGAATCCAACTGCTGCGATTCGCCCAGGGCCTTGGTCTCGATGTTCGCGGCCGGTACTCCCTGCTCAACCAAGAACTCCTTGGTGCGATCCACTCGGCGTTGGGTGAGAGCTTCGTTGTAAGCCGGTGTTCCGCGCGGATCGGCGTGGCCTTCCAGCATCAATTTGGCTTCGGGCCGTGTTTCAAGATATTTCTTGAAGTCGGCCGCGAGTTCAACCAGTGTCTTTTGCTGGCTGGCCAGGAGACCGCCTTTGGGACTCTGCTTGGTAGGCTGCGCCGTAGCAAAATAAATACTGTGCAGCGCGAGTTTAGCTTCCAGTCGCAGGACTTCAGGCGAAGGTTTGACCTCTACATTCGCCGTGCAATCCGCTGAACCGCCGCGCCCATCGTCCACATGGCCACTGACGGTATAGTTTCCAGGAGCCGCTCCCGTGGTATCGAGCTGGACATTTGCGCCCGTACCCGCCACATGTCCGCCGGTGGACTGCCACGAGTAGGTAAGTGGATCGTTATCCGGGTCACTGGCCGTGGCTGTGATATTTACTTTTTCGCCCACCGTCACGCTGTTCCGATCTGCGGCGCAGCTCACGGTTGGAGGACGATTCGGACGCGGATCGACATGAACGTCCGCCGAGCATGTAACGGCGCCGCCGCGTCCTTCAACCTTCGCGGTTACCGTGTACACGCCTTGGGCGACACCCGCCGAATTCCACTGCGCATCCGCCCCGGTGCCATCTACTTTTCCACCCGTTGCAGACCATGCATAGGTAAGAGGACCGTTCTCAGGATCGCTGGCTTGCGCATGCACGGTGACGCTATCCCCAGATCCCGCATAGACATTCGCCGGATTGGCCGAGCAGGTAGCCACAGGAGGATGGTAAACAGGGGCTGGAGGCGGTGGTGGCGGTGGCGGTTCTCCGCCAAAGGTTAGAACGATTCCGGCTGAGGCGCGCCAGTTATTCTGGCGCTGATCTAGATTGTCAGGCAGCCTGGTGTACATATACTCGCCCTGGAAAAGGCGCCAAGCCGCATACTTTCCAAGCTTAAGATCGAGACCGCCGCCGGCAGCCGCCGCGACATTGTTCAAATTTGACGCTGTCCTGTTAAAAAAGGGCGTGCCGACGCCAGTCACTTCCGGCGACAAATGAATGCCGCCAGCAAGCACATGGACAAAGGGGTGCCAACGATCGCTTCTGGCAAAGGAGAACTGCGGCCCAAACATGAACGTGTAGGCGTGGCTCTTTACCGTGGGCGGCAGCCCTGTAACGTCATAACCGGCAATATCACCCGTTAGTCCAAACCACTTGTTGAAATTGCCTGTAACGGCCAGGGTGCCGCCGTACAAAAGGAAATCCTCTTTGGCGGTGGAAACAACAGGAGTGCCGATGCCCGTCTTGGTGTAGAAGCCAAGCGTCGAAAATCCAAGAAACACTTCCGCTTTTGGAGGCGTAGACTCGTTTTTCAAAAAAGACATCGACGATTTCGGTTTGGACGTAGTCCCAGCCTGCGGACTACCAGTAGTCCCAGATTGCGGGTCCGCCGTCAGATCCTGGGCGATCATTGGGCTCGCAGGTCCTTTGTTGGACTTGCTCGCGTCGACAGCCTCCTGGGTTACGGCTGTCTTTAACATTGAGAAACCTAGAACTACGACAAGAAATGCTCGAATGCTCGGTCGCATTGCTTCCTCCTGCCTCTGATATATAATTGCGAGAAATTCCCCAGACACCGATCTAACGCTTTTGAAGAAAATATGTTGCGGTCGGATGCCTAACATTTATCATTCAAGCCTGCGAGCAGTTGACTCATAGTGTTCGGGGCGTCTGGGCGTTATTTCCGGCCCGGGTTCCGTATTTATGCCTAGAATCTCCTACTTAACCCGGTCTCACTAATCTGATGTTAATCCATACACTGCGGATCTGGCGACAAAAACGTGTCATTTTTTGTCTTTTATCAAGTATCCAGGGTTTACATTCTTGAGGCGAGTTGAACATTCGCCGCAGCAAAAGGCAGGTACGAGCCAACAACGACCAGGGAATGGCACCAAGGGTTCCCGATCTACTTCCCATCCTTGGAAGCTCGATTCTGAAAAATAGATGTCCCGAGCTTAATTTATGAGTTTATCTTAATAACTAGACAGAAGCGCTCGCTGCGCCTCCTGACAATATGCCGGAAACGGCGCTGAGAAGAGCTGTCCGTTCCTGCCTCAAAAAGAAGTGGCCGCCGGCAAACATACGCAGGGCAAAAGCTCCAGTTGTATGAATCTTCCAAGCTTCTAATTCTTCAAAAGGCACTTCGTGATCCTCGTGGCCTCCAAAAACCGTCAAGGGACATGAAAGCGGCGCATCCGGTTCGCACCGGTACGTTTCAAGAACGGCAAAATCGGCCCGGAGAACCTTTGAAACGAGTTCCATCAGCTCCGGCTGATTCAACGCTTCTTCCGGCGTGCCTCCCAATTTGCGCAGCGCCGCCAGAAACTCGGGCTCCGGAAGTAAGTGTTTGGGAGGATCCTCATCGATAATGTGCGGCGCCGGGCTGGCTGCGGCAAACAGATGCAGGGGTTCCTGACGACGATCACGCCTTAGCCGCCGGGTCAGTTCAAAAGCGACACGGGCACCCAAACTGTACCCGAAAAAGGCATAGGGCCTGTCGAGAGGAAGAGCAGTCACCAAAGCATCGACGATCGGCTCCATCCGGACCAAAGGAGTTTCTTGAAACCGTACTCCGTGCCCCGGCAGCTCAATGGCGCTGATTTCAAGATTGGGAAACGCCTCCTGCCATCCCTGATAAATCACACTGGAGCCTCCCGCGTAGGGGAAGCAAAAGAGGCGCATGCCCGCATTGGGTTGAGCACGAAAACGCCTGATCCATTTGTCTTTGCTAATCATCGTCTGTTGCATTATTTTTCCTGTCCCGTCTTCTTATCCTATATGTGATCTCTAATCTTAATAGCCGCGTGCCCCATATTCCACTGAGCACGCCGACCATTGGAGTCCAGCCAATCTCGAGGGAGCGCACTTTCGAAGCCATTGGAATAAACCGGCGACGCCAGTGGGGCTAAGCGGACGTCCAAGTCCGGCTAAATTCAGGTCAAGCCCAATTGCCGTTCCCTATTGCTCTCGATCCTGTCCGGCTTGCCGGCCGGGGACACGATGGTGCCAACAGCGAGCATGCCCATCCAGGCGGAGGTTGAGTCAAAAGCATGACTGCGGTTGAAAGGGGTGCTGGCATAATGTTTGGAATGGCGCGGGTTTTCCTAAATCAGCAATGGCTTCCTAAGTCAGTCCTTTGCCTTCGCGATTACAACGCGAACAAATTCTTCCGCGACGTGGTCGCTGGGATCACAGTTGGACTGGTCGCTCTACCTTTGGCCATGGCATTTTCCATCGCTTCGGGGCTTACTCCCCAGGCCGGAATCTACTGCGCCATCGTCACCGGGTTTCTGATCTCCGCGCTGGGCGGATCAAAAACCCAGATCGGCGGGCCTACCGGTGCATTTGTCGTGGTGGTTGCGGGGATTGTTGCCGCGCATGGCGTGGATGGACTTTTCATGTGCACCGTGATGGCGGGCGTGCTTCTGATTGCCATGGGAGCCATGGGCATGGGCTCGGCAGTCAAGTTCATCCCTCGCCCAATTGTGATTGGATTTACCAACGGCATCGCGATTCTCATCGCGAGCACCCAGATCAAAGATTTTTTCGGCTTGCAAATGGACAAGGTGCCGGGCGTCTTCTGGCTGCGGCTTGAAGCACTCGCCTCTCACTTTAAAACCATTCACTTGGCCGCCGCCCTCCTGGCGGCAGCCACGGTTGCCATCCTGCTGATCGCCCGCGCCATTTCCAACAGGATTCCCGGGCCCATTGTGGCGCTGGTGATGGGAACGGCCGCCGTTTTTATTTTCAAGCTGCCGGTGGAAACCATCGGAACCCGCTTCGGCGGAATTCCAAGTGGATTGCCGCACTTGCAAATTCCGCGGTTCCGCCTCGACTTGATTCAGGGACTGCTTGGTCCGGCCGTTACAGTCGCCATGCTTGGAGCCATCGAATCGCTGATGTCCGCGGTCGTCTCCGACCGCATGAGCAACGACCACCACAATCCCAATGTCGAACTCATGGCGCAAGGAGTTGCGAATATCGCTTCGCCGATGTTTGGAGGACTTCCCGCAACCGGAGCGATCGCGCGGACTGCAACCAACATACGCTCCGGAGCGCAGTCGCCGATTGCGGGAATCATTCATGCTCTAACCTTACTGTGCGTCCTGCTCTTTGCCTCCCGCATGGTCAGCTATGTGCCGATGGCGGTGCTGGCGGGAATCCTGATGGTCGTCTCCTACAACATGGGTGAGTGGCGCGAAATTCCGCACCTATTCAAGCTGACCAAAACCGACATCAGCGTGTGGCTCGTGACGTTTGGCCTGACCGTGTTTGCCGACCTGACCGTGGCTGTGGAGGCGGGAATGATCCTGGCGGCGCTGCTGTTTATCAGCCGTATCGCGAGCACAACCACCGTTTCGCAGGTAACCGACGACTACATTGAAGATGGCCGGATTCATATTCTGCAGGACAAAGAGATTCCCTACTACGCCACCATATTCCGCATTCACGGCCCATTTCTTTTTGGGGCGACCGACAAAATTGCGGTGGTCACGCACGACTTGCAGAAGCTGTCGCCTGTGGTCATCCTGCGGTTAAGGAACATGACAGCCCTGGACGCCACTGGACTTTACGCCATTGAAGAAACCGCCAAAACCCTACAAGCCACCGGACGTACCCTGATACTCTGTGGCGCCCGCGAGCAGCCAGCCAAGTTGCTGCGCGAAGCCGAGTTCGAGAAAGTTATTGGAAAGAACAATCTCTGCGAAAACGTACAGGCAGCCGTTCGGCGCGCCCAAGAGGTTTTTGAGGCGTCCACAGCAGACGCGATCATGCCGGCTTCCTAGGCACAGTTCCATACCCGCGATCCTTCAATTCACTGCCTCCAGAGTGAGTTGATGGCGGATATTGAGCAAATCGTGAAACTTGCGAAGCGGCTCTTACGTAATACCGAGAGGCGGCGGCCCTACAAAACACATACTCTGAGGAGATTCATGCCATCTATCACTGCTCGCTTTGGGAAGAACTGCTTTGCTTTCCGATGCCTTAGGCTTCTCGTTGTTCTGGCGGCGGCTCCGCTGTGCGGGCCTTCTTCGCCGGCGTATGCCGCACCATTGCCTGAGGAAAAGCCGATTCCGCTGGAAGCGGCAAAGAATTACTTTGCCGAGGCGAGGATGATCTGTGAACGGGACCACGCTCAATTATGGGGTATTTCTATTTGCGGCCCAATCATGCTAGTCGATAGCAGCAGCCGCTTTCTTGTAACAAATCAAGCGGACGCCAATGGGACCCTAACCAAAGAAGAAGGGGTTTTCACCGGAACGCTTCCCAAAGACCAGAACATAGCCAACACGGAAATTTGGTGGTCCGGAGTTCATTGGACGCAAATGATGTGGCCCCTTCCGGAAGAAGTAGCCGCGTGCGATACGCTCATCGCGCATGAGCTTTTCCATCGGATCGCGGGCGATCTCCATATCGCCCGCGCTACAAAAACCATCATGCCAGACAATGGCCATCTCGACACGCTGGACGGGCGGTACTACCTGCAATTGGAATGGCGAGCTTTGACGCGCGCCCTGGAAACCTCGAACGATGCCGAACGGCGGAAGGCAATCGGCGATGCACTCATCTTCCGCGCCGAACGTTATCGATTGTTTCCTAACGGGAAAGTCCCAGAGATCGATTTGGAGATGAATGAAGGCCTGGCAGAATACACAGGCGTTAAGCTTGGAAATCCAGTCCCGTCCGACCAGGTCAAGACAGCGATCGCCAGCCTGAATCGAGGCCCCAAAGCCGCAACGTTTGTCCGATCGTTTGCCTATGCAACTGGACCGGCCTACGGACTGCTGCTTGATCAATACGTTCCCAACTGGAGACAAGCAATTCGAGACGGCAATGGGTTCATCCCCCTTCTCGAAGGGTCCCTGCATGTCTCCGCAGGCAGCAATCTCCCACAAGAGGCTACCGCGCGCGAAGCGGGCTATCGCGGTGTTGCGCTCAAGGCCTCCGAAAAAGAAAGAGACGACAATCGCCGACGTATGGCGGCGGAATACCGCAAGCGGTTTATCGAGAATCCAGTGCTGACCATGACGTTCCGGCACAACAATATTGCGTTCAATCCGAGTGGACTGCAGCCTCTGGATAATGTTGGAACCGTGTACTCGACGGCAAGAATCTCGGACGATTGGGGAGTTCTTGAAGCCTCCAAGGGAGTATTGATCAAACAGGATTGGAGCGCGGCAATGATTCCCGCACCTGCGGATACGACCGGAGAGACCATCAAAGGCGAAGGCTGGACTTTGACCTTAAAGCCAGGATGGAAACTGGTTCCCGCCGCCCGAAAGGGAGACTTTACCTTGGCCGCTCCCGATCAGTCCGCTTCTCATTAGAGTCTTAGACGACTCTGTGGCCTCATGCAATGGAAGGCAGCTCCACAAGCGTTTTGGGCGGGGGAAACCTATTCAATATTGCCGAAGCCGCCTTCCTTTGACTACACCTTACGACGTTAATGCGCTTTCAGCGCTTCCATGGGCAGCTTTGAACCAATCACGAAGTCGCTGCCACCCTTCTTACCGGCAAGTTTGCCCCCAAGCCAGGCGCATGGCATTGCCAACACGATCAGCGAAAGCGGATACCATTTCGGCCCAAATTGAGCGCCGCGATTCCAGGTAACCGCCGTCCCAACAACGCAAGTGATTCCATTCATGACCCCAAGCGCCAAGGCATAACTCATGGTCCTGGTAGCCGCCAAACGAGCCACCACGTAACTGCCAAGGAAGCTGTAAACAGATCGATATGCAGTGGCAAGTACAAAGAGCCCGGCGCTCATCGTAAAACCCAATGCCGGGAAGACATGGGTGGCGTGCATCACGGCATCTGTACCAAGGGTCAGGACGAGGCCGACGAGCAACCCGGCAAACACCGCACCCAGATTCCGAAGCATGGAACCGGAACGAGAGGTATCGTTCATCGTTTTTCTCCTTTTTGCGTCTCCATAAGATCCGGAGAAAGCAACAACTCTTCGAGCCGGTTGTAGCTCGCTGCCACCCCTTGCTCCATTGGCGTCCTGAGAACCGCATCGCGCGTTTCCCGCGACTCATAGAGTAAAGTCTGTACGAGGGTGGTTTTTCCGGCCTGCTCGGTCAGCAGAATGGTTCCAACAGTCTCTCCGGCATACCATGCCTGATCGAACTTTTCCGTGACCACGATGCGCTCCGGCACCGCCAACTCCCGATAAATGCCACCCATTCCCATGACCGCCGCGTTTGGTCCGTGCCAAACATAGCGATAGGAGCCCCCCACACGAAGGTCGATCTCACAAACCGCAAGCGACCAGCCGTCCGGGCCAAAGAGCCAGCGTTTCACCAATTCGGGTTTGGTGAATGCCTGAAACACCAGGCGGCGGGGAGCATCAAAGATGCGCGTCATCACAATCTCTCGATCGCCATTCGTCGTTACTTTCAAATTTCCGGTGTTCTTCATTGCCATCTCCTTTTAACGTTGGATATTTCGTTGTTTCTTATTCTTCTTCTGCTTCTTTTCAGAGGCCTTCAGCTCTTCCAGCACGTTGTCCAAGTGTTCGAAACGGGCCTCCCAAAAGCGCCGGTAGTTCTCGAGCCATTCGTTAGCGTCGCCAAGCGGCTTCGCTTCGATCTTGCAGGGACGCCGCTGCGCATCGCGTCCGCGCGAGATCAACCCTGCACGCTCCAACACCCGCAAATGTTTGGAGATCGCTGGCTGGCTCATCGCAAACGGCTCGGCCAACTCCATTACAGACGCCTCTCCTGAAGCCAACCGCGCCAGGATCGCCCGCCGGGTAGGATCGGCCAGGGCGGCGAAGGTAGCGTCGAGGGTGTTTGCACTCGTCATAAATAACCTTTCAGTTATATAATAAAATGGTTATATAAAATGTCTGCGAAGCTCGTCAAGCGTTTTTTAGGAATTGCCGCAGTAGAGTTTGTTGAAAGCCTTTTCAGCCTAGGTATGCGCGGGAATCAAGATCGCTGGGCGGCTGGAGCCGTCATTTACGTGTGACACCACAGTGAGGATTAGAAATATTTCTCGGGAGCCAATTCGCTTTCGGAGCGCATCGTGACCATCTTGGCGGCAACAAATGCGAGGGCCATCACCAGCCAAAACAATCCGCCAAACTGTGGGCTGACATTAAAAAGGTAATCCACGCCTCCGTGGATCAATGTGGCAACTACACCTCCTCCAACTCCCGCTCCCACCCAACGGCTCAGAGGATCGGAGTCTCTTGCAAGGCGCACAGCCATTCGGGAAAACGCAATGATGAGAGCAGCAAAGACGAGAAATCCGATCAGTCCGGTCTCCGATAGAAGCTGAAGGTAGAGATTGTGAGCATCGAGTTGATCGGGGGCGCTTCCAGGAATGTAATCGTGATAAAGCGAGCGGTAGTTGCCGTATCCAACTCCCAGGACAGGATGGTCGAGAAACATTGATCCGGCGGCAGCCCAAAGGGCCAGCCGCGAGAGTTGGGTAAAGTCATCCACCTCCTGAACTCGCACGCTGACCTCTTCTTCTCCTTCACCTCCCTGCTGAAACCGAGGCAAGAGTTGAATGAGAGCCACCGCCATCGCCCCTGCCAGCAAGAGCCTGATCCAGGCAGCTCGCGAGGGACGTAGGAACCAGAGGCAGGCAAGCAGAGAGCCTCCACAGGCAATCAGCCCTCCCCTGCTCCCTGTGAAATACAGAGCAGCCACGGTAGCGCCCAAGCAGGACACTCCAAGAAGCCTCATTCGGCGACCGCGCGCCAGCACAACACACCCAAACGCAAAGGGAAGAACGAGATTCAGATAACCCGCGAGCGAGTTGAAGTGAAAGAGAAACGAGGTAATCCTGCCATTCCAGTCGCTAATGCCCCCTTCTTCCTGAAGCGGGTACATCTGGAAATACAGATCGGTGTAACCGTTCTTGTACACCTGATAGAAACCAAAGAGAGCGACCAGGAGAGTCGAAAACAGCAGGATCTTGATGACAGATACGAGTTGCTCCCTACGCTCCAGCCATCCAACCATCGCAAAAAAGAAAGCCACATAGGAGAAAAGACGGGCCAGCAAGCGGATTGCGGCGGTGTTGGGACCAAGCGCCGAAATAAAGAGCGACACGGTAGCCACGGCAACAAAAACCAGGATTCCCTTCCGCAGCTTGCCTTCGAAGAACCAAGCTCCAATCGGCCGGTCCTCTTGCCGCCTGATGAACCAAACTCCGGCCAGAAGGACAAACCGCAAAAAGAGAGCGACATCGTGGAGGGGCAAATTCAGATAGACGAGAGGCGACCAAGGCAGCAAGAAAACCTGAGCATAGACGAACCATGGAAAGCGCAGAACCGCTACAGCGACCAATCCAACGCAGAGCAATACAAGAAGAAATTGTGTCGATGAAAAGGCCAATCCAATAGCCGCGACCGCAACGGCGGCCATGCCCGCAGCCACGATCCAATCCGACCGAAGGCGAGTTCTCGCGACTTTGGCAGTGCCCGCAATCATGATTTCGCTTTCCCTTTGACCACCTGGCTCTTCAACAGGTTTAATGTTTCGGCGGCGCAGCGTTCCCAGCTAAAGAACTGCGCTCTCTCGATCCCCTTGCGGGACAACGACGTTCTTAGCTCGCCGTTTTCCAAAACCTGTTCCATGCAGGCAGCTATCTCATCCATAGAGTGAGGATCAAAATACTTCAAGCAGCCACCCGAGATTTCCGGCAAACACGAGGCATTGGCGGCTACCACCGGAGCGCCGCAAGCCATGGCTTCCACCATCGGCAGGCAAAAACCTTCATACAATGATGGGATCACCACGAGGCTCGCGCCTTTGATAACCGCCGCAAGATCGGCATCGTCCAAAATTCCGGTCAGCACGACACGCCCGTCGCCAGGGTTCCCCTGGCTCGCCATGGCCACGATCTCTTCATATTCCCATCCTGGCTGCCCTACGAGAACGAGATCCAAATCAAGATTCGGATTTCGGGAGAACATGAGCCGGTAAGCCTGAATCAGCCGCTTGAGATTCTTTCTAGGCTGAATGGTTCCATGATGCAAGATGTACGGCCGGGACAATCCGAGTTTTTTCAGTACATTGATTTTTGATTCGGGATCGGAGGCAGTCTCGTTGAAAACGGTTTTGTCGTAGCCGTTGTACACGACCGCCACTCTCGATTCGGGCAGACCGTAAATCCTGATTAGATCGTTCCGGGTATGCTCGGAAACGGCAATCACCGTGGACGAGCGTGTGGCCGAAGCCCACAATAAAGCGCGTGAGAGCAGACGCACCTTGCGCGAATGGGACGGCATCATCACCGCAGTTGCGTCGTGAATGGTGCAGATCACCGGAATCGCGCCTATTGGGAAGATGCTGGCGGTGGGAGCGAAGATGACATCGGCGCGGGCTCTGGCGGCGGCAAGGCTCACTCCGCCAAAACGCCATAGCCGATCATAATTCGGCAGGTTAGTGCGAACTAGTTGAAAACCATTCGACGACTCAACTAGCCGGGCATCATTTGTGCTTGCGGGCGAAGCAAATAGATTGAAGGTTACTTCTTTGCCGCTGCCTCCTGCATGCAATCGTTGGAACTGAGCCATCAGATTTCTGGCGTAGACATAGGTGCCCTGATGGCGAAAGCGGGCGGAAAGCGTCCAAGGATCGAATGCTATTTTCAATCCGCAACCTCGATACCTAGGAGAACAATCATTTGCGCCTGCCTTCCCGGGCACATTGCGCGAGAATGGCAAGCGTCTCTTCGGCGCAGCGCCGCCAGCTGAAATCGGCCGCGCGAAGCCTCCCTCTCTCGGACAGCTCGTTACGCAGATGGCTGCTCTCCAGAACCTCCTCCATACAGACGGCCATCTCGTCTATCGAGCGCGGATCGAAATATTTCAATACTCCGCCGGAGATCTCCGGAAGGCAGGAGCTATTGGACGCGATGGTTGGCACGCCACACGCCATGGCCTCCACCATCGGGATACAGAACCCTTCATAAAGAGACGGCACGACACACAGGCTGGCACCCTTTAACAGAACGGACAGATCGTCATCCTTCAGCGCCCCGGTGAGAACGACGCTGCCTTGCGAACCAAAATCCTCATTGGCGGCGGCAACCACCTCTTCATATTCCCATCCGCACGGGCCAGCCAGCACGAGGTCAAATTCGAGATTGCGGTTGCGCGCAAGGAGAAGCCGATATGCCTCTACCAGCCTCTTGAGGTTCTTGTTCGGCTTGATAACGCCATGATGAAAGATATATGGCCGTGAACCCCGGAAACGATGGCGCAACGTCTGCAACAATCCGGCATCTGGCGGAGAAGCATTAAAGCGCTCCTGATCATAGGCAAGGTGGACCACGGACACCTTTTCCTGCGGCAGCCCGTAAACATTCACCAAATCCTGCTTGGAGAACTGAGAGTCTGTAATTACGGCGCGAGAGAAAGTAGCTGCCCACCATAGGCAAAATCGCAGAGTCGCGGTGATCCGGCGGGAGCCCCACGGCATGACCACCGGAATAAGATCGTGCAGCGTGACGACGGCAGGAGGCAAACCTCCCGCATACAGGCTGGTACAGTGCGGGCTGAATACCAGATCAGCGCCTTGAACAGTAGTCAGCGAGCACGCGCCACCAAAGCGCCACAAGCGGCTGAATTTCAACAAACCAGTCTGCCGGGGATTAAACCCAGGAGCCGCCTCAAAGCGATTGGCATCGTTTTCCATGGCGGACGAGACATAGGGAGTAATCTCCACCTGGTGGCGAGGCGCGATTTCGCGGAAATGTGCCAACAGATTGAGAGCGTAAACATAGACACCATGGTTGCGCGCGTGAGCGCCGAGGCACCACGTATCAATGGCAATCTTTACGGCAGAGGCGCCGGCTTTCTCCACCGCAGATTTCGCTGACGCGGGACTATACATCGGATTGAATCACAGGGCTACCGCCTTTCCAGCCGGGCCGTACACAGCCTCCCGGTAGACTGCGAGCGTCTGGCGCGCGGCCTCCTCCCAGCTAAACCGTTGCCGGTTCAACCTGCCCTTCTCCACTAAGTTCCTGCGTAGCTGAAGATCGGTAAATCCCCGATAGAGCGCCTCAGCGAAGGCATCGGGATCGGCTGCATCGGCATAGAGCGCCGCATCGCCCGCTACCTCCGGCAAAGACGCAGCCCGAGAACAGACAACCGGCGTTCCGCAAGCCATGGCCTCCAACACCGTAAAACCAAAACCTTCGTATAGCGATGGACAGGCATACAGACTTGCCGCGGAGTAGAGCGCAGGAAGATCGGCTTCAGGCACAAATCCTGCAAACACAACCTGCGAAGCTATCCCCAGGCCGCTGGCCAGGGCCTTCAATCCGGCTTCATACTTCCCTTCTTCCTTGTTATTCACCGGCCCAGCTAGTACGAGCTGCGCATTGCCGCCGGCGGCTACAAATCTCTGAAATGCCTTCAGCAGCACGGAATGATTCTTCCTGGGTTTATAGATACCCGTATAGAGAATGTAGTCCCGCTCAATGCCGTAGCGCGCACGCACCGCCTCCAGCCGCAAGGGATCAGTCACGGGATAAAAATTGGCATCCACTCCACAATAAACAACCTGGATGCGGCTGGGATCGACATTGAGAAAACGGACGATATCTTCTTTGGAAAATCGCGAATCGGTAACGATCCTGACGGCGCGCCGGGCCGCCGCGTTCATCATGAAGCGATAGTAAAGACGGCCCAAGTACGAAGGCAGATCCTCGGGACAAGCCAGATAAATCACATCATGGATGGTAATCACGCAAGGACAGGGGCGCAGCAGCGGCAGCATAAAATGCGGAGAGTGGAACAGCTCGATTTCATGCCGCCGCAATAGCCGTGGTAGCTCTACCTGTTCCCTAAAAGAATAATATTTCAAGGTGGAAGGCAGCTTTCTCCCTCGTCCTTCCGGCAAGCGGACCATTTCTTCCGCACCGGCAGGCAATATCAGCAGATATTCATGGTCGGGCGCCTGAGCTACAACGGCTTCCACCAGACACTTCATATACCGGCCAATGCCGGGGTTCTTAATTCGGCGCAGATCGAAGGCTATCCTCACGGAGCGGGATTACCTTCCGGCACTGCCCGCCGAGGCAGCCCGCGAACCTTCTCCGCGCGATAGTAGCTCCTCCCGGACCACAGCGGCAATCGAGTGTGCGATTGCATGGTGGAGGTCTTCGACAAGCTGGATGTTGTCCGATGGAACCACGGCGCATACATCGCAAAGATCTTTCATCGCGCCGCCCGTGCCGCCGGCGATTCCAAGCTGAATAGCGCCCAACTCGCGTCCCACCCTTAGCGCCTGCAACACATTCTCGGAGTTTCCGCTTGAGCTGATGGCGAACACAACGTCACGAGGCCGGACGAAATTCCTAAGCTGTTCGGCAAAGACACGATCATAAGCCGCGTCGTTCGCCCACGCAGTGAGTAATGGAACGTTGTCGGTAAGAGCCATCATGCGAAAGCGCTTGCCCTGCAAGCCCACTGTCGCCCCCTTGTTCAAATCGCACACGATGTGCGAGGCAGTAGCGGCGCTTCCGCCATTGCCGAAGACAAATAAGGCCCGTTCCTCGTCGTACGCTTTCAAAATGACCGAGACGATCTCACCAATCTGCATGTGAGGCACTTTCTCGATCAACGCCGACAAGGCCTGAAAGTATGGCTTCACTGAAGGGAAGGTTAGACTTCCATCCATCTGAAATTGCCCGTTGAGTTCACGATTCATTTGCGCGTCCTCATGAATCCAAACTTGCCAATCATAGTCTTGCCCACCGTCTTGCCCGCCTCGCCCATATCCTTCACGAGAAGCCGACGCGGGTCGTCTATTGAAAGCCCGTCCCAGCGATGTTTTTCCACCACCCAGAGGCAGGCAAGCAACAGCGCGATACACACGCTGGAACCTACAATCAAGCTACGAACAGGACTGATCTTTTTTTCTGGAATCTCCGGCTCATCCATGATGCGGACGATAGGAAGCTCACGCGCTTCCTGCACCCTGGCAACCTCATACTGTTGGGTGAGAAGCTCAAAAACCACCTCCTGAATCTTCGCCTGACGGTAGAGATCGCGATAGCGATATCCAAGAGCGGGCAGGGTCCGTATGGCCGGACCAATGGAGTCTTTGGCGGAATCGTCAGAGCCTTTGGACGCTGTCGTGGGGTCGGTATAGCTACCCATCATTTTCTTGAGCTGCACCTGCAACTCGGCCACGCGCGCCTTCAGAGACCGCACGCGCACATTGTCGCCGGAATAGATCTGCTCCAGTCCCTTGAGCTCCGACTCGGCCGCAATTAGCTCACCTTGTACCCGGGAAGCTGAATCCATCATGGCTCGGCCCTGCTGATCTACATCCATCACCGAAAATCTGCTGGAAAACTGACTCAGTTCCATGGAGGATCGATCAAGTTCCTCCTTAGCGCTTTTCAGCCTCTCTTCCAGAAATTCGCGCTCGCGGCGGGCCGCCGAAACGTTCAACTCCACGGCCTGCCAATTCATGGCTTCGATATAGGCACGCACCATGGCGGCGGCTTGAACCGGATCGCCATCCCTTACTGACAACGTGATTACGCCGCTTCGCTTGTCCTCTTCGATCATGGTGCGCTCCGCAAGCCGCTTGCGGGCGTCTTTGCGGTAGCGTTTGCCATAGCGCTGCAACAGTTGGAATCGATCGACAAGCTGGTCCTGGACGGTCCGGCTCTTCAATATTTCGATGTAAAAAGCCGCCGGGGTTTTCAATCCAAGAAGGCTCGATGGATCAGCCAGACCGGGCACTCCCCCGCCACCGCCCGTCGCCTTACTCACGAAGCTAGCCATGGAGGAGAAGCTGGAAGCGTTCTCGCTTGGAACGAGCTTGGCAGTGGATTCATAGCGCACGGGAAGGATAAAGGCAAGGATCACCGACAAAACCGCCGCCATCCAGAACACGTGAGCAAGAAAGACTCTTCGCTCCCATAACAAACGAAGTCTTTCGGCGATGCGCGGTTTCCCGGCTGTATGGATGCTTACACCGCGAGGACCAGGCGCAGCTTCAGCAGTCTCTCCGGAAGTCTCGCTGGTCGCGTCATCGATCGTGTCGTCGGCCCTTTCTTCGAACAGAG
>DATGIO010000071.1:0-3709 GCA_035295685.1 Candidatus Angelobacter sp.
GTTCCCAACGGCATGGTCATGTCTGATGGAGCGCTGAACGAGCAAACCATCACCATTCCGGCAGTCGGCGCAGGTGGCGGATCTCCGTTGCCCAAGTTCTGCCAGGGCTTGGATGGTGGCCCCAGCCCAGGCTGCAACTGATCGCCGTTGTCGTAGCGCAGCCGCGCAGTGCATGCCGCAACGCATGTACTCAATGCAGATGCAGATAAAAGATCCGTAGGCCTTCAAGGACCTTTCCACCAAACGGGGCCTTCGGATCTGCCATGCAGTCTCGGGGAAGTTTTGTACGAAATGGCCGGCGCAGAGTTAGCCCTGCACAAGCTCACTCGCTTTTCCCTCCTCTGGGGCGCTGGCTACGTGCGGAACGGAGGCCGCCTTCACCTCCGTTTCCGCCCGAAGCACCTTACGTCAGAACGAAAGGAGGTAAAAATCAGCAGTAAAAACGATGACCCAAAATTTCTCCTAAATCAGCAACACTTTATGAAGGACTGGGATAGCACGCCTGCTTCTCCAGTCCTTCTTTTTTCTCCCTGACTCATCTTCTTGATCTGCGGCTATCCATTTGATCCGTGTGATCCGCGGTAAGGTTTTGCTTTTTCAATCTTGGCGATTCGCGTACATTCGCGTGAATTCGCGGCTAGATTCCTGGCCTTGTTTTTCCGATCACGGCGATGTTGTGGCACAGGCACTCCTGCCTGTGTCCGATCATTGATCCGTGTAATCGTGTTAATCAGTGATGGACGGCGAAGCCCACACCACCCCTCCCCCCTATCCCTCAACTAGGATTCCAAAGCACTTACGTCGTACCATCCCAGGTCACCCCAGATTGGCGCCGGGTTTTAGCGACATTCTTCCTATCAGTAGGTCAGTGGTTAGATTCTGCTTTTCCGATCTTGCGCGATGTAGGCGATGCCGCGCGATTCCGGCGATCACCACCCCTCCCCCCGGGGTCATCCCAGATTGGCGTAGACTTCAGAGGGGGTCATCCCAGATCATCCCAGATTGGCGTGGGTTTCATGAAATAGGGCAATTTGGCGTAGGGTTCAGAGGTTTTCCTCTGTATTCCTTCGCATCCTCTGTGGATAAGATTTTGGCTAATTGCCAATTGCTATTTGCTAGCTGCTCTATTTTCAAAGACCGTCCACCATACTACTTTCCGCTCTGAAGCGAATTTCTCAATTTACCATTTGTTCGCCTTTGTGTCAAGCAAAAACAGGCTGGTTTAGCGCTTGGTGATTCATTTTGAAATCAATTGCAACCACTATTAAATTCGTCATCCTGAGGTGCGTAAACGAGCAAGCGTTTTCGGGGTTCTTTCATTCAGCACTCGCGGAAGCTGAAGGCTTTCCATTAACTCTGAAAACCGTACAATCCGCTGCCCACGACGCTACTGATATCATTACTCAAATCCACCTACTTTGATTCCCGGCTGTGTTGTCTCTGCAGATGGCTGAACTGCCACTGCAGGGGGGATGGTTTCGACGTCGTTTTGGCATCGACCAGGAATCCGGAGGCAGATGTGACGGACAATGATCCCAATGCGAACAAGAGCACTCCGACGGACAATCCTTTGGCCTTCTTGCGGGACCGCTTCACGAAATGGCTTACTGCGAAGATTGGCGTCAAGTGGGCATCCGGAATCGCGATTGGCCTGACTCTTCTTTTCCTGACTCTTTGGAATTGGAAGAACATCCGCGAGCTGCCAGGTGTTAGTCAGGCTTTAGATTTCTTAAGCCAGGAACACATTCATCGAGGCGCGCCGGATAAATTGACTATCGCTGTCGCCCATTTGGACAATGATCCCGAAGGCAAAAATGAACGTCTGTTGCTGGACGAACTTGAGAAATTTCAAGGTGCAGACATTCTCCCTCTCAATACGCGTATTCAAGTTTCCTACGGCGGAACTCTAGATGAGAACTTAGCCAACGCTCATGCACAAGCCCGCAAAGTTCTCGAAGAATATCGTGCTCAGGCGCTCCTTTGGGGAAGTGTGGTCGAAGTAAATGGACGAACTACATTTCGACTGCGGTGGACGGTATCTGACTTAGCGTCACAGGGTCAGCGTTATGATCCAGACGGTGATTTAAACCTACCCTCATTATTCTGGGAGGATCTCTCCCACGTTCTTGGCCTTATTGTGCAGACTCGAATGACCAAGTTCGCCAGTGAGACAGGCACATTCCAGTCAGACAAGTTGAAACCCTTTATCGCTCAGGTACGACGCTTGTTGAACGATCCAAGCTCAAGGTGGGGCCCGATGGATCGGGCCTCGGTCGAATTCGCTCTTGGCTATTCGCTTCTGGCCGTCAGTATTCAGAGCGATGATGACGATGCAGCACGCGAAGCGGTGCAGTTGTTCCAGTCCGTACTATCAAAATGGACCGAAGAAAATTCTCCACTTCAGTGGGCAAGAGCGCAAGACAACTTAGGCAGCGCTCTCGCGACATTAGGAGAGAAAGAAGCAACTATCAAACACCTTCAGGAAGCCCTAATTGCCCACCAAGCTGCGTTGAAGGAATGGACGCGTGATCGGGTTCCGCTGGAGTGGGCAAGAGCACAAAACAACCTCGGTACCGTCCTCGAAGCGATTGGAGCGCGTGAGCCTGGTAACGAACACCTCAATCAGTCAATTCAGCGCTATAGAAATGCTCTGGAAGAGTGGACTCGTGAAAAGGTACCGCTCAATTGGGCGATTGTACAGAACAACCTTGCCAATGCGCTCTTTGCCCTTGGGCAAAGGCAGGACGGCACACAACAACTGCTGGAAGCAACTGTAGCGCTTCGGAGTGCACTTGAGGTATGGAATCCGCAGAAAAATCCGCTCACCTGGGCAGGGACCCAAGTCAATTTGGGCAATACGCTTCAAGTGCTCGCACAGAGGCGATTGGGAACGGAGGACTTGAAAGCCGCAATTACTGCATATCACGATGCCTTGCAGATTCTTACACGAGAAAAAACGCCTGCGTCCTGGGCAACAACACAGAACGGCTTGGGTAGTGCCTTATATGCGCTCAGTAACCATGAGGTTGGTGTTGAGCGCTTGCTGGAGGCAGAAGCTGCCCTACGAGCTGCCCTGACTGTGTGGACTCGCGACAAAGCAGAGGAGGATTGGGCAGGTGCGGAAAATAATTTGGGCGGCGTTTTGGTTAGTCTCGGTGAGCGGGAACAAGGGACCGGTCATCTACAAGAAGCAGTGCGCACGTTCCGGGCAGTACTGGAAGTCTGGAAAAAAAAGATCAATAGCAGCGACTGGATAGGCGCACAAGCCAATCTCTGCAATGCGCTTGGTATGCTTGGAGCGCGCGAAAATAGTGTAAAGGATTTGCAAGATGCGGCACAGGAGTGCAGGATTGCCCTGAAAGGAGCGTCACGGGAAAGTGATCCAGCAGATTGGGCGCTAGCAGAACATAACTTGGGAAGCGCCCTTCTTGCCCTTGGTGAACGAAGCAGCGGAACGCGGCTCCTCGATCAAGCTATGATCTCATTTAACGACGCGCTGAAGGAACGTACCAAACAGAGTTCTCCTCTCGATTGGGCTGCAACGCAAGCCAGTTTGGGGCGTGTTCTACGAATTCTCGGCGAGAGAAAGAACAGCCCTAAGCTCCTCGGCGACGCAGCTGCAGCTTACAATAATGCCCTTGAAATATTCAGGAGTGGAGGCTTTATATTTGATACAGACCGAATTGATAAAGAATTGAGAGAGACAATG
>DATGIO010000072.1:0-200010 GCA_035295685.1 Candidatus Angelobacter sp.
CCGCTGTTGGTGTATTTTTCCGCAATCAGGTACTCGGCGGCAGCGATAAAGTCATCAAACACATTCTGTTTTTTCTCCAGCATTCCAGCCCGATGCCATGATGCGCCAAATTCGCTGCCTCCGCGGAGCTGCACGTCGGCATACACTCCACCGTGATCGAGCAGCACCAGCATGGACGAGCGGTTAAAAGCCGGTGTGCGGCCCACGTTAAATCCGCCGTAGCCGGAGAGCATCGTCGGGTTTTTCCCATTCAACACAAGGCCTTTCTTGTGTACAACAAACATCGGAACGCGGACCCCATCCTTCGATGGAAACCAAACCTGCTTGACCTCGTAGGCACTGGGATCTACATCGGCCTTTAGACGCGCCCATTCCGCGAGCTTCCCCTCAAGGCTCAAACGGTATACGGTTTGCGGCAACGCGTAGGAGGAGAAGCCGAAGAATACCTCGTTGCCCTCCAACTTCCCTTCCAAGCCGGTGATACTTCCCAGAGCGGGCAGCTCCACATCCTTGATGTGCCTGGCGATCTTACGACCGGCATTTTGATCATGGCCAGTAGATGGGGGAAGCTCGAAAACAGAGAGAGTAGAGTGGGCATTCTCAAAGTAATGCACAAAGAGTTTGCCGCCCACCAGCCGCATGGATTGCATCACGCCTTGCCCTTCGGGCAGCACTTCCTCCCAATGGCTGCGCTCGGGGTTGGCGCATGATACGCGGAAGATGCGATAGCGCGGGGCGCCCTCATTCGTCATGATGTAGAGTTGGCCATCGGCAATCGTCGTTCCATACAGAAAATCTTTGTTCTGGGTTACAGCGGCGAACTTACTTTGGGGCTGGGCAAGGTCCTTCAGAAAAAGCTCTTCTTTCGTCCAGCCTTCGGAAACTTTGATGAGCAGCCATCTCCCATCCTTGGAGATGCTGACGTGAGGCCAATGCTCGGGATCGAGTCCCTCGCCGAAAATGAGGGGATCCTTGAGCCCGTCCATGTTGCCGGCACCCCCGAGCTTGTGCAAAAACACCCGCCGGTTATACATTTCCTGCCCCGCGGGAACATCGCCTGGACGCGGGTAGCGTGTGTAGTAGAAGCCCGAATTATCCGGCAGCCAAGCCACGTCGGCAGCGCGGGTTCGCCCAATCTGTTCGGGCAGCAGATTCCCTGTGGCGGTTTCAATAACTTGCAGCGTGCTTATCTCCGACCCGTTGGGTGACGTTCCATAGGCGACATAAGCGCCGTCGTCAGAGGCATGCCACCAGTCAAGGGCAATCGTTCCATCGGGGGCCAGAGAATTCACATCTACCAGCGGCCGGTCGTGGCCATTGACTCCCTCGCGCACATATACCACTGGCTGGTTTTGCCGTCCTTCACGGGCTTCGTGAAAGTAGTATTTGCCAGCGGATCTGGGGACGTCGATCCGTCCAATCGTCGCCAAGCTTTCGATGCGAGCGTGCAACTGCTGGCGAAGCGGAAGAGAATCAAGCCTAGATTGCGTGTACACATTCTCCTCTTCCACAAATTTCTGCGTCTCAGGAGAATGACTGTCTTCAAGCCAGCGATAGGGATCGGTAACCTTGTGCCCGTGATAGTTATCGACCACCGGTTCGATCTTTGCTTTCGGGACAGTCGGGACTTTCGCGCTAGACGGCGCATTGGTCACATTCGGCGATTCCAACGAGGTCATGGTAAGGATCGTACCCGATGTTGCGGGTCTTTGGCTGGAAGCAAGGCTGGGGCTGGAGGCAAGGCAAGCCGCGGCGATGAGAGCGGCCACAATCGAAGTGGAAATCATGCGCAAGGGATTCATTCGACCTCACCTCAAGAGAGAGATTCAAAAACGAAGAGATACGAAAAGACACAGTAGAAAACAAAAAGAAAAAGGCCCAGATTCGACGGCGCAACATTGTTGCACGTTTGATCGGAACCTACACATCGCGTTCTTGACAGGACCGAGCAGGGTCGCGAGGCTGACAATAAGAATCCCGCAGCCGCGGCCATGGGCGCTGCCCAAAATTCGATTGACACGCACTCCAAATCCGGGATACGATGGGGTCGTTTTTATGTACACCAACCGATTTAGCTTCGGCTTTACCTACCGCTACTCCTACCGGAGCGGCGGCGAAGCGGGATGGTGTGCGTATGATCCAAGTTAATCGGTAGACATACAAAACATCATAGGAAATCCGCAAGCCGCGACTCCACAAGGGTCGCGGTTTTTGCTTTTAGGAGCTTGATTCATGAGCCAAAAGCTCGAAGATGGAAGAACCGCTCTGCAACGGTGCCGCGAGCAGATCGACCTACTGGATAGTGAACTGCTTCGGCTCCTCAACGAGCGCGCCACGATCGTACGAAGCCTGGCGCCGATCAAGGAATCTTCCGGCCTTCCGCTCTATGACGCCCAGCGCGAGCGGCAGATTCTTAGCCGCCTGCTTGCCGCCAATCCGGGACCGCTCGGTCCTGAAAACCTAACCAGCATTTTTCGTTGCATTATTCGCGAGTCCCGCAGGGTGGAAGCCGATTCCATGCGCCTGCTGAAAACAAAAAATTCCCCAGAGGAGAACAGTCATGGTGATCAATATGGCAGCAAACGCATCTGAGGCGGACCTTCAACACGTGATCGATCGTGTGCGGGAGTGCGGTTTCCAACCTCATGTTACGCGAGGCGAGGAGCGCGCCATCGTAGCCGCGGTTGGCAGCGGAGGTTCAAGAAGCAGCCTGGAGGCCCTTAAGGCCGCGCCGGGCGTGGAGGACGTGGTGCCCATCGCTCATCCGTTTAAGCTTGTGAGCCGCCAGACCCGAAGCGGCCGCACCCAGGTCAAGGTTGGCGACGTCTGTATCGGCGGAGAGGAAGCCGTAGTTATCGCCGGTCCGTGCTCGGTTGAATCGCGCGAGCAACTCATGACTACAGCCAAGGCTATCAAAGCCGCGGGCGCCACCATGCTACGCGGTGGAGCCTACAAGCCCCGCACCTCGCCTTACGATTTCCAGGGGCTCGGCCTGGAAGCGCTCCAATTGCTTCGCGAGGTGCGCGAAGAAACCGGGCTCCCGGTGGTCACCGAGGTCATGAGCACCGAAGATATCGAGATGATCTCCCTCCATGCCGATATGCTCCAGGTCGGCGCCCGCAACATGCAGAACTTTGCCCTCCTGCGCCAGCTAGCCAAGGTCGAAAAGCCCATCCTGCTCAAGCGCGGCCCTTCCGCGACGGTTAAAGAATGGCTGCTGGCCGCCGAGTACCTGTTGGCGGGCGGCAACCAAAATGTGGTTCTATGCGAGCGCGGCATCAAGACCTTTGAAACCGAGCTACGAAATACGCTCGATCTGGCTGCCGTGGCCCTAGCGCGTGAACTCTCTCACCTGCCAGTGATTGTGGATCCTTCGCACGGAACGGGAAGGCGCGATCTCATCCAGCCGGCCAGCCGTGCAGCACTCGCCATTGGGGCGGACGGCCTGATCATCGAAGTGCATCCATGCCCGGAACGTGCCTTGTCGGACGGCGCACAATCCCTCAACCTCGAAGAATTTGCACGGGTGATGTATAGCCTGACCGCGCCTTTGAGGCCTGTAGCCACGCTCTGCGCCGCGGAGGCGTAAACCTAAGGGCGCATCCAAAAACGGTGTTAAGCGGGTGGTTCATTTGCGCGGCGCGCTGAAATACGCGTGGAACAGGTGAACCACTTCGTCTTCAAACTCGGCGGAATCGAGCAGCGGGGATTGCTCCTGCGATGCCGACCGCATCACTCCGCTGATGGCTCGTGTAATCACAAACAGGCTCACCGGCGAAACCGGCTCTGTCCGTTCCGGCCAAAAGCGTTCACTTCTGGTCGCAAGCATCTGCGCCAGTTTTTGCACGGAGCTCACGATCTCGTTTCCAAATCCCTCACTCACCAGCGTCTCAATGGCAATGCGCCGGGCCTCCCTGCGGCTCCGCAAGGAAGCAATCAGAGCCCGGATTGCAAGCCGCGCAGGATCCATCTCTTCGGTGGTGGAGGACATGGCTTTCAACACTGCGCTCTCTTGCCGCGCGATTTCCCGGCGGGCAATCGCAATCAGGATGGACTCCTTGTTGGGGAAATACTGATAGAGCGTTCCTACGCTGATGCCGGCGCGCTCGGCGATGTAGTTGGTGTTGAGCGCCGCGCGGCCTTCCTTCTGGAGAATCCGAGCCGTGGCTTCAAAGATGATTTCCACGGTGTCGCGGGAGCGTAGCTGTCTCGGCGTTCTTCTCGCTGAATCAATGGGTTGGCTTTTTCGATGCATGGTCGAGGGCCTCGCCGGAATCCGAGTAACAAAACACGAGCTTTGCTCATATAATTTCTTTTGTCAACAGCCGAATTGTCTCTCCAGGAAAAAGATTGATTTTAGGAAAAAGCGGAGCCTTTCGGTTTCCGGGCCATTTTTTGAGGATGAACGTCGAGCTTGCTCAAGCTCGACCGTGAAAAAACGGTCGATCAACCAAGAATCGATGACAAGCAAGAATTATTGAGGAGTCGCCAATGAGCTCAACCATCGTCACCGCGCAGACCCCCAGCCGCATTTCAAGCCTTCGCGTGTCCCAAGCTCAAACCGTTCCCTGGTACGTTTGGTCCTGCGTGATCGCCTCAGCGTCGATCATGATCGGCCTTTACTGGGACATCTCCTGGCATGCCACCATCGGCCGCGATACCTTCTGGACGCCCGCGCATTTGCTCATCCAGTTTGCCGCGCTGCTTACGGCCTTCTCTTCGTCGGGCCTGATTTTCAGCACCACGTTTGCCGGCAGCCCCGCGGCCAAAGGCGCTTCGGTCAACGTTCTTGGTTTTCGCGGGCCGCTGGGCGCATTCATCTCCGCCTGGGGCGGCGTGGCCATGTTGACCTCGGCCCCGTTTGATAACTGGTGGCACGATGCATACGGCCTGGATGTGAAGATCATCAGCCCGCCCCACGCACTTCTCGCACTCGGCATCGGAGCGATTCTCGCCGGCGGCGTGATCTTGATCCTGGGGGAGATGAATCGCGCCCAAGGCGCATTGCGCAAGCAGCTTGAATATCTCTTGTTGCTCTCCGGCGGGTTGCTACTCATCCTCTATTTGATCTTCAATCTGCAGAACACCGGCCGGGTCATGATGCACAGCTCGGTCTGCTATGTTGCGGTGGTCATCGGGCTTCCGTTGCTCCTCGAAGCGATGTCACGGGCTTTGAACTGGAAGTTCGGCCGGACGGCAATGGCCTCTGTCTACACTTTGTTCTTCCTGCTGTCCCTCTGGATCTTCCCGCTGTTCCCCGGCGAGCCTAAACTTGGTCCTGTCTATCGGCAGGTCACACACATGATCCCGATGGGCTTCCCGCTGCTCATTCTTATTCCGGCCCTTGTCCTCGATCTTCTCCAGGCAAATGCAAAGACGCAAGCCTGGGGCAAATGGAAGCAGTCCTTAGTCGCGGGCATTGTCTTTCTGGGCGTGTTGATCGGCGTGCAGTGGCCCTTTGCCAATTTTTTGATGTCTCCGGGCGCTCGTAACTGGATCTTTGGAACGCACTATATCTACTACGCTGCGCCTCCCACTTCGCTGGATGTACGCTACCTGTTTTATCAGTCGACCGTCAACGGTTTCTGGATGGGAATGGCGGCCGCAATCGTGGTCTCCATTCTCAGTGCTCGCCTGGGTATTGTCTGGGGCGACTGGATGGGCGAGGTGCGTCGCTAGTATGCGTTTACGTCGATTGCTCACGCTCTCGCTGCTCCTCTTGCCAGTACTGCTGTTGCCGGAAGCGGCCTTGGCCCATGTCGGCAGCCCCGATGTTTACTATGACGGCTATGCTGGCCCTTACCACCTTCTCGTAACGGTGCGCCCGCCGGTTGTGATACCGGGCGTAGCGGAGATCGAGGTGCGCGTCGCCTCCAACAATGTGAACGAGGTGCAGATCCTTCCCCTGCGATTGGTGGGACCTGCCGCCAATCTTGCCCCCAAGCCTGATTTTGCCGTGCGCTCCACTGCCGATCCTCAGCTCTTCGAGGGGAAGCTTTGGATTATGGATCGCGGCTCCTGGCGGGTTGAAATTAAAGCCGACGGACAGCAAGGCAAAGCCGACCTTGGAGTACCGGTTCCGGCGGTCTCCATGACCTCGGCGCGCATGCAAAGGGCGCTGGGCGGACTGCTCAGCGTCCTGGGCCTGCTGCTGGTCGCCGGAATGATCGGAATTGTGGGCGCGGCCAACCGCGATGCCAAACTCGATCCCGACGTACTGCCTACTCCGGTGCAGACTCGGCGCGGTTACATGGGTATGGGCATTGCCGCGGTGCTGATTGTAGCCATGCTGGTAGGCGCTTATTTCTGGTGGGGATCGGAAGCCAGCGCCAACTCTAAATTGGTTTACGTGCTTCCGCATCTGCAGCCCACTTTGCAGAACGGAGACACTCT
This sequence comes from Candidatus Angelobacter sp., assembly GCA_035295685.1. Lineage (GTDB taxonomy): Bacteria > Acidobacteriota > Terriglobia > Terriglobales > Acidobacteriaceae > Angelobacter. The sequence goes on from DATGIO010000072.1 coordinate 6,394, forward strand.
GCATCTCCACCTCGAAAACCCCAACGAAGAAGCGGGCTTCATCCGCTTTGGGCGGCAGCAGCAAGTGGAACGCCAGGACCGCCTGCGCCTGGACGATCTGGTTCCCGACCACGGCCACCTGATGCACCTGTTTCTCGTGCGCAAGTCCGATATGGCAAGCTTCTGGCATCTGCATCCGGGGCAGTTAAGCACCGCTGAGTTCAGCCAGAGTCTGCCAGATGTGCCTGCAGGGCACTACCTGGTATTCGCGGATATCGTTCATCAGACGGGCTTCCCTGAAACAGAAATCGGGGAGATCGACATGCCGGCAATTGCCGGCAAGCCGCTTGGCGAGGGCAACAGCGACGATTCAGGCTCTCCCGCGTTGGTTCCTTCAGAGAAAGTCTCCGCACTTTCAGGTGGATACCGGATGGTCTGGGAGCGAGACGCCACGCCGCTCAAGCCGCGTCAGCCATTCTGGTTCCGCTTCCGCATTGAGGATCAGTCGGGCAAGCCGGCAACCGATCTTGAGAGTTACATGGGCATGGCCGGGCACGCGGTATTCCTCCGCGACGATGGACAGATCTTTGCCCACGTGCATCCCGCGGGTTCCGTTTCTATGACGGCGGCTGAGTTGGCCCAACGCACCATCGGAGGAAGCTCGGGAGCTGACAATGGCAGCATGATGGCTTCCTCGTCAATGGATTCGATGAGCGCCAGTCCCTCTATGGCTTCTATGCACCATGAGCCGCCATCATCGGAAGTCTCGTTCCCCTACGGCTTTCCTCAACCTGGGGACTACCATATTTACGTCCAGATCAAGCGCGCCGGGCACGTCGAGACCGGAGCATTTGTCGCTCACGTGGCGAACTAAGACTGCAACCAAGATGAGGGCATCTAACCAAAGATGCCTTCGCTAGGAAATGTCGTTGAGGAAGGTTCTCAGGGGCATCACGGTCGTTTTCGCATCGAGCTTAAATGGCTCAGGCCCGGGGTAAAGCACGATCTGTCGGTTCGCCTTGATATCTTCACAACCGGCGTAAAAGCCTGGACTCGGCTTCGGATCGCTAATGGAGCGCTTGATCTCGATCGCCCACCGCTGCTTTGGCGCCATTTCCAGCACAAGATCGATTTCGGCCCCGGTTGAGGTGCGGTAAAACCAGGCTTGGACGTTCGCGGGAACGCTGCTCAAGATGTTTTCGATGATCATTCCTTCCCAGCTCCAGCCCATCACTGGATGTCCCAACAGCGTCTCCCGGTCGGGGATGCCTAGCAGCGCATGGAGCAACCCGCTGTCCCGCACATATACCTTTGGAGATCGGACAAGACGCTTCCCAACATTGGAAAACCATGGCTGCAAGCGCCGGACAAGCAGGAGATCTACCATGATGTCGAGATACCTTGCTACGGTCTGACCGCTAATTCCCAAGCTCGCTGCCAATTGAGCGGCGTTCAGCATCTGGCCCTGGTTGTGTGCGAGCATCTGCCAGAAGCGGCGAAGCGTCTCGGCGGGAATGCGTGGGCCAAGTGAAGGAACATCCCGCTCCAGATAGGTCTGTATGAATGCTTCTCGCCACTGGAAGCTCTGGGCGTCGGTCTCCGCCAGAAAGCTGTCTGGAAAGCCGCCGCGCACCCAAAGGGTCTCGTTAGCCTTGGGCCCAATACCAGCAATCTCGCTGTCCAGGAATGGTGTGAGCTCCATGTAAGCGATTCTGCCTGCCAGTGTTTCGGCAGATTGCTTCAGGAGATCGATCGAAGCCGATCCGAGCAATAGGAATTGCCCGCTGCGCTTCCCTTTTCGTCTCCTCTGGTCAATCAGACTACGAAGCGTTTGGAAGATATCGGGGAGGCGATGGATCTCATCAAGAATCACAAGCCTGTCTCCATGCTCCGATAGATAGAGTTCAGGGTCGGTAAGCTTGGCACGATCTGAAGGCAGTTCAAGATCGAGGTAAAGCGGAATCTGGAGAGCTTCAGCCTTGGGCCGCTCCGCAAGGCTCAACGCCAGTGTCGTTTTCCCGGCCTGTCTCGGTCCTAGCAGCGCCACAGCCGGAAATCGCCCCAGGAGTTCCAGAAGACGCGGCTTGGCAACGCGCTCAATCATGTTTGCAATTATTCCACAACGTGGAAGAATTGCAAGACTGGGCGCCAAGAGATAAGTTCATAGGGTCGCTGCAGGCTTCGCGTCCAGAGTTTATTGCTTATTTCCCGATTGCAACTTCTCGATAACTTCCCACTGGTTCAGTGCAACGTGCTCGGCCGCAAACCGTTCTGGCTTGAATCCCGCCCTTTGTACGGCGTTCCAGACATCGGTCGTGTATGCGGCAGGGGCACTTGTGTCTTGGATATAGTCGGACGCCCATAGAAATCTGTCGGCTGCTACAAAGGCCGCAAGAGCAACTTCCGAACCGATACCATCAATGGGAATCATGGTGATCGCTCCACCCGCAAATTGCTGCGGTGAGTCCAGTCCCACAAACTTGAACTTTGCGCTAGCCCGATGCTGCTCCAGTTCGTCAGGCTTTAGAGTCCAACGCCGATCGACGATATTTTGCAGGACTGGCTTCTCGGCCTTGTGGGCGATGATCGTTGCTCCTTGCGCCACCCAGTAACGGACGCCGCCAACATGCGGCCATGCAAAGTCGGTGACGACTACATTGATCTTGTGTTGACCGGGAAAAAGATTGCGGATCTGCTCATGATCCAGTTTGGCACGCTCCTCATTCTGGGTGCTATCAAAAAGATAGATCTCGTCTCCCGCCAGGGTCACCGCCTCGTTATAGAAGCGCTGCGCCAAAACATAGGTGGCACCTACCTTCACTGGCGAAGGTGTCAATGCCTGCAAGAGGCCCGCATTGCCCGCTGGAGGGGCGCTCGGAGCCGGAGGCATCTGCAGCAGCGCTGAAGCCTGGGAAGCTGGCAGCAGATCGACTGGACCGGTTGTCTGCGACAGTTCGATGTCGCCATCGGCCAAACGAAATGCCGCCGAACTGATCTGAGCATCTTCGTGCTGTACCCAGGTTGAGTAGACATATTCAACGTGCCGCTGTCCCCACAGAGGATTTGGTTCTTCAAAATCCAGCTTCACCGGGAACCCGGTCTTGGTGTCGAGAAAGAGCTTCTGGACTCCGTTCGGAGTCTTGCGCTCCAACACCGTTCTTGGATAGTCGCGATAGACCTCGCTACCCGCCACTCTCAAACTCTTCGGATCATCCGCGTCAGCCTTCGACCAATCGAAAATCACCGCCCACGGATTCAGGTATCGGGTCCGCCGGTCCGAGGCTCCCTGCAAGACAGGCTTGTCGTTCTGCACTGCGAAGAGGAAGCGGCCATCGCTCAATGTCACCTGGGACATGAGGTCGGCGCTCGGAAACACGATCTGCTCGCTCACGCGTTCCACGCCAGTCGCGCCGCTAAACCATATCTCCTGCGAGTGAAACGCCGAAAAGAAAGGAGGATAGGAACGATCCGACTGGTAGTTCTGCTCGTCAGCCAGCGCGCTGTGGGCATGTAGCACGCGATCCCCCACCTTTGTCATTCCTATTGCCTCTTGCGCACGCCTGATCCACGCGTGTACGTCATTTCCTAGGCCGGTTGTTCCTGCAGTTGCCTGCTGAGCTCTACCGGCGCGAGCGACCAGAGGCATAGCAATTGCACTAAACAAACCAAGGCTGGCAAGCAGCGTAATGGAGCGCATGCTGGTAGGTATCTTCAAATTGATAACCCCAAATTCGTGACCTTTTCATTGAATTTCGTGCGGTCGCGCAGATGCTGAATCGAGGATTGCCTGATTGGAGCCTTCTTATAGACGTGCACCCTGTCTTTTGGGAAGCGCCCTGACGTCTCACACATTCACCGACGGCCCAAGGTGAATGAGAATGCATTGCGGGATCAGTTGTAGTTATTTTCTACTGAGTCCTATTGCCGTTCTCGTCATAATTTGGGCTTCTCTCGATTCCTGATGCCTGCCACATCGCATCGAACGTAGGCTGTAGCAATCGCGCCAAATCGTCATCAAAATTCTCGATGACGACTTCGGGTAGGGCAATCACATCACGATCTATTGTGCCCGGATCGAAGTAGGTGAGGCTGCCTGTTGCCATTTGCATCCCTTTGACCTTCATAAGTGTCAGCATCAGGAAAATCGGCAGTGGTGTATCCAACTTTCTAAGCGCGTCCAAAAATCGACCACTGGCCCTAAGAATAAGGTTTTCGATCAATAGACTTGGTAATAGTTTTTCATGATGGGCAATGTTTCCTTCGCCAGCTTCAATCGCTCCAGATCGAAACACCTGGACATAGGAACCATAGGGTGGCATCCCAGAATAAGAGGCTGTGTTTCGTGCTCCGTCGACAAAGAATCCATCGAGATTGTACCGGCCCAAATAAGACGCCTCTTGCATTGGCCTGAGCAATTGCGTCAGTTTAGAAGCCTCAGCCGTCACGTCGCGTAGCCTACCTGGACTCATTGATGACAATGGAACGAGGTGTAGAACCATCTTGACGCCATTTCCCAGAGGGACGGCGGTTTCACCCTGAAGAGCCTTCGATATACGCTCTGCTCTAAAGTTGCGAAGTTTGTCGCCCATCAATGTTGACTCAATAAATGCTGATCGTATTTCTCCTACGTCGAGCTGATACTTGCCCGTACTGTTACGTGAAAAAAACCGAGAGAAATTCTTGAAGGTAACCATGTGTGGCCCGATCCAACTCTTCGGGATTCGGACCACAAGCACTGGCCCTTTCGAAAAACCATCTACAATCCGAAATTCAATCCCTGGAATACGAGGTGCGATGCCGTCACGAGCAGAACTTTCCAAGCGCGCTTTGTGTTCCCCGATGTTGGATATGCTCACCCCCTCCGCTGAACACGGGATACCGGTGGCTCGTCCTTTTTCGTCTCGCTCGTCGGCAACACCGTAAACTATGTCACCGCCAGATGCATTCGCGAACGAAGCTACATCGGTCAAGAACTCACGTTTATCATCGTCCGCGCTTCCTGGCAGCGATTCTTTGTAGTCGAGCGTCCGCCGTTCGCTAACGCTGTTGGTTACGAGAGAGTCAATTGTTGATTTGTCGATGTCGTCGATTCGCTTTTCAATCAAAAATCCTATAGCCCCTTTCCCAAATTGGAAACTAGCCCTCATAGATAAGTGAGAATGGTGCGGAAATGGCGTCACTACCATCCCAGCATCCCGACAAACACCCTGGAGTAGGTTCATAATCTCCAATTCTGTTAAGTCCATCCACTGGGTAAAGGACCCGCTAAGATCGACAGCACCGGCAGACTCTCTGCCTTGGACATTAGTAACCGTGATATTCATCTTTGAATGGCTGACCGTATTGTGCCGTGTGAACACCGATAAACATACGAGCTGTCTCAGTTGTACTCGATAGCAGGATCTTCAAAGGCATAATTCAAAATGCGGAACTTTTTCCCTGCTGGTTCAAGCTCTCATACCCCTGTCCTGGTGAGCAACAAAAGGGGCAGGCTGAAAACAAATGACTTAACTGGTAATGTAGGCAGCGTGTTTGTTGCCACTTATATCAAATCTGCCTATGCCAAGCGGTGAGATACAGGTTTGGTGGGCCCGGTAGGATTCGAACCTACAACCAACAGATTATGAGTCTGCTGCTCTAACCGTTGAGCTACAGGCCCGGAAAGAGTGAGGATGCCACGATCCGAGTCGTGCCAACAACGGCGACGACTCTCAACAGTTTCGCATACGCGCGCAAATGTTGCCAGCCGGTCTCAACGAGCGCGGTAGTGCCATGACTCCCGCCGCCCACACGACCTCCATTATTTTCTTAACTGGCTCAGGTCGATGCCAAGCTGCTGGCACTTTTTGTACAAGTGGCTCCGTTCCAGGCCCAGGGCCTTCGCGGTATTGGTAATGTGGTGGTTTTGACGCTTGATCTCGTCGAGAATCAACTGACGCTCGACCTGCTCCACCCTCTCGGCGAGCGTCCCGCCAGCCGCGCCAATCGCAGGCGATTGACCATCGGCGCTGCGTCCCGGTTGAGCGGGAAGCGCTATCTCCACCGTTGATACTGGAATCGACTCTCCTTCGGCAAACAGCAAGATGCGCTCCACCACATTGCGCAGCTCTCGTATGTTTCCCGGCCACAGGCACGCCTGCAATAACCGCATGGCTTCAGGGCTGAAGGTTACCTCTTTCCATCCGTTCTGGCGGACGATCTGTGCGGCAAAGTGCTCCACCAGAGCCGGAATATCTTCCGGGCGCTCCCGTAGCGGCGGCAGAGTCACCGGAAAGACGTAGATGCGATGGAAAAGGTCCTGCCGGAAGGCGCCCTGCCGCACTTGCTCTTCCAGGTTGCGGTGCGTGGCCACAATCACGCGAACGTTCACGCGCTTGGGGCCATCGCCGCCAATGCGCTCCACTTCGCCCTGCTCCAGCACGCGCAACAGCTTGGCCTGCATGGCCAGCGGCATGTCGCCGATTTCGTCCAGAAACAGCGTGCCTTCGTGGGCCTGCTCGAATTTCCCTAAATGCCGGTTGGCCGCGCCGGTAAAGGAGCCTTTCTCGTGACCGAAGAGTTCCGATTCGATCAGCTCCGCCGGAACCGCGGCGCAGTTGAGCGTAACGCATGGTCCTTCTTTCCGGTTGCTCTTGGCGTGAATCGTCCGCGCAATCAACTCCTTGCCCGTGCCGGTCTCCCCCAGGATGCACACCCGCGACTCGCTCGCGGCCACGCGCTCCACCTGGGTCATAAGGCGCCGCATCTTCTCCCCGGTAAATACAATCTCCGCGCCGCCAAGCTTTTGCCGAAGCTGTTGGTTTTCCTGCTCCAGCCGCTCCAGCCGCAGGGAGTTCTGCACGGTCAGCAGCAATTTGTCGGTGGAAAGGGGCTTTTCCAGAAAGTCCACCGCTCCCAGGCGGGTGGCCTTCACTGCCATGGCAATGTGCGCCTGGCCCGACATCATTACCACTGGCGTCTTGATTCCGGCGGCCTGGATCTGCTCCAGGAGCGTGAGCCCGTCCGTGCCAGGCATCACGACGTCGGAAAAGATCAGGTCAAATTTTTCCGTCTTCACCAGTTCGAGAGCGCGAGCGGCGTTGTCGCACACTGTGGCCTCGTGGCCGGCCAGCCGGAAGGCACGCGAGAGCGAAGCCAGAGTCCCGGAGTCGTCATCGACAATAAGAAGATGCGCTTTCATCGCCTAAAATCATTTGGATCGTAGGATCGTAAAAACCGTTACACCTCGCCGCCCACCGCCACAGCAAAGGCAACATCGCCCAGTTCCCACAGGGGCAGTTCCATGTGAAAGGTAGTGCCTTCGTCCTTCTGGCTGGTCACGCCGATCCGTCCCTTGTGGTCGCTCACCACGGACTGCACAATCGCCAGCCCTAGTCCAGTTCCGTGCTGCTTGGTGGTGTAATAAGGAGTAAATAGGCGCTCGCATTCCTCCGGCGTGAGACCCAGGCCGGTATCGGAAAGCTCGAAGATCACCTGCTTGTCAGCCTGGCGCGTGCGGAACGTCAAGGTGCCGCCGGCAGGCATGGCATCTATGGCATTCAACACCAGGTTCTCTATTACCCGCCGCAGCAGGGTCGAATCGCCGCTCACTGCCGGCACATCGGCGAGTTGCAAATCGGTTTCAATGAGTTGGGTCCGCTGGGAGAGCTGCCCTTGAAAGAGCTGCGCCACGCTCCGCACCAGCCCATTCAGGTCGACCGGCTGCAGCTCTGGCGCGGGCATACGCGAAAAATCACTGAAGCGGCCAATGATCGTTTTCAGATTAGAGATTTCCGAGAGCAGCGTCATCGTGCTCTCCTGAAACACCTCTTCAAACATCTCCGGACTCGTCTCCCGCGCCCGCAACAAGTTTTCCACCGTGATCTGCAAAGGGAATAGCGGGTTCTTCAACTCATGCGCCAGCCGCCGAGCAAGTTCGCGCCACGCCGCTACTCGCTCGCTCTGCACCAGCCGCTCCCGCTGGCCGATTAACTCTTCGGTCATGTGATTGAAGGCCCTGGCAAGCTGCCCGATCTCGTCTTTCGAGGATGTCTCCACATGCACCAGCCAGTTGCCGTGAGCTATCTCCTCCGAGGCATGCGCCAAATCCTGCACGGGACGAGTAATGCGCGCCGCCGCAATCGCCCCGGCTATCACGCCAATCAGCACGCCACCTAGCGCGATCAATAGGCTCACGTTGCGAATCCGTTTTTCCAACGACAATTGCTGATGCCGCGAATTGCCGATCAGCAGCACCGCCGGAGAGCGCCCGGCGAACCCCGGCAGCGGAATGGCATGAAAGCTCTCTTCATCCCCTGCCTGCGCGGGGGGTGTTGGCGTGGTGACACCGGCCTTCGCCGTCTGAACGGAGTTTAGCTTCACGCTGGAGTTTAGTGCTGCATCAGGACTTGAAGCCGGACTCGGTGCGAAGCCCCATTGGATATCGGCAGCAACCTCATGATCATGGCTTAGCGTGTCTTGAACAAGCGGCATGAGGCGCGAGGAATCGAAAGTATCGTCACTTGAACTTAAGAAATCGCCCTGGCCCTGCTCCGGAGCGCTGTAGATCAGCACTCTCATGCCCGGAGGCGTGGAAAGCGATTTGAGCAACGCAGCATCGAGCTTTCGGCCGGCAACAACGTAAAAATTCGATCCCCGCACTTTCAAACTGCGCAAGCACAGGATGCCCAACGCGTTGCCCTGCGGCGTCTCAACCTGATGTAGAAATGTCTGTTGGGGAACTGCAGTGCCCTGATCGAGAAACCATCGTTCTTTGTAACCAAAACGCGCCGGCCAGTGCGCGGAAGACAATATCGTCCCATCCGGGGACAGGAAATCAAGAAAGTCCAGGTGACGGAGGCTGGCAACCGAACCCGCCGCATTCAAATATCCGGCAGTATCGGCTCCGTTGGAAGCCTCAAGCGCCATCTGTAGCATCGACTCCGAATTGACCACAGCTTCCGTCTCACTCGTGATCTCTTCGCCTTCGCGCTCAAACTCTTTGCGAAACTGGCTGGCTAAAGCATTGGTTCGCTCCGCATCCACCTGCCGGAACGACTCACGCGTTCGCGCCTCGATCAACCAAGCCACGGCGCCCACGCTCACGGCGATGCTGAGGGCAACCAGGAGAATCAGCTTGGTTCGTAGAGACACTTTATCGGCCCGCCTCCACCCAAAGCTGATCGAGCTTCCATCCGCCGTTCGGCAACTGCTGCCAGTTGTGGATGGTGGTGTTGAGCCACAACGCCTCAGAGACGTGCGCCACAGGAATCAACCGGTAGTCTGCGATCGCCTTGCGCTCGGCTTCAAAAAGATCTTCCGGACGCACCGCATCCAAAATGGACGCCGTTGTCTCGGAAGAAAGTTCGAGATCGTTGGCCAGGGCCAGTCCCGCCAACGCGGAGTACGGCTCAATTGATTGCAGCGGAATACGCAGCAGAACTGCATCGGCATTCAGGCTCTTGCGCCCACTCTTGCTGGTAACGTGGGGATCTCCGAATGGCTGTAGGTTGATCCCGGCCTCGCGGGCGTCCACGGCAATGCGCTCCGCCACCATTTTCGCTACGGTGTCGGAATAGTCGTAGGCAAGCCTAATTGTGGCTGGCGCTCCCGCTTCGGTGCGCAGCCTGCGCGCCTGATCCGGATTGGGATCCAGCGGAAATGCAAATTCGTATCCGGTGAGCCATTGCGGCAAGAGCGCGCCAGCTGGACGGCTTCTTTTCTGAAGCAGCACATTGCTGATTGCGAACCGGTTGATCGCAGATGCAACCGCCTCGCGCAATTTTGGATGGATGCCTTTGGCATCTCTTCCAATCCGTTGGGTCGAAACCGCACCGGAACCCACTGCAGGCTCACCCCAGCCATTTGGAGGCGGTGGTGGAAAAATCACCACCAATAAGTCCGAAGGACGGGACAGTGCAACGCTCTGTCCGGCCTGTTCGAGCGTATGCAACTGGTCAATCGTGGGCTCGGCGGCGTGGTCCGCTCCAAGCTGGTGCTCGATCAGGTGCTCCCTCAACGAAAGCCCCATGCGCACCTCCATCGCATCGAGGTAGGGCCTTCCACCCCAATATTCTTCGTTGGCCGCAAATAGGGCGCGTTCTCCCGGCTGCCATTCCGACAATTTGAAGGGGCCTGTGCCAATCATGGTTCCATCGGCCAGCCGCTTCACAATGGCGAATCGCGGAAGCGAAAGCAATTCGGGGAGATGAGGAACCGGCGAAGGAGTCTCAATCGAGATCGCCTGCTTCCCGTTTACGACGATTCTCCACTCCGGACTAGCAGCTTTCAACGACGCCCCAACCACGGAAGCGGTCAACACCGAACCATCATTCAAACTTGCGGGACGAATCTGGAACCGCCACACCCTACTCCCCGGCTCCGGCTGCCATGAAACGGCCAGCCGCGGACGCAGCCTTCCTTGGGCATCAATTTCCGTGAGCGTCTCAAATAGTAGCGAGGCGAGGCGGTTGCGGTCCTCCGCATAGTCGGTGTCCGCTAGCGGATCGAGAGATGTGACCTTGTGCTGGACCAGTGTGCGGGCCGTTCCGCCATAGCGCGGACGCGTTCCCGCCCATCCTTGATGCATGGGCAGCAACAGGCTACTGAGTACAAGCAATGGTAAAAAGCAGCGCTTCATATTTTCCTGTTGCTATCGATTCGACCACGCCGCGAACACTCGGCGAGTTATCTCCCGGCCACAACGCCACAATCGGGCCGGAAACATCCGCCGTCGCACTCGCCGGCATTGCATCCTGATTTTGAAATTCGACGGCCTGGAGCGTATCGGCATGCGTGAGATCACCAGGAGCCGTCACCAGCACCTGCGACCCGCTGCCGCAACCCGACTGCACTGCGGCCACGCTGCTGCCCCAATCGTTAAAAATCGCCGCCGGCAAGGAAAGATCGGTCAGATAAAGCCTTGCGCGGCCATCGGTTCCAGCAAAAACCCACTGGTGCGCGCCGCCGATTTCGATCGCAGCCGCCGAAAAGAACGGAGGCACGCTGGCCGCGTTCATCCCTGCCAGAACTCCGGTAAAGAAGTTGCGCGCCGGACTGAAAAAGCCTACGAGCGTGCCTTGGCCGTTTGTTCTCGGCTCGACCGTTGCCTGCTCAACCGTTCCTTGTCCACTTTTTTGGATCACCCATGGATCATCGCTGCTGCGGCAATCCATCGCCGGGGGCATCGCCGTACCTTTGCACATCGTGCCTGGCAGGTAGGCCGTTACCTGCAGCCCGCTGACCTGCAGCTTGCCCCGCAAATCACGCGGCCACGGCTGCTCATGCGTTATGGCCAGAGTCTGGTGCAAGCGCCAGCGGCCCGCGTCATTGCCATAGAGCGAGAGTTGCTCCGGTTCCAGCACGTAAAGATTCTGACTATCGGCATAGAAATCAAGGATGGGATTATCCTGCTGCCACAACGCCGTCTTTTTGATCGTGAGGGTGGGAGTTCGTGCCGCGGCCAATTTCTGCTGATGAGGAACCTTGCGCATCACCACCTGGCTGCTCGGCCCTTGCCGGATATTGGCCACCCACAGGTAATCCCGCCAATCTTCCGAGAACGTAATGTGGACCTCGGCAATTGCGGCGTCCGCTCGGACGACCCGTACCCCCGTTCCACGAAACCGCTCCAGAACGGCTTTCTTTGCCAGATCGACGTCGGAGGAGGACAGGCTGGAAAGATTCTCGAAGTTCACCGCCACCGCCGAAGGCGAACCGCTGATCGAAAGAATCTGCTGGACAAACTCGCCGGCAACGCTCGACCAAGCACCCTGAGGCTCTTGTTGCGCGGCTGCACCCGCAATCAATAGCAAAGGAACAATTAGACAGGATAAAAACTGAGCCAATGGTCGGCGCATGGAAGGGATGGGCGCAGTATAGCATGTTGGGGTCGGGGCGGCTCAGATGCAACTATGGGGAAAGGCCTTACAAGGAAGCGATTGGACGGAAAAGCAACCAGTGGCCTGAAACTAGACCTGTTGTTTTAGAAATCATGCAGGAAGAGACGCTATGCAGTTATGCCATACACCATGGGCGTTTTCGAAATTGACAGATGGAGAGGGAGACACTTCTGCAAGAAGATTAGAAAAAATAAGGACCGTGAGAAAATTTCTCACGGTCCCTATGGTTGTTTGATCTGCCGACTGCTTTTCCTAGAAGTAAAACTTCAAAGCCAACTGAATCTCGCGGGCATCTTGCGTGGATGTGATCAATCCAGTGATGCCGCTCGGCGCCGCGAAGTTCGGGTGATTGAAAGCGTTCAGGAAATCGGCGCGGAATTGGAATTTTCGCGCTTCGTTAATCGGAAAGTCCTTGTGCAAGCTCATGTCGGCGTCCACATATCCAGGTCCAACCACCGGACCCTGGGCTGGGCAGTTTCCAAAAGTACCTGGCGCCGGTGCGCTTTCAAAAGCCGGATTGAACCACAGGAGCCCATTGGTGTTGGTGGTCTTGGGGTAACTCAAGAGCGAGTCGTTGCAATTCGGGCGTGGACCGAGCGAGTTGGTTCCGGAATTGTCGCTGGATGTAAGCGCGATGGGGAAGCCTGTATGCCAACTCACGATCGCCGAAAGCGCCCAATCGCCCACCGCCGTATTCACAGCCGCTGGCAAATGATTTGCATACTTCCGGCCTTTCCCGAATGGAAGGTCGTACAAGGCATAGGAGCTGACCACGTGCTTCAGGTCCCAATAGCATTGGCTCCGTTCCGCGCGTGAGTTGAAAATATTCTGATAGAACGGTGAAGCGCTTCCTGCCTGAGTGGTATTGCCACCCGTGCCGAAGTAACCGGGACTATCCGTCATGCACTTGGAATAGGTGTAGGCAAGCTGGCCTTCGAGCCCGTTTGCCAGGCGTTTCTGGAGCACCACCTGAAGAGCGTTGTACGATGAGCTGCCAATGGAGGTTGTCTCGATGACCTGATTCAGATGGTTGGGACCGAATCCGCCCTGAGGATTCACGCCGCCCAAGAACGGAAACACAACGCCGGTGGAGGTCAGCTGCCCCTGAGAGACAGGCACGGGAACCATTTCATGAGTCACGTGTTGTCCGACATAGCCAGCCTGCAGCGTAAGATCTTTTGCCAATTCACGCTGCACGGTCAAATTCCACTGCTGCGCAATTGCGGGCTGTACTTTCGGAGCCCACGAAAAAATGCTGGAGAGGAAGAACGGGTCGGCGGCTGGAGCGCCAAATCCGCCTTCCACATTAAACGGAGTAGCAGTGGCCGTGGCCAGGTTCGCAGGGGTTGTGTTGGTGGCCGAGGTCTGAGTAGGCGTGAACGGCGGGTTCTGCGTCAGGCGCAGGTTAGTTCCCGTACCTTCCAGATAAGAAGAAATGGTATAGGCGCCGCGTATCACGCTCTTGCTGCCGATCTGCTGGGCGAACCCAATCCGAGGTTGGAAGTTCGGCCATCCGTACTCCGATTTATACAAGCCGGAGCTAAACCCATTGGTGCCCACCCCGGTGACCGGAGTATTACCGACGAATTGCAGCGCACCGGTGAGAGTATCCACATTCACCTGGCGATTGTTGATCTCGGTCCAGGGCGTTCTGGCTTCATAGCGCAGGCCAAGATTGAGCGTAAGATGGTCGGTAATGCGCCAGTTGTCCTGGGCGTAGCCTGCATAGAGCCAGTTCCGCTGGTACCAGGTGATCGGAATCGCGCCGCGTCCCACAGATACTGGAAGGCCTAGCGCAAAATCGGCTCCAGGTACTGAAGTAAAACTCCCATCGAAAATAAAGGCCCCTAGTTCACCCGCGTTTCCGCTATATGCCACATCGATTCGGTAACGGTTCATCTGGAAGCCGAACTGGGTAATATGGCGGCCATGCGTATAAGTCAGACCGTCGTTGAACTGGATGACGGTAGAAGCAAAGTCCTGGAAATTGAGTGAATTTCCAAGGTTACTCAACGCTCCTCCGGTAACTACATTGGATGCGGTGCCTCCCGAAAATCCGAATGCGGGTAAACCGGCCAAACCGCCTTGATTGCCGTTGTTGATCCCCAACGTGCTGCTGGCGATCTGGCCAACGCCGTTATTGAAGAAATTACTCGTCGCCGCGATGATGTGATTAGTGCCAAAGCGCGCATCGTTCAGAAGGCTTGAATTGAAGGTATGGGTCCATCCGAACGCCGTGTTGTAGAGATTGGCGGTATTCAGGCTGCTGCCCAGAATGATTTGGGAATTGGTCGAAGGATCGTTCTGCTTACCTTCTGAATAGCGACCATAGACACGGTCTTTTTCAGACGCGTTGTAGTCGATCTTCAGGTCTCCCTGGTTGGAGTTATGCTGAACATTCACGGAGTTGACGGCCACTCCAAAGCCGTTCGCGGTGGTTCCAATCGACTGGGGATAGAATTTCGACGCAACCAGCTTCGTAAATGCCGGATCGAGCATGTTGGCCGGAATCACGTTATTTGCAAACGGTTGGGAGGTGCCATTCAACTGGCAAGCAGGACCGCCTTGGATGCCCGTACCTTGCGCGCAAGGATTCAAGAGTTGAATCGGCTGGCCGTTGGCGTCCGTAATGCCACCGAAGTTTCCTTGCGCCTGTTGAGCCGTAAGTACCCCGAGTGTCTGGCCGCTGCCAGTGTCGAACCTTCCGCCCTGGTAGTCGGCAAAAAAGAACAGTTTGTTCTTGATAATGGGTCCGCCGAAGGTCGCGCCAAACGTGTTCCAGTGAATCACCGGCGTCGGAAGCAGCGCGGCCGGGTTGAATTTGTTTTCCCATTTGTTCGCGTTCAGGTCAGTGTTACGGAGAAACTCAAACAATGTGCCGTGGAACTGGTTGGTTCCCGACTTGATGCTCACGTTGACGATTCCGCCCTGGAAATTTCCAAATTCGGCTGAAGCATTTTGCGTGATGAGATTGAATTCCTGAATGGCGTCCGGCGAGGGCGTCAGTCCTACCAGGTTGTCGGAAGCCTCGCTATTGTCGATGCCGTCCAGCAGGAAGTTGTCGGATTGTTCTCGATTGCCATTGATATAAGGACGGCCGCCGCCCTGCGCATTCTCTTCCGCCGTGTTGGAGCCAAAGTTGAATCCAGCCGGGTCCACAGTCACAGCTCCCGGAGCCAGCAATGTCAACTGAACGGGGTTGCGGGTCGCAAGGGGAAGATTGTCGTTGGTTCGCGCATCGACAATCGTTCCTACCGTAGCAGTATCGGTTTGCAACGTGGGCGCGGTAGCGGTTACATCCACGACTTCCGTCTTCGTACCCGCCTTAAGCTCGAAGTTAAGGCGCATCACCTGGTTAAGGTCGAGTGTCAAGGGAGATTCAACCATTGGCGCAAAACCCTGGGCATCAATTTTCACTTCGTAAGTGCCCACAGGCAGGCGCTGAATATTGAACACGCCGAGTTCATTGGCCTTGGCGCGATACTCGGTGCCGCGATTCAGGTCGCGCGCAACAACCGCCGCACCAACGATTGCGGCTCCGCTCTGGTCCGTGACCCTGCCCGTGATGGTGGCGGTAACTTCCTGGGACATGGTGAACTGGCAGAGCGCCATCACAACGCTAAGCAACAAAAAAGAAGCGCCGCACGATTTTATAGTTCGTAGCATGGGCAGATACACAAGCCTCCTGGTTTTGTAGGTTTCACGGCCTGCTTGAGCGCGTGGCGTCGACATCACAAGCTTTTAGGTCGATGAAACGGGTTCTTCGGAACGCCGCATCCGGCATTTCGCATTTTTGGAATATATCACCATATACTCGCAATAAAAACGTTTTAATATCGGGGAATTCCCTGATATTGTTCGACACAACAAAAGGCCTTGTTGGCATTTTCGCGTTTTTGCGCAAGCCTTATTGGAAGCTTGCCGCGGCTTCGCTCCCGGTCTTGACGTGGAACCAAGCGAAGCTAGCCTCGCTTCATCAATCCATGATTGGTCATCGGTCATCGATTCATGATTCATCATCCATCGAATGAAAAGAGTATTCGCCAGGAACTACTAAATTTCATAGGATGCGAATGGCGGATAAAGCCTGAGGATAGGCGCGCATCGTATTGAAGACGCCAAATGCCAGGAAGGATTCAAAACCTGACGCCGAGGCAAGCGTGCTTTGGGGGATTAGCGCTGAGACGCAGCAGCGCTTCTGACTTGCGGCAACACTTCCGGGTTGGAGCAGAGAATCTTTTTCATCGCTTCGACGACCGCCTCGGGAGCTTCCAAGGAACAACTGTGCCCACAGGCAGGAATCTTGATGAATGTGGACAATCGGATGCCCGCAGCCATCCGCTCGCCATTCTGCGGAGGCTGCGCCGTGTCATCTTCTCCGGTGATAACAAGGGTTGGGCAGCGGATAACGCCAAGATCGGCAGCGGCGTCGCGGCGATTCATTACGCTCAGAATCGAATAGGCAAGGGTCCGCGGCCAAGAGCGAATTTTTGCCTTCCAAGCTTCCACCAAGGCTTGCTTTGATGGGTCTTTACGAGTGGTTGCGCCAAACAATTCCCGAATTGCAATGGCAACAAAGGGCGCGGGACTCACGATTTTGACGATCTGGCCGAGAAGCCCGTAACGAATGCGATTGTGGAGAGGTTCGCTTTCCGCGCCGGTACACATCAGCGTGAGGGAGCGCACGAGTTCGGGATGCCGGGCGGCCAAGCGGATCCCAACAAAACCCCCCATCGATAGGCCGGCAAAATGGCAGGGACCCGCATTGAGGGCTTGGATGAAGGCTGCCGCATCGTCGGTAAGCGTATCCATGTCGCATTGTGTGGAAGCCTGCGACTGGCCTTGCCCACGGTGGTCGTAGGCGATGACCCGATATTGGCCCTGGAAGGCCGCTCGTTGCGCGTCGAACATCGAGTGGTCCATCAGCAAGCCGTGAGAAAAGACAATCGTCTCCGGACCACTGCCCGATTCCTTGTAGAACAACTCCACGCCATTGACTTTGATCGTAGCCATGCTCGCCGCCTTCGTACCGCACAAATTTGCGTGGTACTTTAGCACGATTTGCGATTGCAATCGGCCCCTTGCTTCCCTACGAATGGGGCGCTAAGCCTGCCTCAGTCAGTCTTCAGTCTATGGAGCCGAAGGACTTTAGAGTCGGTTAATCATTGAGGCCACATAGCCCGCACCAAAACCGTTGTCGATGTTCACAACACTGACGTTGGAAGCGCAAGAGTTGAGCATCCCGAGGAGCGCGGCCAGCCCGCCGAAGGCCGCTCCATAGCCGATGCTGGTAGGAACGGCGATCACCGGCACTCCTACCAAACCACCCACGACGCTGGGAAGAGCGCCTTCCATTCCGGCGCATACAATCACGACCCGAGCATCTTGCAGGACCTCTCGATTGGCAAGAAGGCGGTGAATACCCGCGACACCCACATCGAAGAGATGCGTTACATCATTGCCCATAATCTCAGCTGTCACCAACGCCTCCGCGGCCACAGGTATGTCACTGGTGCCGGCGGAAACCACGGCTATCTGGCCTTTTCCGTATCGCGCTACGTCTTGTTTGAGGACGACGGCGCGCGCCTCTTCCCGATATTCGGCTTTGCGAACCGCCTTCTTCACGGCGCGGAAATGTTCCGGGGTGGCCCTAGTGGCCAGAACATTACCGCCGCTTTCCGCCATTTTCTTAAAGATCCCGGCTACCTGTTGCGGCCCCTTCCCCTGGGAGAAAATCACCTCGGTCATTCCGGTCCGCAGACGCCGATGGTGATCGACCTTGGCAAATCCAAGATCTTCAAAAGGCAGGTGGCGCAGGCGGGTAACAGCGTCATCGGGAGAGACTTTGCCGTCCTTGACCTGCTGCAGCAGTGTTCGAAGCGATGAAGCATTCATGATTACAAGATAATTCAATGGCATCGACGCATGCAGCGGCGGCTTCACAGGGGCTTCACGGACAGAATGCAATCCTTGACGCAACCATGGCCGACTGCCTATGCTCGAACTTGCGGTCTTTAGAATCTTTCGCAGTCCCGATTGATTTCCGATGTCGCAAACGTTGACGATGCCTTTTTCTTTCCAGCCTGCCTCCCAAGTACTTACCGTTGCCGCCACGGGCGCCAGCGGAGCTATCTTTGTGCGCGCGCTGCTGCGCGCAGCAGCGCAAGATACCCGTATCAAGACCGTAAATTTTGTGGCCTCCGACAACGCTTTGCGCGTATTTGCCGAGGAGCTGGACATCAAGGGACGGACTAACCTCGTGCAGCAACTTCTTGAGGCGCCAGTGGACCCATCGGGAAAGATACGACAACAAAACAACGACGACGTGGGGGCCAACATCGCCAGCGGCTCCTACCCTACTGACGCAATGCTGATTTTGCCGTGCAGCATGGGAACGCTGGCGCGAATCGCCAACGGACTCGCCTCGCACCTGATCGAGCGCGCCGCGGATGTGTGCCTGAAGGAAAAACGGCCTCTAGTCCTGTGCGTGCGAGAAACCCCGCTGAATCGCATTCATCTTCGCAACATGGACAGGGCCGCAGAGGCAGGAGCAACCATCTATCCGCTGATTCCCACGCTCTACAATCGGCCCGCAAGCATTGAAGAAATGGCCCATCAATTTGCGTGCCGGGTTCTTGGACACATCGGGCTTCCTCAGCCGGACGCGTATCAATGGGGCAAAGAAATCGAGGCGCTTGAAGAGTCCGGTGACCATCCCTTGCGGTAGAGGCAGGTGAACTTCAAGATTGATTTGAAGCCGATGTGCCTCCAGCAAGAGCGGACGATCTATGGAAGGCCTTCCGAATCACTTCCAGTGCAATTTGTTCCAAAGCATAATCGGCCAAAGTTTCTTGAGAAGCCCAAGCCAAATCGGAGACATCTCCGCCGCTTAATGCCTCGCCCTGCCGGTGACGGCACAAGAAATCAACCAGCACATAGTGGTACTGCACCCGGCCCTGGGCATCTTGGGTAATTCGGTCGAGCACTTCGAGGATCTCCACGACCTCAACCACCAGGCCGGTCTCTTCCAGGGCTTCGCGCTCAACTGCTTCCCGAAGTGTCTCACCCGATTCGACCATGCCTCCAGGCAGGGACCACTGGCCAAGGCGTGGCGGCGTTCCGCGACGCGCCAAAAGCACACGGCCTTGATGGATGACGACGGCGCCCACGCCAACGATCGGCCTCTCTGGATATTCGCGCTGCATGATTCGATTTATGAAAAGAACGAGCGGGGCTGCACATCGGTGAACTTCCAACCGGAACCTCTATTCGCGGCAAGGAAGCGAAGCTGCACGCGCTTACGAACGGGTGGAGCAAGGCTGCTGGTTGGGGTAGCGTCCAGTTCAGCCTCCACCACGACAACACCTTCGGCACCCTGCATGGAGGCTTCTACGAGGTTAAAGTGCACGCGGAAAGACTCGTACTGATCGAAGAATGCGGCGATCCGGTCGCGAAACACAGCGCCGCCCTTCATCGCAGCAATGTCAAAAACAGAAAGCATCTTTCTTGGATCATGGCCTTCGAGTCCAAACCTGATGTTCTCCAAAAGACGCGAGGCTGCATCGGCGGTGAAGACATCGGATTTGTCGGCCTTGTTTGGTCTGTCCGTTTTTTCCGTTTCGTCCGTTTTTTGTGTGGCAGACGACTGTGCGAGCGAAACGACCGGCGAGATCAAGACCACGAGAAGGGCGGCCGCCAGCCAGGAACGATTCAACAACGTCGAGTGCCTGCCCATCAAAAATCGATCTTCCTTCCCCACTCCTCGGCAAAAACCACGCGGGCTGGATCGAAGCGTCCGCCATAGAGTTTGTCCGGGCCTTTGCGCTTGCCGATGCCCAGAAGGGCGACGACCCTCACCTGCTCGGGAATGTGAAGCAAGCTCCTAATCTTGTCTTCAAAAAAGCCCTCCATAGGAGCAGTGTCGTACCCGAGGGCTTCCGCCATCCACATCATCGTGGTAAATGAGACCATGACTTGGCGATTGACCCAAACGTCAAAACTAGGCTCGATTCCACCGATTTTTCCAGGCGTCCCACCCAGGAATGCCGCGACGTTCTTGCGGGCCGAGGCATCCAACTCCTCGGTGAAGCCGTATTCGCGACTGATGCGCAGCACTTCCTCAAGGTCGCCGTGTTTCCATGCCTGCGCGTCGCCGCAGGCCACGATCACAGCACTCGCTTCTTCGACTTTGGCCTGGTCAAAAGCAGCGGCGCGCAATTTCGCCTTTTGTGTGCGATCGCGAACCACAATAAAGCGCCAGGGCTGAAGATTGTAGCCGCTGGGCGCTTCCAATCCGGCGCGCACAATCTTTTCCAGATCGGCATCATGGATGGGTATCTCCTCAAAGTTTTGTGTTGTGCGACGCTCCTTAATGATCTCGCTCAACAACTTTTCGGGAGCAACTTTCGCCATGAATCCTCCGGTCATGCCACGTAATTGTAACCGCAGGGAATGTCCGTTGGGCGATGGGGCCGGTGCGCCAGACTTCAACCCGCTCCGGCTCAAATCTTCCGTCCAGCCTACAGAACATTCTGGCTGAATCCATCAGTCCGGATTGGAAGTAGTCTTCCGCGCCAGGTGTAAGAAGGGTTGCATAAGCTGAGGAGCCTTCCGGCGGATAACGAAATGCTTATCCAGAGCGTCTAACAGTGCACAGGCGCTTGCAACCTAATGAGTTTCCATCACTTCGCCATGCTATTTCCATTTATAATTTAGGCTCCTGTAGAGGCCCCGGAGGAATAACTGTTATGAACTCGCGCTTGGCCGCTGTCGTCGCTCGCATTAAGGCCCAACGAGTGTTTTTTACGCTGGTGATTTTTGTCACGCTTGCAGTGGGAATCCTGATTGGGACCGTAGTGAGCAGAAGCGGCGTGAGAGGAAACTCATTTCCTTCATCGGACGCAAGCCTTTTGCCAATGCAGTCTCCACAGCAACTTGGCAACGCTTTCGGGCAGATTGCGAAACAAATTGGACCGGCGGTCGTCAACATCAATTCAGAGTCGGGCCCGAAGCGGCGTCTGCGTTCCCGCCCGCCAGGGCATCCCAATCCAGACCAGGGCGGCGGTGACGATCCGTTTCAAGATTTCTTCGATCGTTTTTTCGGCGGCCAAGGCGGAGGTGAAGATGGCGGCGGTGGCGGCCAGCAGGGCGGACGCGAGCGGTCACTCGGCTCCGGCGTCATCATGAACCCTAACGGCTACATCATTACCAACTTCCATGTGGTCGATGGCGCGGAGCGAATCCGGGTGAAGCTAAAAGACGATCCGCCGGGCGTTTTACACGATGCAAAGGTGATCGGCTCCGACAAGGAGACCGATCTTGCCGTGATCAAGATCGAGCCGCCCAAGGACCACAGCCTCGCATCCGCAAGGCTTGGCGATTCCGATTCGATGAATGTGGGCGATTGGGTTCTCGCTGTAGGCAGCCCATTCGGCCTTGAAGAAACCGTAACGGCAGGAATTGTTTCGGCTAAGGGCAGGACTCTGGATAACCAGCGTTCCTTCCAGTCATTCATTCAGACCGATGCAGCTATCAATCCCGGCAACTCGGGCGGCCCGCTGGTGAACATGGCCGGCGACGTTATCGGCATCAATACGGCGATCTATACCCAGTCCTACGGCTATCAAGGCGTCGGTTTTGCCATGCCCTCGAATATCGTGCGCGATGTCTATGGCCAACTAACGAGTTCAGAGCACAGAGTTGCACGCGGATCCATCGGCGTGGTGTTTAACGCCCAGCAAGGGCCGGCAGTTGCGCGCGTATATGGCGGAAAGAGCGGCGTGACGATTGCCGATGTGCGCGCGGGAAGCCCCGCAGACGACGCAGGCTTGCGGACGGGAGACACGATCACGGCGGTCAACGGCAAACCCATCAAATCGGGTGACGAGCTTATAAACCTGATCTCATCGACCAAGCCTGGCACCAAGGTTGAATTGGCGATCATGCGCGAAGGCTCCGAGAAAAACGTGAAGGTAGCTGTGGCTGACCGCGCCAAACTATTTGGCGATCGCACCGACACAACTGAAGAAGCCAACGCCGAAGCGCCTACACCAACCAAGCTCGGCATTACCGTGCGTTCAGTAACGCCGGAGATGGCAGAGCGCCTGGGCGTTCCAGAAGGCAAAGGCGTGGTGGTCGAAGACGTAAAAGCCGACTCTTTTGCCGACGACATCGGCATGCAGCGCGGCATCGTTATTCTTCAAGTCAACCGCCAACCCGTCAACAACGAGGAACAGTTCCGGAAGATCACTTCCCAGCTCAAGAGCGGACAAGATGTTGTATTTCTTGTTCATACGGGCGGAAGAGGCAACAATGGCGGGAACGTGTTTCTCTCGGGCACTCTTCCGTAACCCCTGGTAAGCAAACCTATGGATGGCGCCGGAGCATCTACTATGGCATGATGCTCCGGCGAGAACCTTCCTGGCCGGAGGTGATTTTTTGCATTTGAGTAGCTATAAACCATTTACGGTAAGCACGTTGCTATTGCTTTTTGCCGTTCCAAGTCTCGCTCAGACCCAACAAACAGCTCCATCGTCCAACAAGAGTCCGCATCATGTTTCCAGTCATTCCCGCCACCACAAGGCAAAACGCGGGGCATGGAAGCACCACGGACAGCAGGGCATTGCTGCGGACCGCGCCCGCGAGATCCAAGAAGCCCTGATTCGCGAGAAATACCTGGATGGGGCGCCCAGCGGAAAGTGGGATGCGCGCACTTCGGAGGCGATGTCGCGATATCAGGCAGCTAACGGATGGCAAAACAAAGTCACGCCCGATTCGCGTGCGCTGATCAAATTGGGGCTGGGACCGAATCATACCCAAAGTGACTTGCAGAATCCTACTTCTCCGATAACAGCCGGCACATCGAGCCCAGCGGGCAGCGGAGCGAGCACAAGCGCAGCCAACAAGCAGTAACCATCGAATTACAGTTTCGGGGACGAAGGGCCGGGCGTGGATGCCCGGCTTGTTCTTTTCGGCCTATTTCTTCCCGACCTTATTTCTTACCTACATTACCATCCAGCACCTGGCGCACTTTACGCACCAGTCCTTCAGCTGTGAATGGCTTTTGCAAGAAGGGCATATCGGCACTGAGAACACCCTGATAAACGACAGAGTCGTCGGTATAACCGGAGATGTAGAGCAGCTTCATTTCAGGACGAAGCCGCAGCAATTTTTCCGCCAATATGCGGCCGCTGGCATGTTCAAGCGTCACATCCGTCAATAAGAGATGGATCACTTCGCGATGTTCTTTGCAGTGAAGGAGGGCTTCGGCGGTATTGCCCGCATCCAGCACGGTGTATCCCTGCTTTTGCAGCATGTGCCGGACAAGGGAGCGGACTCCATCCTCATCCTCTACCAAGAGAACGGTCTCAGTGCCACGATAGTCGGCGGCAACCTTACCGTTCCTACCTTCCGATGGGCCATCGACGCGCGGAAGAAAAATCTTGAAGATAGTGCCTACACCTACCTCGCTATAGACCCAAACATAGCCGTCGCTCTGCTTGATAATTCCGTAAACGGTCGACAGGCCAAGGCCGGTCCCCTTGCCCATCTCTTTCGTAGTGAAAAAGGGTTCGAAAACGCGAGCCATGGTGGCTTCATCCATGCCAACACCGGAGTCGCTTATCGCTAACATCACGTAACGGCCCGGTTTCACATCGGCATGATCGCGAGTAAATGATGGATCGAGTTCGGCATTGCTGGTCTCGATCGTCAGTCTTCCCCCGGCAGGCATGGCGTCGCGGGCATTGACTGCCAGGTTCATGATGACCTGCTCGATTTGCCCGGGATCGGCCTTGATGCGGCCGAGATTGTGCGCCAGCACGGTCCGCAGCAGAACGTCTTCACGCAGCAGCGGACGTAAGAGCTTATCCATATTGACGACGATGGAATTCAGATCGAGCACTTTGGGGGCGAGCACCTGGCGGCGGCTGAAGGCCAGGAGTTGGCGCGTGAGGCCACTGGCGCGATCCGCGGCTTTCTTGATCTCCTCCGCCTCCATGCGGACGGGATCGTCTTCTTTCATCTCGCTCAGCATCAATTCGCTGTAGCCCTTCATGACCGTGAGCAAATTGTTGAAGTCGTGTGCGATGCCTCCAGCAAGCCTTCCGACCGCTTCCATTTTTTGCGATTGGCGAAGCTGCTCTTCGAGCGACCGGCGTTCCGTGGTGTCTTCGGCGATCATTTCGAAGCCGACCGTTTCTCCCTTTTCATTGAACTTTGCCCTGCCCGATGCGCGGACATTGATAATCTTGCCGTCCCGGCGCTTCCATCGGATTTCCTCACCCTTCACCTCGGCACAATCGCGATAGCGCTCCACCATTTGCATTCGGTCTTCGGGATTGGCATAAACGTCGCGCGAAAGCCTTAGCCGTAGAACCTCTTCGTTGGAGTCGTAACCGAGCATCTTGACCAGCGCCGGATTCACATATTCAAAGCGGTCGTCGATGCTGGAGTTGTACATTCCATAAACAGCGCTCTGAACCAGGCTCCGATAACGGCTTTCGGACTCACGTAGCGCCTCTTCATCCCGCTTACGTTGAATCGCCGTGGCAACGTGCTGCGACACAAAGATCAGGATGTCCTTTTCCTGCTCGCCATAGCCGATTGTCTCGTCGTAGCTTTGCAATGCCAGCACGCCGATCACGTTTGCGCCAACGCGCAAGGGAACTCCCAGCCAGACGCGGCAGTCTTTGCCAGACCGTTCGACTTCGCCCGCGTCAACAAGTTTTTGAACAACATCGGGTGTGGCCAGCAGCGGACGCCCGGTTGCCAGCACGTAGCCGGTAAGGCCTCGTCCCTTGGGCATGGGGCCAGGCGGCTTGGCGGATGCTTCGTCCCGATGATACGGGAAAGTAATCAGCCGGTGGGCTGGGTCCCAGAGGGCAATGTAGAAATTTCGGGCTTCAATGAGTTCATCGACAATTTCGTGGATTGACTGGAAGAGAGTATCCAGATCTTCATCGGAACTCGCCTGCTCGGAGATGCGATAGAGCGCCCGTTGAAGCTGCTCGTTACGCTTGCGTTCGGTGATGTCGCGATAGATGCAGTAGTGCGCATGCTGCCCCCCGCCAACGTTATTGACAGGAGTGACAAGCACAGAAACATCGACCAGCGAGCCATCGTAGCGACGGCGCACCGTTTCAACGTGCGCCGACTCGCCCTTCTCACTCCTCGCGGTAAGCCAGTCGCTCTCCTGTCGTTTTTCTGCAGGAAGGATCAATGGGTCGAGCGCTTTGCCCAGGATCTCATCCCGGGGAAAACCAAAGAGCCTTTCGAATTCCTCGTTGGTGCGCAAAACCATGTTTTCCGGGCTGACAATGACAATTGCCTCGGGCGCACTTTCAAAGAGCCTCTCCAGATAAGCTTTCTGTATCTTGAGATTCTCCTCCGCTTCTTTTCGGGCCGTGATATCCATGGCAACGGCAACCATGGCCGTGGCGCCCCGATACGGCATTGGACCCACCATCACATCAAGCCATCTCTCTTCGCGACACTTAGCAACGAATTTCAACTCAAACCGAATCGATTTGGCAACGCCGGTCTCGCCGGGAAGGCGACGGGAGAACTCAGGGGCTATCTTCTCCCATATTCCGGGCCTGCAAATCTCCTCACGGCTAAATCCGCTGATCTGCTCGGCGGCGTGATTGGCAAATAGAACTTTTTTGCCCTGAAAGATGAAGACGGCCGCCGGCGTGATTTCGGCAAGAATGTGAAACTTGGCCTCGCTTTCCGCGGCCGGCGGTTCCGGCGGAAGCGGGTAGAGAATCATGAGGAGATTCGACTGGCTGCTGTGAACTGTAGGATGAGCGATCGCACGGAATCGTTTCGCTTCGCCATTGCCGCCGACCTGACGACATTCGAAGACGCTCGCCTCTCCTTTGGAAAGAGCCTCATGAATCGCACCACCGTCTTTCGTACAGAAGAGATCATGGAGCGTGCGGCCTACCGCCTCTTCACCAGTGAATAGTTGCTGCCGCAGAGCAGACTCATTCGCGCTCAAGATTCGCAAATTCCCTGCTTCGACAATTAAAGCAGGCTCAGCGAAGTTTTCGAGTGAAAAGGTCATGGACGCGGCAGGTTCGACACCCAAGGATGCCGTGCGCCGCTCTTCCGCCCCATTCACAAAAACGGGCTGAGACTTTGGGCCCATCTGGGCGTTTGACCTCTCTTGCTTGGAGATTTCTAAGTAAAGTCTTCCTGGGGGTGATCACTTTATATCCCATTTCTATTTAGGTTTGAAGTAATTTCTGTTCTGGATTCGATTCCTTTAATGTCAACTAACAAGATTAAGAAAGATTAGAGAAATCATTGGGCCGCTAGGCCCCGTTTTCGAGCCAGGTGTCCACGGGAGTTTGAATCGTGATGCGACTTTTCCGCTTCCAGTCTTTCCCCACAGGTTTTTCGCTTAGAAGAAAAGCAGCACAGAAACGAATCTGCAAGATATGGCTGGCAAAAAAGGGGAAGAGCAAAGGATTAAGCCGATTTAGCCATTTTTCTAATCATCTTTCTAAGTGTTGCTTTCGCGTGCCCTCGACGAGCCATGGGGACGACTTTGGGGAGAAAGCTGCGGCGAGGATCGAAGGCTAGACGTAAGTCCCTAATTGCCTATAGAATGAGTAGGTCGTTTCCTGTCATCACGTTCCGGTGCATCATCTGGAACGAAATCAAAGCCGAAGTGGCGGAATTGGCAGACGCGCATGGTTCAGGTCCATGTACTCGCAAGGGTGTGGGGGTTCGAGTCCCTTCTTCGGCACCAAATACCTTTTTATCAATAACTTAGCGGCTTAGTGTCCACTAAAGTTAGCTTTCGGTGTTCACCTTGGTGTCCATCCGCCCAAATTTGAAGGGAAATTCCTCGGCCGACCAATCACCGCGATGTGCAACCTCCCGCGCTGAAAACCTGCGTCAACGTTCTCAAGAAAATCAAGTCAGCGGGCAATAGACGTCGGCCAGGGTTTGGTTGGCGAGTTGAAAAGAACTCCTGGGCGAAGGATATGATCCTCCGGTTGGAGAAAGAAAAATTAGGCAGCATTCGAGAAAAGGAAATAGCGTAGTTTAAGAAGCATGGGAAAGAACGATCAATACCACAATATTCAAGCAGCGCATCGGTGATGCAACCAGGGACAAGGATCAAAGAAACTCTAGCAGGTCATGTATTGTTCTGTTCGCGCATGCTCTATTCAAATTGCAGTCTTCTTCTTTCGGACACTAATAGCACCCGACGCAGCGGCGCGTAGAAGGCGGCGAAACTTGGGGCATTCCATATGGTTCTGTGCCGGGCAAGCGGCTGCATGTCTGAGACTATCGCGCATCGCGGTGAGTTCGCGAATTGTCCTATCCAGTTCATCTGCCTTGGCCGCGAGCATTCGCCGATTGATGCGCGGCCGCCCGTTTGCAGCAAACATGAGCGCGATTTCATCCAATGAGAACCCAGCGGCGCGTCCGAGTGCGATCAGTGCCAACCTTTCCAGCACACCCGGATCGAATAACCTACGCAGGCCCCGTCTCCCGATGGAGGCAACGAGTCCCTTTTCCTCATAGAACCGAATCGTCGAAGCAGGTAATCCCGAGCGTCTCGCGATCTCCGTTATGTCCGGCATATGCTCCCCTTGACCTCAAGTGAACTTGAAGTTGCACACTGAGAGCATACCGTTTCCGAACGAAGAGGTAAAAGGTCAAAAGACAATGACAATAGAATCAAAGAACCGGAATCGCCCCAACGCAGCACCAGCCGCTGCCAATCCTGGCCTCGTTCGCCCACCGATTGTGTATCTGGTTTCACTCGGTGCAGGCGTGCTGATCCAACTAGCAATACCGCTTCCCTTTCTTCCTCATACACTCGGCCTCCTTCTTGGGGCCGCTCTCATCGCGGTCGCTTTGCTCCTATTTTTCTGGTCTGCTGGAACATTTCGAGCAGCCGGCACTCCGATACAGGGCAATCAGCCGACCACCGCAATCGTTCGGACGGGCTCCTACCGCTTGAGCCGGAATCCGATCTATTTGGCATTCTCGCTGTTCGAATTGGGTATCGCGATCTGGGTAAACAGCCTATGGCTGCTGGCCGCGCTGGCTGGGGCCATGGCAGTCATGCACTACATCGTGATCCCGAGAGAAGAGAGTTACCTAGAACGAGAATTTGGCGCGCAATATTTGGACTACAAAGCCGCGGTGCGGCGGTGGATATAGGTTGTCAGCACCCGTTGCGGCAAAATCCGATATAACGTAGGTACGTTGCTGCAATGGAGCTCGCCCTATGGCAATTACCAAACTGTCGAGTTGGGAATTCGATCAAGACACCAGCAAGGCGAAAAGAGCCGGGGTCCCGTGTTCATCACCGACCGTGGCCGTACCTCTCATGTGCTGTTGACGGTTGAGGAATACAAAAAACTTACGAAGGGGCAGAAGAGCATTGCGGATTTGTTGGCAATGCCGCAAGCCGCGGACTTCGACTTTGAGCCGCCTCGACTGGACGAACTCCATGAAATACCGGATTTATCCTGATGTTTGTCCGATGGGAGTGTCATCACCCTTCGGCAATTGTGATGGGTTTTCTCGACCAGACGTTTTGAACACACGATCTATCGACCGGTTACCCAAGAATCCATTACGCACGCTCGTGCTAGATGTTTTTGCGAAAGTGCACACAGCGGTCGACTACTTCAAAGCCCAGGGCTTGGTGGGCACGCTGCGATGGTTCATTATCGACCAGAGCATCTGAGGCCATTTCACGGCAGCCTTGGGTGCGCGCCCAATCCTCGGTGGCGCGCAGCAGCTCGCGGCCAATGCCCTGGTTGCGATAGGGCTCTTGCACGAACCAGCCTTCCACATAGCCAACTGCGTGCGTAGTATCGCATCCGTCGGCATGTGAGCGCAGCCCAGCTTCGAGAAAACCGACCACTGTGCCGTCTTCAAGGTAAGACACGAACGTGACAACGGGCAGAGTACTCATGGTCGTACCGCTGAAAAGAGCATCTAGTTCCCTGCCGTGCTCTTCGGCGGATGTTTCGGGCCAAAGGGAGGCTCGCATCCGCGCAAGGGCGTCCCGGTCAGAGGTTTGTGCGCAACGAACTCTCGCAATTGCCATTCCGGAATTCTACGCCTAGCCTTCGCGCTTCCGATGTTACCTAGCGAACTTGGCGCAAAGCTCACCAGAACAAATCCAGATCTGTTTTGCGCCGGTTCAAACGATCCTTCCAAAAGCGCTTGAGATAAGTACCTCGAGTAAAATAATCGTTGTGGGATTCGTTTGAAAAAGCCTGATCCAGTTGAACAAGCACTTGACCAGCTTGCCGCTCTCAAGAATGAAGCGTCCGGACCTCAGCTTGCCGCAGATCTCAAAACCTTTCTTAAAAATCGATCGAACTTGGTGGTAGCCAAAGCCGCAAAGATAGCAGCCCAATCATCCGAAGCGCAGTTGGTCCCCCCATTGGTGGAAGCATTTCATCGATTGATGGCAAACCCCGCCAAGCTGGATAAGGGTTGCGCGGCGACAGCGGAGATCATAGGCGCTTTATATGAATTAGATTACAGCGAGCCGGAGGTCTATCTACTAGGGATTCATCACATACAGATGGAACCTTCCTTTGGCCCACCTGTAGATGCAGCGACGAAGCTACGCGCCATGAGCGCAATGGCACTTGCCCGGACAAGACATCCGGCGGCGCTGGAGGAGATCGTTACTCTGCTTGCCGACAAGTGGCCGGAGGCAAGAATCGGCGCTGCCCGGGCTCTCGCCGTCAATGGAGGTCACGCCGGGGCACTCCTGCTGAAATTGAGAATACTGACAGGAGAAACCGAACCGGAGGTTCTGGCCGAATGCTTTTCAGGCCTGCTGGCAGCAGCGCCGGAGAGGTCTCTGCCACTGATTGCAGGCTTCATCGATTCCGAGGACATGGCTATTGCCGAAACAGCGCTGATCGCCTTGGGATCGTCGCGGCTTCCGGAGGCATTGGCTTTGCTGAAAGAAAGATGGGAAACGGCTATATCCGCTCCGCTACGCAAGATCCTGCTTGTGGCGATAGCCATGAACCGATCGGATGACGCAGTTGAATTCTTGCTAGGCCTGCTGGCGAAGAGTGACGAGGGCACGGCAAAGGATGTAGTTACTGCATTAGCATTCTTTCGCACGAATGAAAAGGTGCGCGAGTGGGTCGAAGAGGTAGTTATAAGGCGTAACGAGAAGAGTGTGAGTCAACTCTTCAGCCAGGAGTTCTGACCAGCTCTGCCCCTTCGGATTGCGGAAATGCGGCGGTCCGGCTTTATTCCGCTCCAACACCAAGACGGAGCTTGAAGAATTCCAAAATCTCGTCGCGGGCAGCGATTGTTGGCTGACCGGCTTCGTCGATCAGGTGGGCGGTGACGACGCTGTGCGGACAGCCCACGTGGCGGGTGAAGAACGATGCGGTCTGCGGGTTCGCGGCGCTATCGGGCAGTACCCGTCCAACAAAGCGATCGCCTAGCGCCTCAGCGTATGCGGCGAACCGCTGGGCCGTACAGAATCGATCTCCAGCGAAGCGATACGCCAGAACCGTGAGTTCTTCCCGATCAAGACGCTCACGAATCGCTACAAGCTCGTTGCGCGCGATCTCCAAACCGGCGGGATCATTGAGCGGGAGCGAAGGTTGGGAGAGAACGGGCGCGAGCATGGCGGGTTCGAGCATCATGGTCAACGCAAAGTTTCCGGTAAAACACATCCCTATAGCGCCCACGCCCAGCCCACCGCACTCTTTGTGCGCCAGTTGCGCCAACGCACGAAGCCAGACGGTCACGGGGCTGGACTGGCCAGCAGCAAGAGCACGAAATTCGGCGCTCACGCAAGCTTTCTGAAAGACGGCAGCGCCTTCGGTTGCATCCGGCACTGCGCCGTCGCGCCCAAACAACGAGGGCATGTAAACGGTGAATCCATCGTCTCGGACCCAGCGTGCGAAGCGAGCGACCTCGGGGCTGATGCCCGGCATCTCCGTCATCACAATCACGGCGGGACCAGTTCCAGCAACATACACCTTTTTTGCAATGCCGCTTAATTCGATCTCACGCGCGGCAAAATCTTCTAACCGGTCGTCCTCGTTGATGCTTCGTTTGGGCATTCCGGATCCCTATCGCTGTTCCTGAATTCCTGGCATTGTCACTGTCGGTTCGGGCTCGAGTTCTATTTCAATCCCGCCCGTCATTTTGGACACGAGATTGTAAACAAATCCGATGATCGCTCCTCCGATGAACCCAAGGATGGCATAGACCACGGGAATGAAGAGCGTGGCGATGAATGCCCCAGCCGTTGTCATCCCCTGGAGTGGAAGATTCTTCTGACCGAGTTCCCCCATCGTGAGCGCGATTCCAAGCCACACAAGCGGGATAACCAGCAGCGAGATGCATGCGTAGATCGCAGCAAAGGTCAACGCAACGGAAAGTATGCCTACTTTTTTGATCTTTCTCATGCTCATTGGGATTCTCCAGTGTTGCTCGGAAATTAGAACTTCGTTGTGCTAGAGTCTGCGGCATCGGCTTGCCGAAGGGAAGCAAAAAAATGGAGAACCTAGTGCCAAAACAGGGACGGCTTTAGTAAAGTTCTCGCATGCTTACCCTCCTGAGGGATCTGATCCAACACAAGTGGAGCGCGAATGCCGGCCTATTGAAGGCAGTCGCGCAGCACAAACCGTCCAACGAGGACGATGAACTACGGAGGCTTTTGCATCACATCCTCATCGCCAATCGTTTTTGGCTCGCGTTGAGCATGGAGAGCGCATTTGACGAAAAGAAAGAATCAACCGTCCCACAGACGCTCGACGCCTTGACTGCCGGTTACCGCGAAACGTGTGGGCGTGAATTGGATTGGATCTCGAATCTTGAAGAGACAAATCTGGCTCGAAGGCTGGAAACTCCCTACATCCCTGGAATCAGTTTTTCCGTTGCGGAGGCCGTGATGCAGGTCTGCATGCACAGCCATGGCCACCGCGCCCAGGGAGCAACCAGGCTCAGGCTCCTCGGAGGCACACCGCCGGCCATGGACTTTATCCTGTGGTTGAAAGAGCGTCCAGCTCCATGCTGGGATTGAACGGGAAATATTTTCGTGGCACTGACCCCGCCCAAGACTGTTCCGCTCTTGTCGCTTATTTCTTGCGAAGCCTACGAGCAGCAACGATTCAGGGACGCATCTGGCCTGGCCCAGCAAGCGCACCGCAAATGCATCCTCATTCTGGATCAAAATTCGAACATTGCCTTATGATTTGATCTGAACAAAACACCACAGATTCAAGAGGAACCATGAAGCTGCTCGGCAGACAGCGATTGTCGGTACACGGGTCCCTTCGATGGTCGATTCTTTTCCTTGGCATCGTATTAGCGGCGTCTGCCAGCGCCCAGCAGCAGCCACAAAGCCCCTCACACCCGGTTGACGGGGACATTCCGGTGATGAGGGTGACATCGCAATATGTGATGCTGGATGTTCTGGTCGGATCGAAAAAGAGCGGCAACCCAATCGGAGACCTTGAGGCAAAGGACTTTGTGATTGAGGAGGATGGAAAACCGCAAGCAGTCACATATTGCAGCCATGACCGGCTTCCTCTTTCCGTGGTTTTTCTCTTCGACCTGACGGAGTCGGTCCAGCCGATCCTAAAACCGCTAGCGGAGGGAGCTCTCGAGGTGCTCGGCCATCTGAAGCCACAGGATCAAGTCTCCATCATGGTGTTCTCTTCGCACACCGAAGTCTTGCAAGACTTTACCACCGACCATGCCTTGGCAGCAGCCGCCATTGGAAAAGCTTCGGAAATGAAGAGCAAAGAGGGGACTTTCATCCACGAAGACATGTACGAAGCCGTGGAGCAGGCGTTGAAGGCCACACCTGCGGACAGCCGGCGCGTCATGGTATGGCTCACCGATGGAACGGCAAACTTTACGAATGCTGCGACGCGAAAGATGGTGGGAAAAGAGGCGCCTCGGCGGCTGCACACGAAAACCGAAGCCATGGACAGCCTGATGCACTCGGGGGTTGTGGTCGCCGCCCTGATCGACCGGTCTGCCATGACCGATACCATTGTGTTTGCCGCGGACTTAAACCCTCTGACAATGATGTTCGGCGCGAGATTGGGAGACATCAATCGATATGCGGACATCACCGGCGGGCCCGTCCTCAAGACTACGAAGAAGGAAATCGCTGCGAAGCTTGGGCAATTGATCGACGAGCTGCGTAGCCGCTATACGATCGGCTACAAACCCTCCGATCAAAAACCGGCCGGAACATTCTCTAAAGTACGCGTCACGCTGAGCCCCGAAGTCTATAAAGCTCGCACGGATTTGCGAAAGCCGGAAGTGTTTGTTCGGTCGAGGAGCGGCTACTATCGGTGAGGCAGGGCCTTAACGCCACAACTACGGACCGATAGCGATTGATCTTTCCCGGGCGCGCAGCCTATACTCGGGCCTTTCATTTGATAAAGAACGGTTGATCTCCAAGCATGAGAGCAACCTTCATCTTTCTTCAAGCAAAAAGCTCGGCACATTCTGGGACATTGGACGGCATTATCCGTACAAAAAAATGCTGTGGTCGAAACGAAAGGAGTTTCTACTTATGCCTAAAAAGTGCTGGTTTCTCTCCAGGAATGCCCTGCTTGCCGGAATTGCGGGCATCGTCATTCAATTGGCCTCTCATTCCGCCCAGGCAACGCCGATTCAAATTTATGGCGCGTGGCACTGTGGCAATGATGCGTGCACGTGGGGGACTGTCCGCGACATGACCGACTTCGACAACAAGAACCACTGGATGATCGACCGTGGCGACGGAACGCCGTCTGTCAACCTGGTTGTGCTGGCGTTTCTCGACCCGCTCAAGTTGCTCAATCGCACCAGCGATGCGCAAACCGTGAGCGGAGTGCCGATTGGCATGAACGCGCAGGTCGTAAGTTACTTTACCAGCAAGAACATCCGGGTCATGCTGGCGATCGGCGGCATCACCTTTGTGAGCAACTGGAACAGCGCGCTGGCGTCCAATCCAACGCAGCTAGGACTTAACGCCGCCGCGGTGGCGAAGTCTCTTGGCGTGGGCATTGAAATCGATTATGAAGAGAACATAACTCCCAACCTCACCGGACTGCAGGCGTTCCTTGATGCTTATCGCTCCCAACTCCCGTACGACGCCACCGGCAGCAACCCGGCGGCCCGATTGACCATTGATGTCGGCACTGGAGACCGGTTCCTGATTGGCATCGACCAGATGGCCACATCCACGTGGCTTACAACGTCGAATCCGGTATTGGACTATGCCAATGCTCTGGTACCGAGCAAACAGCCTACGAGCGCTACCGCCGCCGAGAGCAACTGGCTGGAGCACGTAGACGGTAAACCGAACTTTGCTCCACCCATTCCTCCGTTAGCGCCCGCCAAATTTACCGGTAGTCTCTTTATTACAGACGGCACCAGGGCCATCCCCGAATGCAACAATTTTAGCTCTTCCTTGGAGGACGCAACCGGCAGCTTCGTGCAAACCGTTGCCCCGGCGGGAGCAGGAACCACCTCTGGAATGCTCGGCTACATGTTCTGGGCAGGAGAATGTCCTTCGACGAGGAATGTGTGCACCACACCGCCCAACGGCTGTGCGGGCGGAGTGGGTGCTGGAGCTCGGACATACGCTATACCAATACCGATGCCTCCACTCCGCCAGCAGTAGGGAGTCTGTTTACTTGCTGTCTTTGTTATCTGCTATTGCGCTCGACATAACGCGACTTTGAAGGCGGCCCTTGAATCAGGGCTGCCTTTTTCAATACTCGCGGCGACAGCCAGCAAAGAAAATATATTGGCATGTATTTGTGCTCGATGGGCAGATTTCTCTACCCTTCGCTTCTTTCTCTTTCACTTCTTCGGCCGGCGCCAGGGGGGCGGTTACGATCCTTCCCGCATGGCTGCCCACGATGAGAGCGGCACTACCGGCAGGATATCGTTCGGGGCCGGTGCGAATACCGCGCGCGCTTTGACCATGGCGCCAGCATCTCCGAGCAGTGGCGCCAGTGGGTCACCTGCGATGCGATAGCTTTCCAGCCCATCCGCCGGTATACCAGACGCGCTTACCAAGTCTGCAAGAGTGATGATTGCTGGCGACTGAAGCGCCGCAGAGAGGGCAAGAGCCAATTCGACATTCCGTTCGTGCAGGGTAGGCTGCACAGCTCCGAAGGCAGCGGCGCACAGGCCAGACAGCGCCAGATTCTCCGAAAAACTTTGCAACGCACCTGAGCCTGCGGAAACAGAACAGGCGATGGAGAGGACTGCACCAATGGGATTGCCGCAGGCAGCGGCAGCGTCATCACCGTCAAAACCACCGTAGCCAACCCACCCGGCGGCTACGCCGTGGCCACAATAGATCGCGGCGCCGAGTCCGACACCAAGAGCTTTTACCAGATCCCTTCGGACAATGCGCTCCGCAGTCCACTGAACTAACGCCAATTTGTCCTGCGTGTCTTCAAGGATTGTTCTTATTTTTCCGGTGAGATCGAGATACCGCGAGCCGTTTTCTCCCAGCAGCGCGAGCGGGCCGCGTTCCTGACCTTGCCCACAACGAAGCTGGACTTGCGCCGCCGCGTGTGCATAGGTTTCCAGCCTGCCACCCACATCCGGCAACCATCCAACCGGTACCCGCCGGCCATTGGGAGCTTCAAGAAATACTCCGGGGAGATCGGAGAGAGAACGATGCATACCGCCAACCAGCAAGACACCCGCCGCATGGTTGAGATGAGGAATGGCTTCCTGTAAGGACCCGACTTCCAACACCGGGCGATGGGAACGATGAGCAGACGCCAGTACAGAGAGCCGGGCCAGCGCAAGGGCTGGCCCGGCCACAATCCATGCATAAGCGTCACGGATTATCGGAAGAACCATCGGAAGCGATACCTCTCAGGCAGTGGCCCCGTGGGCTCCGCGTACCACGTTGTTGTAAGGTTGCCACTCGATAAACTCGCCTTGAGCCGTTCCAAAGCGCCGCATCCAGTAGTGCTGCATGATCATGGCTTGCTGCTCGCGATTGAAGGCATCGAAGTTGCCGTTGGCCTTTTTGAGCGCCGCCTGCCCGCCTTCGCCATTCAACCAGCCCTGAGGATTGTCTGTGAATCCATAGTTGTAACCCGCCTTTGACATCTGGGCCTCGATGGCTTCGACCATGTAGATGGGGCCAACCTGGAAGTTCTGCCATACGTGGGTCAACTCATGCATCACTTGATCGGTGGTGAGCTTTTCCCAAGAAGGATAGTTAATCAACGTCATGGTGGTGAACGCGCGACCCGGCTGTCCGGTGGCCTTCTGCTCGATCCACTCAATCACATCGACCGGGATGGAAAGCACGGCAAGCCGTACCTGATCGAGAGGAATGGAAGTTCCGAAGACGTTCACAGCAGCTTGATGCTCGGTGGGGGACAAGGGGCGATAGGAACCAGGGAACCACTCGAGGATCAATGTAAAAACGGTACCCAACGCACTGGCTCCGATCTCCGCTGCCGCCTTAAGCACGTCCAGAGCCGAGTGACCAAGATCTTTCAAGGTTGCGAGAGCGCGTTGCGCCGCATCTTGGGCGGGCTGGACAATTGCCGAATTCACCACGTCTTTTAGTGTTTTGCCGAGTTGCAAGAATGCCTGCATCAGATTGTGCGTGGCATTACCGGGGTGGACGAGCGTATCGGCAACAAGCTGCGCCATGTTCGCACCTGCACTCAGCAATTCGCCAACCACCTGTTGTGCGATTTGCACGGTGCGGCCCGCGGCCCACACGACCAAGTCTGCGATCTTTGCCCCAGCATTCAGCAACCCTTTGACGAAAGCCTCCAAGCCGGGCAGAGCGTCTTTTTCCGCCCAGAGCAGGATGTCGTTGACCGTTTGGCCGGCACGAAACAGAGCTTCGCCCGCCAGTTGCATGGCAGCATCGCCCGCCGTCCTGGCCCAATCGATCACATGAGCAATCGCATTGCCTGCGGCCGTGAGCCCTGCAATGACGACATTGAGCGCTTGGTTGGATTTCGCCTTGGCCCAATCGAGAATCTGCTTGACCTGATGCCCCGCCGCGTCAAGGGCGGTAACAACGGTCTTCCATGCTGAAGTAGCCACGGCTTGAGTTTGCACCATGATCCAATCCAGCGCTTCTCCAATTGGTCCCAGATGGACAAAGATGGCGTGCAAAGCACGCTGCAGGACCAAAGCGCCTTCGGTTAGAGCGGCTCCAAGAACATTCACAACCGCTTCGCCCGCCTGGATCGCGGCAGCAATCAACCGCTCGGCCAGATCGATGCTGCTGGAAACAGCGGCCCGGAGGAAGTCCACGACCGACTTGCCCAAAGCAAAGATCGCTTTAACGGCAGCCGTTAACATGGCGCCCGTCACCTGGACGAGGCCACGCACCACTTGAATCAGGCTCTGCCCGAGTTCAAACGCCGCCTGAATTACGTTGCGCACCGCCCCAACCGCAGTCTGAGCAAGATGAAACACCAAGTCGCCAATGGTGCGCCCGGCGGCGATCAACCCACCAACAACCTCCTTGGTAACATCCATTGCGGCGTTGGCAATGTAAGCCGCAAGATCCACGATCTGAGTGCCGATCCGCGCCACAGAAGTAGCGACAGCCCGCACGTATTGAAGTCCCTGGTGCTTAACATCGTCAATCAACGAACCGATGGTATGGCCGAGATTATGCAGCGAGAGCACTACGGCTTCCCCGAAGTTCCCCGGATGCGTGACGGCAGCCACCAGTATGTTCCCCACGGTCTGGCCGATCGCAATCAAAGCTTTCACGGAATCTGCGACCAGCGCAGCGCCAAATCGGACGGCCGCCGCGAGGATTTCTCCAATCTGTTCTCCCACGTGGACGATGGCTTCCACAAAATTCTTGACCACGTTGAACGCTTTACCGGCCAGCCAGCCCACGATGTGGACAATTTGCTGTCCCAGTTCCTTGAGCGCCCGAACGGTGGCTGCAATTGCAGAGACCGCGAAGTTCACGACGGACTGCAATACCTCTCCAATCGACTTTCCAAGCGCCAGAATTCCCTGAACCACTTTCTTGAACGCATTGTAGATGCCGTTGACGGCGCTCGAGATCACGTGCGCAATCGTCTGGCCCGCAGCCAATAAACCGTGGATGAGGTTCTTCACCTGGTCCACCGTCCAGTTGACCACTACGGTCACAATATGAGCTATGCCTTTCACAATGTCGCCTACGACGTTGCCAATGGCATGAACTACAGTAGTCACTGCGCTGGCGATAGCGTGCGCGGCGCCTTTGAAGAAATTTCCCACATCATCGAAGAAACCATCGTGGGCGGGATTTGGCTGGGGCAGTGGAAAGTTCGCCTGAAGCAGGGCTCCGCCGCACCCCGAGAGCCACAGCGCCGCGTCCCCCACCGCCTTGGGATGGACGGCATCTCCTTCCATCAGAAAATCGTGCATCAGGGCCTGCGCCTGGGCGTCCGGCAAACTGCCGATTGCATGGACCACGCCCATTCCGTTGTGATTTTCGCGGTTTGCGACCACGATCGCTTTACGGTCCGCAGGTGCAGCCACGGCGATGCCGGAAAAAAATTGATGAACCTCTTCGGGGGTCTGCAAGCTCCGCGCAAAGGCCGCCGCAAATATGGCTGCGTGGGGCGCGCTTTGCGCCGCAAGATTGGTATAGGCGGGACCAAAATGCGCAACCTGTACGCGATGGGCGAGGATGGCTTGCCGTGCTCCCTCAAGATCGGTCGGTTTGAGGGCAAGAATGGTGGAGTGCAAGGGTAGAGGCTTGGGCGCAGTGGGGACAACAGGATTACTCATAATCTTCTCCTGAAAGGTGGTTGGGTCAAACAAGGCTAACGACGTGTGACGATCTCCTGCTGTGAGCCATCAACACCCTTGGCAGTCGATCACAACAATCACCAGCAAATCATTGCTATATACCTGCTAAACGTTCCTGGGCCGGATTTCCCTACGTCGGTTTCACCCTCACCTAAGTGCCGCACAAAGGGAGTTGCCGATTGGATGGGAGGCTGTTGCAAATTTATAGAAACGCTGCCAGATAGTGACAGTGGAGATCAAAACATTACATGTGTTTATTGAGAAAATGTGTGAATCTTCATGCTCAGGGAAGTACGAAATGCGAGGAAACAACGAGTAGGCGGTTGAGTTGCACCAAAACTGCCGCAGGCAACCGCGCTACGTCAGCGAGCAACCAATCGTTGTGGCGCGTATTACCTACTTGCTAAACGGAAGGCGCCAAGAGTAAGCGAGAGCGGCCCCAGCATTCAATTCCTCCCCTTGCTTCCACTTCCCCCGGATGTATCAATTCTTGAGAATTCTCCCCCTGAGAAGCCCCCAAAGAATTTTTTCTTAGAAAGTGTTCATTTGCCCAGCTTTCCCTATTGACGCGAAAGAAATTTCCTAGTATTTTTAGGTCTGCATATTTATACATTTGATTGCATAATTATTCGCATGTCGAAATTGTCCCGCCAACAAGTCATCGTCGAACTCGCGCACGACGGTCCGCTGCCGAACCAGCAAGAGCTGTGCAAGCTGCTGGGCCGCCGCGGCTTTCAGGTGACGCAAGCCACGCTCTCCCGCGATCTACACGACCTGCGGCTGGTAAAGACTCCCGAAGGCTATGTGCTGCCCAACGGGGACGCCACCCCAGACCCGGTGCCGGCAGTCTCGCGAGTGATGAAGGAGTTTGTGCGCGATGTCCGGCGCGCACAAAACCTGCTGGTGATCAAAACGATTTCCGGCGGAGCGCAGCCGGTGGCCGCCGCAGTTGACGCCGAGGCCTGGGACGAGATCGTAGGAACTGTGGCAGGCGACGATACCCTGCTGATCATTACCGCCAACAATAAAGAGGCCCGGGAGCTGCAGGCACGGCTAGAAGGAATGCGCGCCTAATGCCTACGATCATTCGGCCGGCTGATTGCATTCAGCCGGCAGCCACAGAGTCCGCTTTTTCCGCGAACATTTCGTTTGCCCCAACTCGGCCCGGGGCCAGCATTCAACCCGCAATTGTGGGTGCCACCGGCTATGCCGGTTTTGAACTGACCCGGCTTTTGCTGCGCCACCCGAAAGTGAAGAAGCCGGTGCTCTTCGCTCGGGAAGAGAGCGCGACCCTGGAGAGCGCGGCAGGCGCCAACCTAGACGAAGTCTATCCGCACTTGAGCGGGAATGGCGGATATCCGTTGGAGACGTTCCAGTGGGAAAAGCTAAGAAACAAGGGCATTGACTTGCTCTTTCTGGCCACGCCGCATGAGCTTTCGCGGGAGTGGGTACCGGAGGCGATGCGGAGAGGCATCCGCGTGATCGACCTGAGCGGAGCGTGGAGGATTTCTAGCCCGGAATATCGGGCCATCTACAAGTTCAAAGATGCAGACCCGGCGGAGGCCGACAGGCTGACGGCTCAAGCTGTGTACGGCATTCCCGAGCTGCAGCGCAGCAAGCTAAAAGAGGCTGATCTTGTTGCGAACCCTGGCTGCTATGCCACATCGGTCATTCTGGCGCTCGCGCCGCTAGTTCGCTCAGGACGACTCGATCTTTCGTTCGGAGCGATTTGCGATTCGAAATCAGGCGTCTCGGGCGCGGGCAAACAGCCCACGCAGAAAACTCATTTTGTGGAAGTAGCGGAAAACTTCTCCGCGTACTCGGTTTTTGCTCATCGCCACACGGGCGAGATTCTCGAGCAGTTGGGGCTGGCGCCAGATCAACTGGTGTTCACACCGCATCTGCTTCCGATTCCGCGCGGCATTCTTTCAACCATTTATGTGCGGATGAAGTCAGCTACGCAGGCAAGCGAGATCGAGGGCCTGCTGCGCTCATTCTATGAAGGCTGCCCATGGCTGCGGGTGTTCCCTCACGGCAAGCTTCCGCAAATTCAATACTCACTGCATTCCAACTATTGCGACCTGGGATTCACGATAGCGCCGGACGGCAAGCGCATGGTCATGGTGTCATGCCTGGACAATCTGATGAAGGGCGCTGCCGGACAGGCGGTGCAAAACATGAACCTGATGTTTGGGTGGAACGAAGAGGAGGGCCTGAGATGAGGATCATTGTAAAGCTTGGCGGGGCAACACTTGAGGACAATGCTCTGCTGCATCGCGCCGCACTGGCGATCAAGGACCTGGCGGATGAGCATCAGGTGGCGGTCATGCATGGCGGCGGCGCAGCGCTCACCCGCGTGCTTGGACAGATTGGAAAAACCAGCGAGTTTGTCGACGGACTGCGCGTGACCGACGCCGAGACCCGCGATTTTGCCGTGATGGTCCTCGCCGGCCACATGAACAAAAAACTGGTGGCCGCTCTCGGCACCCTCGGAGCGCCGGCGGTGGGATTGTGCGGCGGCGACGGCCTTACCTTCCGCGCGCGCAAGAAGACGTCCAACGGACACGACCTGGGCTTTGTTGGAGAGATTTCTTCGGTCGACCCGGCATGGATCAACGCGATCTGGCAGCAAGGCTCCATTCCGGTAATCT
Source organism: Candidatus Angelobacter sp. (assembly GCA_035295685.1). Classification (GTDB taxonomy): domain Bacteria; phylum Acidobacteriota; class Terriglobia; order Terriglobales; family Acidobacteriaceae; genus Angelobacter. Next base: position 47,696 of record DATGIO010000072.1, read on the forward strand.
CCAGCGTGGCGCTGGGCTGCGACGGTCAGTATTACAACGTCAACGCCGACCAGATGGCTTCGGCGTGCGCAGTCGCCTGCCACGCCAACGCTTTGATCTTCCTGACCGATGTGCCGGGCGTGAAGGATGCCGACGGGCTGGTGATTCGCTGGCTCAACCTGGGACGCGTCTCCGAGCTCGCACAGCAATCGGTCATTCGTGGCGGCATGCTGCCTAAGCTCGAAGCGTGCAAGCAAGCGCTGCTGAGCGGCGTGAACCGTGTGCGCATCCTGCCGGCGGCTGAGGTCGAGACTTTGCCGCAGTTCTATTTCTCAAAAATCGATTGTGGGACGGAGGTGTCGGTAGCGTGAACCTGGATCGGACAAGCAAACTCGAATCGCAGTTGCTGCTCTCGACTTATGACCGCTATCCGGTCATGCTGGAGCGCGGTCGCGGCGTTTACGTATATGACAGCAAAGGCAAACGCTATCTCGACCTGTTGAGCGGCATCGGGGTAAATGTGCTTGGCTATGCGCATCCTGCGATCACTAAGACCATCGCCGCGCAATCGAAGCTGTTGATTCATACGTCCAACCTCTTCTATCACGAGTTCCAGGGGTTACTGGCCGCGGCGCTGACGAAGATCAGCGGCATGGACCGGGCCTTCTTCACGAACAGCGGCACAGAAGCCTGGGAGGCAGCCCTGAAGGTAGCTCGCGCCTATTCACGGGCAAACTCCGCCGAATCCTCCAATGGCAACCATGGGAAATGGCGGATTCTGGCGCTAGAGCATGCCTTCCATGGACGCACCTTCGGAGCCCTCTCCACAACGCACAAAGAGAAGTACCGCGAGCCTTTTGCTCCAGGCGTTCCCGGCGTGCAGTTTGTGAAGTTTAACGACGTGGAAGACCTTGAGCGCAATTTCGACGACAGTGTGTGCGCCCTCGGCTTTGAGTTCGTTCAGGGCGAGGGAGGCATCCGTCCTGTGAGCCAGGAGTTCGCCCAAACGGCCCGTCGCCTTGCGGACAAGCACAATGCCCTACTGATCGCCGATGAGATTCAGAGCGGCCTCGGCCGCACGGGACGTTGGTTCGCGTATCAGCATTACGGCATTCAGCCCGACCTGGTTACCGTTGCAAAACCGCTCGCAGGCGGCTTGCCTCTGGGGGCGCTCCTGGCCACGGAAAAGGTCTCACAGTGCATGCATCCGGGCATGCATGGCACCACCTTCGGCGGAGGCCCATTGGCTTGCGCCGTCGCTCTGCAGCTTTTGCGCGTGCTCGATAAGGAGAAATTTCTCAAGCACGTACAGCGCACCGGCACCTATCTGATGAAGCGGCTTAAAGACCTGCAGCAGGAATATACAGCCATTCGTGAAGTGCGCGGCATGGGACTGATGATCGGCCTGGAATTGGAATCGGCTGATCTGGCCAAGGCCGTATTTAAAGATCTGCTGGAGCGGCGCATCATCGTGAACCGCACCGACGAAACGGTGATCCGGCTTCTGCCGCCGTTCATCATCCACCAGAAGCATGTAGACACTTTTGTGGAAGAACTAACCGAGGTACTGGCCAATCACACGCAGGAAAATCATGCGGAGCCGGCAGAAGTCGCGCTCGAAGGGAGAAGCTAATGATGCCGGAACGTCTTTACAATACTTCGGCGCTCGCCGCGCCTTTGGATCACGAACAGCCTTTCGCGGCACGTGATCTGCTCTCGGTGCAAGATTTTTCTCCGGAGGAGATCCGCTCGCTTTTTGAGCTGACCAACATCATCAAACAGCGCCCGGCGGATTTTCGCGGTGCGCTCTCCGGGAAGCAGCTGGCGCTCTTCTTTGAGAAAGCATCGCTGCGCACCCGGCTCACCTTTGAGGCGGGCATGGCGAGCCTCGGGGGAACTTCATTCTTCGTGGACCAGACTCGCAGCCGTTTGCACGAACGCGAGCCTCTGTCCGACATCGCTCACAACGTGGAGCGTTGGGTGGATGCAGTCGTGCTGCGGACGTACGAACATCAAACGGTGGTGGAGATGGCCAAGAACGCCAGCATCCCGGTGATCAACGCATTGAGCGACCTGGAGCATCCTTGCCAGGCCTTTGCCGACTTTTTCACCTTGCAGGAAAAATTCGGCGACGCGCGCCAGATCCACCTGGCTTACGTGGGCGATGGCAATAACATGGCTCACTCGCTGATGCTAGTGGCTGCCAGTCTTGGCAGCAAGCTTTCCATCGCTACGCCTCCGCACTATGCGCCGAGCATGGATATCACGGCAGCAGCCATGGAGCTTGCTTCGGAAACAGGCGCACAAGTTGAGGTTATCGAAGATCCATGCGCGGCGGTCGCGGGCGCCGATGCCGTCTACACCGATGTCTGGGCGAGCATGGGACAAGAAGACGAAGCCGCGGAGAGAGCACAGATCTTTGCCCCGTATCAGGTCAATCAGGCTCTGATGGCTTTTGCGGCTCCGCATGCGTTGTTCATGCACTGCCTGCCGGCGCATCGCGGGCAGGAGGTTGCGGCAAACGTAATTGACTCGCCGCGATCCGTAGTCTTCGACCAGTCGGAAAACCGGCTGCACGTGCAAAAAGCAATTTTACTTTTGTTGCTGGGGAGCGGAATGCGCCGCCGGCCGTCAAGGAGCAATCATGCGTGAGAAAGTTGTCTTAGCGTACTCAGGAGGATTGGATACCTCCATCATCATTCCATGGCTCAAGGAAAACTATAACTGCGACGTCATCGCCATGATCGCCGACGTAGGCCAGGGCGACGACATGGACGCGGTTGTGGAAAAAGCCCACAAGACCGGCGCGGCCAAGGTTGTGGTGAAAGACTTGCGCGAAGAGTTCCTCGCCGACTATGTTTTTCCCGCTTTGCGTGCCGGGGCTGTCTATGAGCATAAGTATCTTCTGGGAACGGCGCTGGCCCGCCCGGTTATCGCCAAGCACCAGGCCGAAGTGGCCCTGCAGGAAAACGCCACCGCGCTTGCCCATGGATGCACCGGCAAGGGCAACGATCAAGTTCGATTCGAGCACGCATTTCAGGCGCTCGCCCCCGAATTGAAAGTCATTGCCCCATGGCGCGAGTGGACGCTGCAATCGCGCGAAGACTGCCTCGACTATGCCGAGGCGCGCGGCATTCCCGTGGCCGCCAGCCGCGAGAAGATCCACAGCCGCGACCGCAATATCTGGCACCTGAGCCATGAAGGCGGCGAACTGGAGGATCCGGCCAATTCTCCCCTGGATTCGACATGGCAGCTTACACGCTCTCCGCAGGAAGCTCCCGATCGCGAGGAAACCGTGCGCATCGCGTTTGAAGGCGGTATTCCGGTCTCCGTCGACGGCCAGGAATTGGGGCCGGTCACGCTGCTCGAATTGCTCAATGAAATTGGCGGGCGCAATGCGATCGGGCGCGTGGATCTGGTAGAAAACCGCTTTGTCGGCATCAAGTCGCGCGGCTGCTACGAGACACCGGGTGGAACTCTACTGCTCACCGCCCACCGCGAGTTGGAAGCACTTTGCCTGGACCGCGACGTCATGCACTTTAAACAGGAACTCGCTCTAAAGTATGCCGAACTGGTTTACTTTGGCCTGTGGTTTACGCCGCTTCGCGAAGCACTGGATGGCTTTGTCGAGCAGACACAGAAGGAAGTTACCGGTACGGTCGAACTGCGGCTATACAAAGGCAATGTGATCATTGCCGGACGCCATTCTGACTACTCGCTCTACCGCACCGACCTTTCGTCGTTTACGATGAGCGCGAGCTACAACCAGAAAGACGCCGAGGGATTCATCCGCATTTTGGGCCTTCCGGCGCGCTCCCGCGCGCGGCTGCGGCAAGAGGTTACGAAGTGAAGATGTGGTCGGGGCGGTTCCGGCAGCCACTCGATCCGCGCTTTGAACAGTGGCAGAGATCGTTTCCATTCGACCAAAAACTGTTGTTGTATGAACTGGCGGCCAGCCGCGCCCACGCGCAAGCGTTGGGCGCGGCGCACATTATTTCAGACGACGAATGGGACCTGATTCTCGCAGGACTGGACCAGATTGCGAAGAAGAGCCAGGATGAACCGAGCTTCCTGCATGATACGGAGGCTGAGGATATCCACCACTTCGTCGAAAAGCAATTGATCAGCTTAATCGGCGATGTGGGCAAGAAGCTCCACAGTGGACGCAGCCGCAATGAACAAATTGCGACTGACCTTCGTCTTTTCGTCCGCGATCGCATTGACGACCTTCGGCGTAAGCTCCAAGACCTGCTTGAGGCATTACTGAATCGGGCGATTGACGCCGGTGAAGCTGCAATGCCCGCTTATACGCATCTACAGCGAGCAGAACCGGTGCTGGTATCGCACTGGCTGCTGGCTTACTTTGAAATGTTCTGGCGCGATCTGGAGAGGTTGACCGATTGCCGTCACCGGGTCAATGTAAGCCCGCTTGGCTCAGGCGCGGTGGCCGGGGCGACACTCCCACTCGACCGCATGCTGGCTTGCCGGCAACTGGAATTTACCCGTCCCACGGCCAACAGCATGGACGCCACCAGCGACCGCGATTTTGCGCTGGAGTTTGTGAATGCGCTCTCTCTGCTCGGCCTCCACTTGAGCCGCCTGGCCGAAGAATTCATCTTGTTTGCCACCCAGGAATACCGATTCATCCGCCTGCCAGAGGCATATTCCACGGGAAGCAGCGCAATGCCGCAGAAACAGAACCCCGATGCCCTGGAACTGATTCGCGGAAAAGCAGCGCGCCTCATAGGCAATCAAGTGGCGCTCCTGACAACAGTCAAAGGTCTGCCGCTCGCCTATAACAAAGACATGCAGGAGACGCAGGAACCCCTGTTTGAGGCCACCACCACAGCTACCGATTGCACCGAAATTGCCGCTGGGTTCATACGGCTCGTGGAGTTCAACTTCGACCGCATGCAGGCCGTTTGCGAGTGCGGCTTCATGAACGCCATGGCCGCCGCCACTTATCTGGCGCAGCACGGCGTGCCGTTTCGCGAAGCCCATGAAGCGGTAGCTCATGCTGTGCAACACTGCGTGGAAAAAGGTTGCGAGCTGCAGGACCTCTCGGTCGAAGAGCTTCGGCAATTCAGCGCAGGCTTTGCCGCCGACATTCACCAACATTTAACCGTGAAGGCCGTTCTTGCCTGCCATGATGTTCCCGGCGGCACGGCCCCTGCGCGCGTTTCGCAGGCATTGGCGGAAGCCCGCCACAAGCTCTCGGAGTTGACGGTGGTGGCCCATGGCACATACGCGTAACGCAGTTCTTCCCGACGTGGCGCAAATTCACGCCATCATTCAGCCTTACGCGGAAGTAGGTACGCTTTTGCCGCGCACCACCCCGGAGCTTTGCGAAAACATCCGCGACTTCCTGGTCGCGGAAGAAAACGGCCAGATTGTGGGATGCGGTGCCCTCCACCTTTACGGAATGCACCTGGCGGAAATCCGCTCGATCGCGGTCTCATCCGATGCCAAAGGCATTGGAGCAGGCAGGCTGCTGGTGGAAGGCCTGTTGCGCGAGGCGGACCGGCACAGCGTGACATGCGTGTGCCTGTTTACGCGCATCCCAGACTTTTTCGCTCACATGGGGTTCTCCTTCGCCACGCGCGAGGAGCTTCCCGACAAGATTTATAAAGACTGCGTGCATTGTCCGAACCTGACGGCTTGCGACGAAATTGCCATGGTGCGCGGCACGATCCCCAAGAACAATAACGGCATGCGCGACCCGCTGATACCTATCCCATTGGTAAGGATCCAAATTTGAACATCAGCCCTCCGCAGGGATTCCTCTTCTCCGCTGCTACCGCTGGAATCAAAGCCAGCGGCAAGCCCGATCTGGCCCTGGCTTTGGCCCCTGAGGGCGCTTCGGCGGCGGCCATGTTTACACGCAACCAAGTGGTTGCCGCGCCGGTCACTGTTGGCCGCGCGAACCTGAGCCGATCACGCGGCAGGGTTCACGCTCTACTCGTGAACGCGGGAAACGCCAATTGTGCCACCGGTGCACATGGCCTGCGCGCAGCAAATACCGTGTGCCGCGAAGTGGCAAAACAAATCAAAGCGCCCGCGCACCAGGTGTTTCCTTCGTCCACCGGCATTATCGGGGTGCCCCTGCCCGTAGAAAAAATCACCGCCGCCCTGCCCGGCTTGATTCACCGAGCTTCGCATGAAGCTCTACCCGACTTTGCCACCGCGATCATGACCACGGACACACGCAGCAAGATTGCATATGAAGAAATCAGCCATCGCGGACGCTCCGTTTGCCTGGCTGGAGTAGCCAAAGGCGCGGGCATGATTCATCCGAACATGGCGACCATGCTGGTCTATCTGTTTACAGACCTCGACGCTTCACCTTCCAGCCTGGCGAAGATGTTGCGCAGCGCGGTCGATGTGAGCTTCAACAATATCTCTATCGACGGGGATACCTCGACCAACGACACGGTGCTGCTGCTTGCCAGCGGCAAAAGCGAAGTCGGATTGGGCGCTGTCCGCCGGCCGTTTGAAGCCGCTCTGCACAGCGTTTGCCGTTCGCTGGCGCAACAAATCGTGGCCGATGGAGAAGGGGTCAAGCATGTCGTGCGCCTCAAGATCGAACAAGCGAGCTCCGAGAAGGATGCGCGGCAGATCGCGCGCTCGATTGCCAACTCGCCTCTGGTCAAGACGGCTTGGGCCGGAGCCGATCCAAACTGGGGAAGGCTGCTGGCGGCGATTGGATACTCCGGAGTTAAGATCGACCCCAGCCGCATCAACATTTACTTAGGAGGCCAGCAGATCTGCCGCAACGGAGTGGCCCATCCATTCGATAAGAACCGCGCTCACCAGACCATGAAGGAGCCTACCTATGAAATCCGTTTCACGCTGGGTGCGGGTAAGGCAAACCTCGAGTTTCTCTCCTGCGACCTCACCGCTGAATACGTACACATCAACGCAGACTACAGCACATAGAGGGAAGAATGTTTTGTGCTGCTATCTCGGAAATCGTATTCGATCTAGCCCCAGAAATACCGTAATATGTGTACAGTTTCGGATGTGGCGCCGCCACATGGACATCCGATCGCGTGTTGATGTTTCTTGAGGAATCAAAGCAATAGAAAGAACCATTTCCCAAGATAGTGCGGAGTAGCTCTTTAAGTACAGACCCTGAGCCATGTACCACAGAGCGCGAAATCGCTACTCACGCACCCTTGAGGAACGCGCCAAATTTTAGGTTTTTCGTTTTTTTATTCATCTTCCCGCCGCGTGTTTAATAAACAAACCCTCTGGATGCGCTTGCAGGCAGCCTGTTTTGTTTGACCCGCCTTTGCCTGTCTGTTAGCTTGTAAAGTTTGCCGTGCGCGGAAAAACACCGCATTCCCGACCGTACTGTTTTCCGCCCACTTGATGTAAGTCTTTATCCCAATATGAATCTGGAAGCCCAAAAAGAAGAAAAGAGTCCTTATGTCTGTTTTTAAATTCAAAGGAGTGGATTTCATCGAGCTCGATTCCCTCCTCAGCTCCGAAGAGCGACTGGTTCGCGATACTACCCGCAAGTTCGTAGAAGACAACGTCATCCCCATCATCGAGCAATGCAATCGCGACGGGCGGTTTCCCCGGGAGTTGGTCAAGCCCATGGGCGAACTGGGCTTTTTCGGCGCGAACCTCAAGGGCTACGGCTGCGCCGGAATGTCCAATGTGGAATACGGCCTCGTCACACAGGAGTTGGAACGCGGCGATAGTGGCTTGCGCTCGTTCGTAAGCGTGCAGTCCGCATTGGTGATGTATCCCATCTACGCCTTTGGGACGGATGCACAAAAAGACAAATGGCTTCCTGGACTCGCGAAGGGTGAAAAGCTCGGCTGCTTTGGCCTCACCGAACCCGATTTCGGCTCCAATCCTGGAGGCATGCGGACTCGGGCAAAGAAAGTCGGCAACGAGTACGTGCTGAACGGAGAGAAGATGTGGATCACCTCCGGCTCGATTGCCGATGTGGCCGTGGTTTGGGCCAAGTCTGAGGCCGATGACAATCGAGTGCGCGGCTTTCTGGTGGAAACAGACAGGCCCGGCTTCAAAGCGCACGATGTTCATGGCAAATGGTCGCTTCGCGCCTCTGTTACCTCCGGCCTCTCCCTGCAGGACGTTCATATCCCCGCGGAAAATCTGCTACCAAAATCCGACGGACTGAAGTCCCCGCTGATGTGCCTTAACCAAGCCCGCTACGGCATTGCATGGGGCGCGATGGGGGCGGCGATGGCCTGCTACGACACGGCCCTGCAATATTCCAAAGTGCGTAAGCAGTTCCGCGACCAACCGATTGCATCTCATCAGCTTGTGCAGGAGAAGCTGGTTTGGATGATCAGTGAGATCACCAAGGCGCAGCTCCTGGTGCTTCAGGTAGGCAGGCTCAAAGACGAAGGAAAAGCTGCGCACCAGCATATTTCAATGGCCAAGAGAAACAACGTGTGGATGGCCTTGGAGTGTGCCCGCATGGCCCGCGACATTCTGGGCGGCAACGGCATTGCCGACGACTACCCAATCATGCGCCATATGATGAATCTGGAAACCGTGAAAACCTACGAAGGCACGCATGACATTCATGCGCTGATTATTGGCGAGAACATTACCGGTATCAGCGCGTTTTAGCTCGGGTCCAGACCCAACAAGCAACCGGAGGCCCTTATGGCGATCGAAGCAAAGGAAAAACCCGCAGTGGAAAAGAAGGCTGCCGCCAATCTGGAGTTTGAACTGGCCCTTGAATTTGTAAGGGTCGTGGAAGATGCCGCCATTGCTTCCGCGCAAACGATGGGAGAGGGCGACCGTCATAAGGCCGATAAAGTAGCCACCGAGGCCATGCGCAGCACCATGGAAACCGTTCCGATGCGCGGAACCATCGTGATCGGAGAGGGAGAGCGCGATGAAGCTCCTATGCTGTACATCGGCGAACATGTAGGAGCGGGCTGGCATGACGGATCAGCCTTTCCCCAGGTAGACATTGCGGTCGACCCGCTGGAAGGCACGAACCTGTGCGCCACTGGATCGCCCGGAGCAATTACAGTGCTGGCGGCTTCCGAAAAAGGCGGCTTATTGAATGCACCCGACTGCTATATGGAAAAGCTGGTCGTTGGGCCTTCCTGCAAAGATGCAGTTGATCTCGACGCGCCGGTTGCGGACAACCTGAAAGCCATCGCCAAGCGCCTTGACCGCCAGGTGAAAGACCTGGTGGTTGTAGTACTGGAGCGTCCCCGACACGAAAACTTGATTGCCAACATTCGCAAAGCCGGGGCGCGCATACGGCTTATCAGCGATGGCGACCTTTCCGCCGGAATCGCGGCGGCAGTGGTGGGCACCGGCGTTCACGCGGTGATGGGAATCGGCGGAGCCCCGGAAGGCGTAATTACCGCGGCGGCAGTCCGCTGCCTCAACGGCGAAATCCTGGGACGGCTGGTGATGAACAGTCCCGAACAGGAAGAACGCGCGCGCAAGATGGGTATCGCCGATAAGAAGAAAATCTATACATCCAAAGATCTCGCGCCTGGCGACCACTTAATTTTTGCGGCCACCGGCGTGACCGAAGGCGCCTTAATGAAAGGCGTCCGCTTCTTTGGAGATGGAACCCGTACCTCGTCCATCGTCATGACCCGTCAAAGCGGCAGCGTACGGTTTGTCGAAAGCATTCATCTGGCCGACCGACCGGATGTGAAGGTCCGCTTCGCCTGAAGCCACCAAGACTATAACAACCCTGAAATGCTGAAACATCAAGATAGCGTCTGCGGATTGCTCCGCAGACGCTTAACTGGTTTTTGGTTACTGAACGTGCAGCGTGTTCAGGAACTCATGGGTGTATCCAAGCGCCGGAACGGTTGTGCCGCTGCTGGTATTGTTTCCGCTTCCACTGGGTGTGTCGCGGTCGAACGCCCAGAAGCGTACGGCCGGCATGCCGTTGGAGAGGGCGAAGGCATCAATGGTATCGATATCTGCCAGGGAGGTGATTTCATCTTGCGTATCGGCTTGACCGACCATCATGGTGACGCCGATATGGCTAAGAGAAATTCCAGACTGCTGGTTGAGCGCCTGCGCAGCTTGAATCGCGGATTGTCCCATGTCGCATTTGCCATTGGACACGACGCAGTTGTTCACGTTGGTTGAGCCGTAGTCAAAGGTCATCAGGTTGACGACGAAGTTGCCACCCAAGTTAAGGCGCTTGATTTCGTTGACGACCGTTCCACCCACGCTTCCGCCGGTGATCGGATTCGCCTGCAGAGTGCCGAGCGATTGGATGGTGAAGCTGAACACCAAGTTCGGGAACTGCTTCTGCGCCACAATCGTCGCGTTAATCAAGTCATCGATTAACTGTTGCGACTGGCCAAGCTCGATATCGTAGTCGATGCCGACCAGGTTCGCCGAGTTATACCGGTTGATGAAGTTGATCAGGCCTTGTCCGCTGGAGCAATCGAAAGCCCCATTGGCGCCGCCGGTGCTGATGATGTAGTGCTTGCCGGCGTTCACAAAGGCTTGCACGTTGGCGGCTTCCTGCGCCGGGGTGATGCCAGCCCAGCTTTCGTTATCGCAGGTGCCCGTAGCAAAAGACCAAATCAAGGTCTGGTTCGGCATCGCCGTGGTAACCGGCTGCACCGTTCCCGTCACAGCCGATCTCTGGAGACCGGTATTGAAGTCGGCATTGGTGGTGACGTCCTTGTAGGACGAGAAGACCAGGTTCCCGCTGGCGTTGCATTGGGACCCCGTGCACTGCGGCGTGGTCACCGCAACCGTGGCGCTAGGAGCGGAAGTACCGGCCCCATCGTTGGCTTCCACCGAGAAATTGAACGTGGACTGAGCGGCAAGGCCATTCACGGTAAAGCTGTTGGTTGCGCTCGTGCCAATCACGCTGCCGTTTTTCAGGATGGAGTAGCTGGTGATGGCGCAGTTCGCGGGCGCTGTGACAGCCGGCCAGCTGAGATTCGTGCTGCTGAAAGTGGTTCCGGAGGCCGTGGGCGTACCAGGAGCACTGGCAATGACGCTGCAAGTGCTGCATGCGCCGACGTTCGTCCAGGGCTCGCCGCTGCCGGCGCCGCCGCTGTTGGTGGCCGGGCTCTGATTTTGCGAGAAAAAGTTCGCCTTAAAATTGATGCCATTCAGGCTTACTTGATCGCCCGCGTGATAGGTTGTGGCTGCGCTCCAGGGCGTGAAGCAAGTGCCGCCACCGCCACCGTTGTTCGGATTCGTCGCCGTGGTCACGCTGAGCGCCGCGCTCTGCGCGGAGGAGCCATTCGAGTCGCTAGCAGCAACCGTGAAGTTAAAGGATGTGGAAGCCGCCAACCCACTCACCGTAAAGCTCGTGCCGGCGGTCGTGCCGATTGAAGTTCCGTTCTCGAAGACCGTGTAGCCGGTAATCGAGCAATTGGCCGGTGGAGTTACGGCCGCCCAGCTCAACATGGTGCCAGAGCTAGTTGTGGACGCAGAGGCAAGTCCGGTGGGGGCGCCAGGATTCGCCGTACATGTATTTCCGCCACCGTTGCCGCCCGTGCCGGTACAAGCTCCGGCATCGCTGAAGAGAGCGGGCACGTTGGGTGGCTGCCAGCCGTCGATCGAGGTGTATCCACCCTGGAGCGCGGTCCAGTTGTGCCCGTTGAACGAAAGAACCTCGCCCACGGAAATCTGTAAACCCACCTGCCAGGGCGGGGCGCAAGCTTGCGCGGAAGCTTGAAGTGACATTCCGAATAACATGGTGACTGCTGCGGCCAGAACAAATAGGGCCCGTTTCATTTGAAGACCTCCTAAGATGGTCAGGCTCCAGTCCGTAATCTGCTTCTGGAGAGAAAACTGTGAATGAATCGACTTCAACGATCGCGAGCTACCGAAGCCCAAGCGCTGAAGGTTGAGTAACGAATACTGCCGGTTCTTCGGCAGGGCGGCGGTTGCTGCCGTTTTTCGCCAAATTTGTTGGCTGGAAAAACGTCCCGATCAGCGTGTGGCGGAGGGATAGTTTCATCGGCTGTCTCACATCCCAGCAGGAAGGAATTTCGTTAGAGCTGGGCACAAGGCCACGCACAGCAAGAATGGGCTGCTGAGCACAACCAGCGGGTTCCGATTTCATCAGGCGCTCTCCTCGCACGCTTGCCCACAGACGTGGGCCTTTCCCCGGAAGCAAAAAGCGGTGAACAGTATAGCTCATAGTGAATCGTTTCAATGAAAATATCTTATAGATTATTAAATCGGATGAACTATGCTGGAACCCGCAAAAAATATGGGGTTTGCACGCATCTTCCTACCGGGAACCATCCCTCTCTTCACTGCTAACTTCGATTGCACAAGGGCTTAAGCTACCAACCAAGCTGGTACAACAATGGATTCTGCTTGGTACAAGAGCCACGCTAGTAGGTATCGAAATATACGCTACGAAAATAAGTCGTTATCAAATTCAATCGCGATCTAAGAAGAAATAATTAAGAAGAAGCTTGAGGATAGGAAATATTCGAAGAAACAAGAATGGCGGCCAGAAGGCCGCCACAGAGGGAACTGGCGTTCGCGATCAGAACTTTACATCGGATTCGCATCTCGATTTCGACGCCAGCGGTGATTGCGTCTTGCTGCCCATCAGGATTTTCGCTTGGGAGGCCAATTCCCCGGGCTGCCTTGAAACAAGGCTTTACACTTTTCCCTTCTCTTGCTTCCATCGTGAACCACAAAAGAAGCGGGCTTCTGCTCGGCACCCGACCACAAGCTGACGCCCGCGTAGGCGCCATCTTTTCGCAGGATGTAATAAATCATATCCAGGTATTGCAGCTTGGTCATATCGTTGTTGTAGTTGCGGGCAATACGCTTCAGCGCATCGATACCCGCTTCTTCCGGAGACATGCCTCGACGCATGTTCTCAATGATGGTATGGCCACCCGCAATCTTGATGTTTTCTTCGCCGCTTCCTGTGGCTCCGGCCGCGCCTATGTCCTGATCGCAATAGCAGCCTGCGCCAATAATCGGAGAGTCTCCACATCTGCCCGGCAGCTTCCAGGCCATGCCGCTGGTTGTGGTTACGCTCGACATCTCTCCTTTTTCATTCAGCACGGAGCAGTTGATAGTACCGTGCGGAGGATTCAGTACCTTGTAAATGGCTTCCATACGGTTTTCGGTTGGAATGCCGAGATCCCCGGCCAGTGCGTACAGTTTCTGCACAGGCTCGGGAAAGCCCTCGACTTCTTTGGCCATCGGTTCCGCGGGCTTCCACGTTGGATCGGCCAAGCCCTTTCCCCACCAATCGTGATTGCCGCTCGATTCCTTCCACAGCAGCCAGATCTTGCGGGAGTGCTCGGTCAACAAATTCTCCTTGGGAAAGCCCATGGCCACGGCAAATCGAGTTGCCCCTTCGCCCACCAGCATTACGTGGCCGGTATGCTCCATCACGCATTTGGACACCGCGGCGACGTTCTTAATCTCGCGCACACCACCCACTGCGCCCGCCCTGCGGGTAGGGCCGTGCATGCAGCAGGCATCGAGCTCTACAACGCCTTCTTCGTTGGGAAGGCCGCCGAGGCCCACGCTGGTGTCGTTCGGATCGTTTTCCGGACCCGACACAACCTTGATGGCAACATCCAGAGTGTCCGCACCCGCGCGCAACTGCTCATGAGCCGCATCGACATATTCAAATCCGTTCAGCGCGCACACAATGGTGTTTTTTGCTCCGCCAGAAGCTGGCGAAGACGGAGTATGGCTGCCTGGGTGATTCGATGGCGCGCCACCATCGCCGTTTCCAGTAGCGCCTGCCGCCAGCGATGCTGAGGTGAGCGCTATACCGGAAAGGAAGTCTCTGCGTTTCATGGGGTAACCTCGTGTTCAAAAATTGAACAGAAGCATAACACCATGAAATAAGGATTGCACCCGCTTGGCGAGGCTTTCCTCTGACTCAGTCCGATCCATTCATTAGGCCGCAGTCCCTGCCTATACAGCAATCTTCCGCGGCGTATTTTGATCGGCGCGATAACGCAGCAAGGCCCCGACACGTCCCGATTTTTCGAGAACGGAATCGCCATTCACAAACACAATATCCGCTCCGTTTCGCAGCGCAAGGTCAACCAGCGCATCGGCAATGTCTGCGACATCCTTCGTTGCATTTCTACAAAGCGCACAACGGCGAACCATACGGGTATCGAAGTGACCGCAACGCGTGCATTCAACCGCCTCGGCCGCAAGGTGGCGGCTGACCACAATCGTCTGTACCTCCTGGCGCGCCAGGGCCGTAAGCACATGGCGCAATCCCACCGCTCCCCGGCCATTCCTACGTGCCTCAGCCAGAACCTCGCGCGTGATCCGATCGCGCTCCCGCACCATAAATTCACTGACAACTTTTTCCCCTTGGCTGCGAACCTCTTCCGCCGGGGCGACACCGGGATCTAGTTGGAGACGGCCAATCAATCGCTGGCGCATGTCGGAGCCCAGATGCGGTTCAATTTCAGGCCACGTCTCGTCGCGGCAGCCGATGAGAAGAGCCTCGAATCTATCGAGATGAAAGAGCATTCGCAGAGATTCTCCAAGCTGCTTGAAGTGATGCATCACCTCATTTTCAACATGGCGCTCCCGGTGTCCGCCGTCATAGCCCGCAAAGCCATCGCTTCTGCCCAGGTTCGGCAGAGATCCCAGATACAGGTCCGGCTTGGGAATCAGTTCGCCTTCCATCAAGGTGAAGATCCTGGCCCGCTCCCTGTCGATTAGGGCGATGCATGTACGGAGAGAATCGGAATAGGCAGCCACCAGGGGCTTCAAATGAAAGCGCGATGACACGACGAGCGACGACCGATCGAGTTGCGGGGGAATATCCATTTCACGCCAGATGCCTTTCTCGCCACAGGCAAAAATGGCCTTGCCCCGGGAATGATTTCCGCGAAGCTGCCCGGCAGCCTCCAGTACCCTCTCCAGGTCGGCGCGCAAACCCTGCCGCTGCCCGTTGCGCTCGGCACGGCGCAAGCATTCTTTCACCAGGTCTTTCACCTGGATCGCCTCCTCACGGTGAGAGTTATTTCGGGGTTTCTGTGGCTGAAAATAAAAGCTGACGGCACACTCGGAGTCCGACTCGAATTGTGCCAAGCGCCGGATTTGTTCACGCGGTGTCATGCGTTGTCATCTCCTTGAATTGTTTTCTTTTGCGAAACGGAACTCTTATGCAACGTGGGAACGCTGCAGCAGGCTCCTTCGGAATTCGTTCTGGGCAGGCAATTTCTTCTGTATTTTCTCGCGGGCCTTGCGGATGTGTCGCCGGACGCGGTCTGGCGACCTGTCTGTGATCCGAGCGATCTCGTCAATGGTGAAGCCTTCCAGCGTATAGAGGACAAAGGCCTCGCGGTCCTCCAGACTCACTTCGTGCAGCACATAGTCGAGCTGCGCCACCATCTCTTCGCCCGCAACAATCTGTTCCGGCGTCATTACGCTACGGTCCGGAATTACGCTCTCTTCGGGCAGGCTATCGTCCGGCTGGTGATACTGCAGGACATTTTCGTCGCTAGCGGTTACATTGGGTATGCCCGCGGGCGCATCGAGAGAAACATTGCCGGTATCGGCGTTGGCCCTAATGAGATGTCGAATCGCCCGCAAGGCCAGCCGGTAAAACCAGCTTTCAAACGAGAGCTGCTCGGCTTTGCCTTCTTCGTGCGAGAGGGCATCTACGATGACTTCGTCCACTACTTCTTCCCGCGTTACCTGGCCATCGCGGATGAGTCCGGTAAGCACGCGATAGCGCAGCTCCCTGTCGACGAAGCGCCGCAGTTTGGGCAAGTTGGCAGCGATCCACTCCCCCACGTCCCCACTTCCATCACCTTGCGGCGAAGCTGCGGGGGCACCTTCGGCCCGAACCGATTCCGCGACTTGCGTCTCTTTGTTATACCCAGAGCTATTCGTAGAACGGCTGTTAGGAGAACGTTCGGCCCCAGTGCGCTGCCTGGATCGCCAACTCCACCGCTTGCGCAGCATGTCCTTGTGCTTCGTAAGCTGCGTCATGAGATCGGTAAAGGAAGCCTTGAGGGCGGCAACCGCGTTCTCCGCCGTTTTTTGCGAAGCCATCTGTCCCGAGGGCAGCCGCAGATTGAGCGATGCGCTCGCACCTTGCCCATTTTCGTCGTCTACGAGCGCATTCAGGCTTACCAGGTCCGGCTTGAACAGATGCAGCCTGCGCTGAAGCTTCTCAACCTGATGTTGAAATTCGCGTTCGATTTCCGGGGTTTTACCGGCCTTGAAACGGAGATGAATGTTCATGATTGCCTCGGCATAGGGAGAAGATCCCCGTCAAAAGAAGGTCCGAAGGCCTCGCTTGATGCGATTTTACACCTCCCACCAAGACGAGCTTTGAATTTTCTATACCGATTCAGAGTGGAATAAAAGCGCCAAGAAACGTCATGAAACGGACAACCACTCGGAAAAAATGAGAGTTCCCGCAGGCCTCAGCGTGACATACGCAGAAAGCGCCTAAGTCGAAACTTAGGGTAGGACTAAAGTCCTGTTCGCCTATACCGAGATACTAAACGAGGTCTCGGTTCGCGTGACGGCCCGATACATAGTGTCGCGCTCCACTGGTTCGCATCCAGCCTCGGTAATCAGGCGCATTAGTTCGCTGCGCCGCATTCCCTGCGGAGTGGTCGCGCCCGCGTCGTGATAGATCTTCTCTTCGATTACGGTGCCGTCCACATCGTCGGCGCCAAAGCGCAGTGCAATCTGGGCGATCTTGGGCGACATCATCTGCCAATAGGCCTTGATGTGTGGGAAATTGTCGAGCACCAAACGGCTGACTGCAATCTGCTTCAGGTCGAGCATTCCAGTTGTGGTCATCAGATGTTGCAGCGGAGTGTTAGCCGGATGGAACGCCAGCGGAATAAACGTCTGGAAGCCATGCGTCTCATCCTGCAGCGCGCGCAGGCGAACGAGATGGTCGGCGCGATCCTCTTCATTTTCCACGTGCCCGTAGAGCATGGTAGCGTTGGTCTTCAACCCAAGATTGTGGGCAATGCGCGCGGTATCGAGCCATTGCTGGCCGTCGATCTTGTGGTCGCAAATCACGCGACGCACCCGCTCGGCAAAAATCTCCGCACCCCCGCCAGGAAGAGAATCCAACCCGGCTTCTTTCAATTGCCGGAATGTCTCTTCGAGAGTGAGCTTGGCCCGCTTTGAGAGAAATGCTATCTCCACCATCGTAAGGGCTTTGATGTGGACCTGCGGAAAACGCGCCTTCAAGCCGGCAATCAGATCGAGGTAATACTGAAACGGAAGATCGGGATGCAGCCCGCCGACAATATGAAATTCGGTGACGGCCTCGGAATACCCGGAAGCCGCCGATTCATAGGCTTCTTCGAGCGCCATGGTATAAGCGCCGGGAGAGTCCTTCTTGCGCCCGAAGGCACATAAACGGCAAGCGGCCACGCACACATTGGTGGGATTGATGTGCCGGTTCACATTGAAATAGGCTACCTTCCCATGCATCCGCTCGCGCACCTGATTGGCCAGCCATCCCACAGCCAGAATATCGGCGGAGCGATAGAGCGCAACTGCATCGTCAAAGCTCAGGCGTTCGCGAGCGCGTACTTTATCGGCAATCGGGAGCAGACGGGAATCGTCCGTCTGAAATGCATGCGGTAGATTCAAAGTTGCGGTAGCCATTGTCTTTAATGATATCGGAAACGAAGGCTGGCGGAAACGGTACATTGGGGGAAGGTTACTTTTGCTGAAGAGTTCCCCAAAGCTTGCGTCCTAACGACCCTTGACGTACTGCTCGCCAAATAGATTTATTCTTGCAGCTAGCGCCGAGCGCGCCACAGTAAATCTGCCGCCACAAAAACAAAGAACACTACGGCAATCACGCCGTTCATGGTGAAAAACGCGGCATTGAGCTTGCTAAGGTCGTTAGCGGAGACCAAAGAGTGCTCGTAGATCAAGAGCAGCGCAACCGCAACCACGCCGAGCACCGCCAGTTTTCCCAATCCAAACATGATCACCAGGGCTGCCAGCAGCAAAAGCATAAGCAGATGGAGGCCGCGCGCCAGCAATAGCGCATTGCGGATTCCATACGCTTGAGGCACGGAGTAAAGGCGATAGGAACGGTCAAAGTCGATGTCCTGGCAGGCATAGAGCACATCGAAGCCCGCCACCCACAGCGTGACAGCCGCTGTCAGAATCAGAATGCGGACATCCAGAGAGCCGCGAACGGCTATCCACGCGGCTGCGGGAGCCACGCCAAGAGCAAAGCCGAGCACAAGATGCGACCACCGCGTAAATCTCTTGGTAAACGAATAGAACAGCACAATGGCCAACGCCAGGGGCGAGAGAAAGAATGTAAGCCGATTCAGCCTGGCAGCGGCCAAGACGAAAACCACGCAGGAAACCGCGATAAATAGAGCGACAAATTTCCTGGAGAGCAGACCCGCTGGGATGGCCCTGGCGGCAGTCCGTGGATTGGCGGAGTCGATCTGCGCGTCCGCGAGCCGGTTGAAAGCCATGGCTGCCGACCGCGCCGATACCATGCAGACGACAATCCAACCCAACTGAACGGCCGTCGGCAATCCTCCGGCGGCGAGCATGGCCCCGCATAGAGCGAAGGGGAGAGCAAAAATCGAGTGCTCCCACCGGATCATCTCAAGCGTGGCTGCGATGTCCTTGAAAAGCTGCACTGGATATTTTAGACCATTCCACACGAAGCAACATCGCATATTTGGGCCGCAACCATGAGCCGGCACGAACCACGAGTGCAAATTGTTCACGAAAGAACGAACCAGGATAATATTTCCCGCACAGATCTTTAGGAGTGACACCCATGAACGCTTCCGCTCCTGTCGTTCAGCCTCCCGCAAGCTTGTTCGAACGAATCGCCACCTGGGCTGCCTATCTGTACTTGCGTCGGGTCCCGGTGCTGATCGGCGCGGTCATGGCGCTATTTCCCGTGATCGCCCTGTGGCCAGCGCGAATCCTTCTGCAAAACCTGTTCTTTCTCACGCCCGGCGCAACTTTCTGGTGCACGGTAGCGACGGTGGTCTTGGCATGGAGCCTGCTGCTCACAGCCCGGCTTGTGCTGCTGAACGGCTCGGACCGCTTCGGACTGCCGCAACAGTTGTGGGCAGTTAACTTGAGCACCGCCTCCGTGGTGAAAGTCACGTTTCTGTCGCTCCCAATTCTGCTGGCGCAGTTCACACCGTACGCGGGTTTCCACTACGATTCTGACGCGATCACCAAGCGTACCTTTGCGATCCTGGGGGGCATTGCGACCGCCTATCTGCTGGCTTACACAGCGATCTTTTTCGCGGTGCTTCTCGCCCCAGCAGGCTCCCAGGATGCCGCTTACACCTTTCCCGCTCCCCGTTTCATGATCGATTGGCTACGGTGGGCGAATGCCCATGAAATTCTCCCTGCCTGGATACCCGCAGTTGGCCGGTGGATACGAGACCATCTCCCGCGGGGCCTTTGGATCGGCTATCTCAACCCCAAAGACGGATTTCTTTGGGGCGGCCATTGGCTGGCTCTACTGTTCACCACAGCCACAATCCTTCTCTACCTCGTGATCGATATCTATACGTGGCAGCACATGGAAAAGCCCGCGGTCTCCGCGATTACCTTCGTCCTGCTGCTGCTCCTGAACCTGAATTGGATCTTTTCCTTCTTTGCCTTCCTGCTGGATCGTTACCGTATTCCACTCGTGGCGCCCGTGATTCTGCTGATTACCTTGGGTGGTCTCTCGCCCTCTTCCGATCACTATTACGACGCCAGGGAGACCTACGCAGGAGCAAAAATTCCAACCGTGCGTCCAGCCGAGGTTTTGGAGACCCGCATACGACAGAAGAAGCCAATTGTCCTCGTCGCTACTGCTGGAGGCGGAATCCAGGCTGCCGCATGGACGGCCCAGGTTCTGGCGGGTCTGCAGAATCAATCGACCCATTGGCAGAACGCCGCCTTTGCCGACTCGGTTGCGCTGATCAGCTCGGTCTCAGGCGGCGCTACCGGATCGATGTTCTTCATGAACCTGTACCACCCTGGCCAGCCGATGGATCGTCAAGAACTCGCCGCGCTACCGCGCGTAGCCTCCGAACCCGGCCTCGACGGGGTTGCCTGGGCTCTGGTTTACCGCGACGTTCCCCGCATCTTTTTTCCATATATGAACGTGTGGCGAGAAGCCAAGCTGCTGGATCGAGGCTATGTATTGGAACAAACATGGAGAAAGAACGGCGGTGTGCAAGCCATGCTGTCCGATTGGAGAACCGGGGTTGTGGAAGGCGAGCGTCCGGCCGTCATCTTCAACTCCACGATCACGGAAACAGGCGAACCGCTCGCTTTCGCAACTACAGACATCGCCGCTTCGGGTACAGCGCCGCGACAACGGAGCTTCTACGAGATGCTCCCTGGCTCTGACCTGCCGGTGGTAACTGCGGTGCGTCTGGCAGCGACGTTTCCCTACGTAACCCCGGCCGCACGAAGCTTGCCTGCTTTAGGAGAGCTAAACCAGCCGGGTCGCGGCTATCATCTGATCGATGGCGGCTACTATGACAACTATGGCGTCTCCAGCCTTATTGAGTGGCTGGACGAGGGCTTTACCGCTTTGCAGCAGAAGTCCAGCCCCCTGCCAAGCGATATTCTGGTAATTCAGATTCGATCCTTTCCTCCCGATCCCGAGCCAAACCCCACGAGAACCGGATGGCTCTTTCAAACCTATGCTCCAATCGCGGGCCTGGTCAGCGCCCGTACCTCCGCGCAGTTGATCCGCGACCAGCAGCAACTGGATCTCTTTGTGAGGCGCTGGGCGAAGTCATCGAACAGCGGTGATGCAGGTGTGCGCGTTCATGTGGCGAGTTTTGTCTTCCCGGACGACGACGCACCTCTCTCCTGGGCAATGAACTCCACTCAAATTCAGGCGATCTCCGACAAGTGGAATGGCATGGTCACGCCGCCGAGCCGCGATCTTGCACAGGTACATTGCTTCTTCGAACCGAATGGTTCCGGTTGCCGGACTCCTGCTACGTCGGAATCGAAGTAAAAGAACCGAACAAGACCGAGGCAATTGGATTTATTGTCAGCGATAGATTCTTGTCCCAACGAATGCACGGCTGCTACAATCCCGCCCTGCATCCGCTGTTACTACCCAGTCTGCACAGGGCCCGAAATCCGCAGTCTCAAGATTCAAAGCAGTCCAAATCCCAAGAACTATAAACTTCTAAAAGGAACGAAAATGAACAAGTTTTGGATGGCGTTCGCAACGATTCTTTTTGGCGCGTTTCTAAGCTCGCCCGTAGCGAGAGCTCTGGAAGTTGCACCCAAGTCGCAAGCTACAGCCTTGCAACAAACCACAGCGACAGACCAAGACACTCCTTCGGCATCTCGCCGGATCGGGTCTGCTGGCACACCCTTTTGGCAAATTGGATCAGGATCCAATCCAGCCTCTACCGATGTGAAGCGCTCGCCACTGACGGGAAATCAGAATCCCCAAGCAGAGTGTCTAGTCTTAGATAACGGCCTTACAACATGCGATTGTCCATTTGGACCAGATCCTAGTGGAACGGGCTGCTTTTGCCCCAATTCGCGTCCAGTGTGCCCTATGCCAGGCGGCCCGGCTCAGAGTGGAGCGAATCCCCGCCCGGCCTCTACCAAACCCAGGAGTAAATAGGTAAATCAACTACGAAATCACTCTATCGAGCGGCGATGGCATTTCTCCGAGGCGGGAATGCCATCGCGCAATCATGTTTCCATGAACCTTAAGCAGCGAAACCCTGCTGGCCGATGAGCGGGACGAAGCGGCAACCCTCAAGAGTTTCCACGGTTAAGCCGCCCGGCTGCTTGCACACGATTTGCAGGATTTGCTGCTGGGCGTCTCCCACGGGAATGACCAATCGGCCACCGATGGCAAGCTGCTGCATGAGCGCCGTAGGAATCGTAGGGGCTGCGGCGGAGACAATGATTGCGTCAAATGGCGCGGCCCAGGCCAGACCTAACGATCCATCGCCTTCGACCATCGTCACGTTCTTGTATCCGAGGCGCTCCAGAGTCGCTTTGGCCCCTTTGATCAGCGTTGGATAACGCTCCACGGCAAGGACTTCGCTCGCAAGCTCGCTCAACAAAGCAGTCTGGTAGCCGGAGCCAGCTCCGATCTCCAGAACACGCTGGCTGTCCTTGATGGCAGCGGCCTGGAGCATCGCTGCAATGATGTAGGGCTGTGAGGTCGTCTGGCGCTCGGCAATGGCAATAGGATGGTCGGCGTAGGCCTCCGGCCAGTCTTCCTCGCGGACAAACTCGTGCCTCGGCACCCGATTCATCGCAGCCAGCACGCGCTCATCCTGAATGCCCCTGTGCCGCAGTTGCAGTTCCACCATCGAGAGGCGCTCGGCTGCAAACGGTTTGTGCAGGGCCCAGGTCATGGTCTTGTTCCTTCCCGGCTAGCGCTTACGCTTCTTCAGCCGGACATCAAAGCTTAGGATTCCATTTTGGTCTCTGACAGCTACGATGGAGATGCCCTTGGTTACGTTGTATTCAACCTGAATAACCTGCTCCGCGGAGGACTGCGAAAGATTGCTCACGTATGTCACGGTCAGGTTGTTCTTGATCTGCTGCTCAATCGTGACCCGAGGGTTGGGGTTGTTCACCTGACCGCCGATCTGCGGATCGATCTTTACGCTACTCACACCGAACAACCTCTGGACGCGGCTTCCAACAACCGTGCTCAATGCCTGCCCGAGCACGGCATCGGTAGCATTGTCGGTAAGCGAATCGCTCAAGTTCTGTCCAGGCTGAGAGTTGTAGACATCCTGGGTGCGCGTCCGTCCGAAAGCCAGCAAGGCAATAATATCGCCGGTCGGCAAAGGAGGATCGGAGCGGTAGGTGGTGCTCAGCTTGTCGATGGGACCGTGAAAGCCGATCACAATATCGTAGTCGCGAACCCGAGCGGAGATCTCAGCGTTCACTACCGGCTGAATCATCTGCGGATTGGTAAAAGCTATATCTCCGCGCTCTAACCGATACCGCGTTCCATTCAAAGAGATGTCCCCTTCGGCAATGTTGACGCGGCCAAGCACCGCTGGTTTGCCTACCGTACCGCGCAGGCGAAGATCGGCATCGCCAGAGACTTTGGCCAAAGAAGTCTCCACGCGAAGCTCAGGCGTGGTCGCTACGCGAACGTCGAGCCGCAGATTGTCCAAAAACGGGTTTTGAGCCGAAGGCAGGATAGAGTTCTTGCTGCTGGCCAGATATTGGGCAAAATCGAAGTGCGGGTTGATGGCAAAACGGGTAATGATTACGTCGCCCGAGAGCACCGAGCTTTGGGCCGAGCCCGTGTACCGCAAATTGGCGCTGGCGGAAGAGCTAAGGCCCGCCGGATAGCGCAAACGAATGTCTTTTCCTGTCGCGGTCACGTCAAAGTAGACACCATTGCGATAGGTAATAAAGCCGCCAAGATCCAGCAGGCCGCCTCCAGTACGCGCGGTCAGCTTTCGTATCTGGATGCGATCTTCGGCGAAAGCCAGCGAACCGTTGATCTGGCTCAGGCCGTTTGGAAAATCGGTGAACGCCAGCCCTCCGTCTACGACCTCCATGTTGCCGTCAATGCGCGGGTGCTCCGCAGGCCCCGCCGCATGCACCGTGAAGCTGGTCATTCCGGTGGGAACCACGCCTGGATAGTAGCCTTCCAGCAATTTGAGATTCAGGTGGCCATTGCTCTGGAGATCGAGGTTATGTGCACCCACGAGCTGGACCCCACCATGCAGGGAGAGGTCGGTTCCGTCGCCGCCTATATGAAATTGATCGACCTGGAGCGCCTCTTTCGCAAATGAAAAATGGATTGGCCCGTTGTTTTTCAGCTTCACGTTTTCTACGGTTGCCGCGAGCTGCTGGATCGTGCCTTCCCCGCTCAGGCTCCGCAAGTTTTTCATAGGACCACGGAGTTCGATCGACCCATCCAGCGAAGAGTGCTCTGTGATCTTGCCCTGCAAATACGCGAGGATCAGCGGATCGAAGTTGAGATGATCAAACTTGACAGTCACCTTACCGGGAAAATCGTCACGCAGCTGAATATCGCCGTCGAGCGTGAAGAGAGCCTGGCGGAAACTCGAATTGGCGCTCAGGTGCAGGTCTACGCCGTGAGTCTCCGCTTTGGCTGTAAGGTCGCCGACCTGCTCACCATTCAGGACCAGATTGCGAAGGCTGGCCTGGCCGTTAATGATGGGTGCATCCAACGAACCTGCGCCGGTGAAATGAAATTCGGCCTTGCCTTCGATTTTGACGCGCTGCGGCACGAACCGATGGAAGTCCTCAATGCTGATGCCGGTTCCGGTGAGGTCGAAACGAAACGCTTTGTTGCCTGGGCTATAAGCGGCCGAGCCGCTCAGCTTTGCCCCGTTATGAGCCAGGAGAATATTCTTGAACTGCGACTCCGTCCCATCAAAACTAAAGTCAGACTTGAACGACCGAAATGGCTCCCCATAGGCGACAATGCCGGTTAGCTGGAGGTCGCCACTTCCGCGGAGGCTATTCGCGGTTCCGTTCATGTGAATGCTACCGCCCAGGATTGCTCCAACGGGATATTGGAGCCCAGCCAGCGACTGAACTTCGCCCACATCGATGTGATCGACCCGTCCTGTTGCCGCGATCTCGCTCGTGGCCGCATCGAACCGGCCATCATCCAGACCCAGAGTTCCCGAAAAGGCAATCGTAGAACTGCCATGGCGCAGTTGCCCGTTATCCACTCTCAAACCGAAGGGCGTGTAAACCAGATCGGAAGCCAGCGAATCCCAATGAATATTGCGCCCGTGGGTTGACTGGCTCGCTCGAGTGAACAACTCTGCGGGCGTATCGAAGTTCTGAAGCTCCAGATGGCCCTTCACGGAAGGGTCGAAGATGATTCCGAACAGGCTTCCATGGAACGATGTCCGTCCCGCTTTATGAATGGGCAGCCTCAAGCCAGTGCGCAAATAGTCGAGAATCGGTTGAAACTCAATAATGTCGACGGCATTGAGGGTAAAGTTGAACTGAGAGTTTTGCGCGGCAAGCGCTCCCGAGCCGTTTACCTGCATCTTCGGCGTCGTCAAGTTGGCCACGATGATATCAGCCCGATGGTCACGGACACCGTAGCTCCCCTTCACTTCCCCAGAGAACGGAATTCGCTCATCACTTCGATTCAGCGGCGCATCAATCTTCACATCCGCGACGATCACCGCATCTCTGGCTTTCTTTTCCCACGAAGCGCCAACCTCGCCGGAAACGGCCCCTCCTAATCCGGCCTTCTGTGGAGAGGCCAACGGATCTCCGATAAAAAATGCTGCCAGAATCTGATCCAACTCCATACGTTCGAGGTGCAGCTTTGCCGAGGCCTTCTGGGGATTCTTCTTTTCCGTTGCGGGGGCACTCCAGTTGGCCAGTTGGAAGTCGCCCGCAGCTTTTCCTCCGAGGCCACGAACGGCGATTTTCGACAGCGAGAGTTTTTCCGGATCAAACGTGAATGGCGACATCAGCTCGATACCGGCAAAGTTGACCGTTGAGTCGCGCCAGCCGAGACCATATCCATGGAGTCGGCCTTCGAGCGCATAGCGGCCATTTTCATATTTTGCCGAACCGTCCAAGTCCAGACGCCCCGTCCTGATTTCCGCTACCTTGACCGTTTTCGCCAGTTCTGGGAGATCCAGCGAAGCTTTGTAACGAAGTTGAATCGCAGGCCTGTTGTAGTTGACGACGGTACCGCTTGCATCCAACGTCGAATGATCGACAGCCAGTTTGAGCGAAGTGATTTCAGCCTGCGTAGGTCCAAGACGAAACGAGAGCCCCAGGTCGCCGTGAAGCGGCTGCGAGTTCCGGTAACGAGCGGAGAGCAGCGAGAGCGAGACATTCCCTACGTAGCTTTTGTCGGCCGCAGAGTAGGTTACGCCCGCTGAAAATCGCTCCCCAACCATCTCAAACGGAATTTTGTGCTGGTTGAAAAGGAGCTCGCCATTGTTGATTTCCACGCGCTCAACGGCGAGATCGACAATTGGAGCGCCGGAGCTTGGCTGCGATTCCGACGGGGGTCGAGTGGGCTGATTCGTCCTTCCATCGGGATAAACAATAATGTCCACCACCGGATGCTCGATGAGCAGATTGCTCAACGCTAGTCGCCTGGAAAACAGCGACAAGATCTTCCCTTGCACCAAAATGCGGTCTGCCTGGAGGTAAGGGGCGTCCTTCGGCCCTTCGCTTCCATGAATGGCGATTCCATTGGCCTCGAATTGCAAGCCCCAAAGCTTTAACTTGCTCGACCGGATCTCGGCTCGGCCGCCGGTGGAGTGCTCCAACTCAGCCACCACACGCTTGCGCACCGCTTCCTGAAACGCATCGCTATTCAGGTAAAGAATGAGGCTGCCGGTGAGCAACAGAATGGTAAGCGGCCCAATCCTGCGGAGGCTCCTCCATCGTGATTTTTGGGGTTTTTGCGAGGGCCGATCTTTGGAAGGTACCGGGGAAGACACCGGGGACTGCGACGGCAAACTCGCCGTCATTGCCCTGCACCCTGTTTGCGGCTCTGGCCCTCCACCGCCACCTTGCCGCTTGAGGCGGCGCCCGCGGCGAGTTCGGTCTCGGTAACCAACTTTTGGATGCGAGCCTGGGCGCGTAGCGACAGCATCCACTCGCTCAACAACTCGTTGACGCGCTGCTCGGTAAGAATTTTTTCAATCTTGCCGGAAACGTCAGCGAGAGCCGGCTCTGGCGCTCCTTTTTTTCGAATCTCGGGCAGAAGTTGTTCCTTGTAATAGGTATCGATGGCTTCGCGATCGACGCGCGCCACGGCTCGGAAACGCAGGTCGATAAAGCGCAATACTCTAAGCTGGGAGACGATGTGCGCTTCCACGTCCTTCTCCGTCAGGCCATATTCCGCAAGCGCCGCCTGCCAGCGCTCTTCGATCTGCGCGCCGGGTATGATGGAACGCGCTTCACTCAGGCTCTTCGCAATCTCCTCCGGTCCAGGATCAAGAGCCAGCGCGTCGGTAATTTGCTGGCGTAATAGGGTTTGGTCGATAAGTTGTTCGATCACCGGCAGAGCTTGCGCCTCGCCGAGCCTCGCTGCAGGCTGACCCGACAACAACAATTCAATGCGCAGGGCTTGATCGACTTCGCTCTGAAGGATGACCTGCTTATTGACCACGGCGACCATGCGGTCCACCACCTCTGCCTTCGCAAGAAAAGGCAGGAGCAGCGTGAGAGTCAAAAGCCGGCAGATCCTCTTCAAAACGTCTGTCCTATGCCGATGAAGAAGTTAAAGTGCTTGGCCACATCCGTTCTATTTTGCTGCTTAATCGGAAAGGCCGGAGGATTCAAGTTGTAGCCCAGATCGACGCTGACCGGACCGATGGGCGTGCGATACCGGATCCCGCCACCCACCGCATGAGAGATGTAGTTGAAGTCGCAGGTGGTCGCCGTCAGGCTCTGACAGGCGGCGCGATTCGGCTGTGAAAATCGAAACATACTATGCACGGCGTCTTTGGGGGTGGCGAAAACATTCCCCATATCATGAAACACCACCGCGCTCACATCGTTGCCGGTAAAAGGCAGTGGGAGCGGTGGCGTCCTCAACTCCATATTATTCAAGAAGAGAACCTCTCCACCCAAGGGAAATCCTGTCTGGAGATCGCGCGGCCCTGCCTGATTGATGGCAAAGCCGCGGTGCGAATTGGCTCCTCCGGCCAGGAACCGCTCGGGCAAGGGGATGAAGTCCGTGGACTTGAAAACCTGTTCCACTCCAAGGCGGGTCGATCGGGCAAAAACCCAACGTTTCTTGTGGAATTGATAATAGGTGGAATTCACGCCTAAAACACGGCCAAAGTTCGCTTGTGACCCTAGAAAACCCGTGGCTGCTCCGGTGTCGATCGTAGAAAAGGACCCCTTATGCGAATCGGTGGGATCGTCGCGCGTGTCGCGAATGTACGTAATCGAAGGTATGCCAACACGCACTGGCTGTGAAAACAGCGGAACCAGGTTTGGATCGATCACAAGATTGGACGTGCTCACTCGGCGATACGTAAGCCGATAAAAGAACGTGGAGCTCTTGCTCTCTACCTGCTTGATGGAGACCTCGCCTTCCAGACGCTTGGCTTCAAAGGTACTGACGTCGAAGGTGTCATCATAAAAGGCCGTGAGATTCAGGGTAAGGTTCCGCGAATCAAATAGCCGGGGAGCCTCGTAGCCAATGAGCGCGCGTTTCTGCAGGTTGCCGTAACGGGTTTGCAGGGTAAGCACGTGATCGCGGCCGCGAAAATTCAGCCGGGTAACGTCAAACGAAACACGGGCGCTAGCCCCGGTTTCACCCTGCGGACTCTTTACACCGGCTGGCTGGCCGGTCTGCACCTCGAACCCAAGCCCATAATTGAAGGTGTAGCGACGCGCCTCGGCCACCTGAAAATTGACGCTTTTGTGGATGGCTTCGCCATCGGGATTTTGTATCGCCATGTCCACGGCGTTAAAAAGGCCCATGTCATAGAGTTGCCGTTGCGAATCCAGCATCTCTTCCTGGCTCAAGGGCAGCCCCGGTTTTACCAAGATTTGCCGATCCACGACGAACCCCTTCGTATAACGCAACCCGGAAATATAGATCTTATCGACAAAAACCTCCGATCCCTCCGTCACCTTGTAGGTGACATTCATGAGAGCAGGATTCTTGGGATCTAATTCCGCGGTAGGCTCGAAGCGCACGTTGGGGAAGCCACGATTGAAATAATAGTTGGTAATCTCCCGCTGATCTGTTCGGATGCTGGATTCGGAATAGGGCTGACCCTCAGTCGTAGACACGCGATTGCGAATCAACTCGTCCGGAATCGCCGAGTTTCCCTGGATGATGAGTTTTCCGATCCGCACTTGCTGGCCTTCCTCAATATCGATGGAGATCTTAAGGTGGTCCTCTTTCTTATAGTCGTCCTGCACGAGCCCAGTCACTTTTACCTGCAGAAAGCCGTTGTCGCGATACAGGCTTTCGATTGAGTGAATGTCACGCTGGAGCATCGCCTGGCTGAATAAGCCGTGCAACTGCAGTCCTCCGGCGCGCTGGATCTCCATGCGCTCACGCACGGTTTCGTAAGGGAAATATTTGTTGCCTTTGATCTCAAGCTCATCCACCCGGTGCAACTCGCCCCGATCGATATCAAAAATCACTTCGCGGCGATCGGGGCTCGGAACCTGCTGCCGCGCTTCCACCTCGGCGTCAAAGTATCCCTTCGTCTGAAAGTAATCGCGGATATTCTGGCGCGCCTCGTTAATCAGATCGTCGTCGACAGCGCCTTCTTCATAAATCGGTACGGATTTCTTGATCGCGCTATCGCTCATGGACGCGCCTTCCACTCTAACTTCCACCACCGGACCGCGAGCAATCTCGAAGGTGTAGTCGAGCGTATTGTTCTCCGGGTGGAAGTCGCCTCTTGTGATCGCGACCTGAGCTTCCAGCCGGTTGGCTTTCTGGTACTTGCCGCGCAGTTTTTGGATGGCACGGTTCACCCGAGCCTGGCTCACGGGGTCGCCAGGGTGCATTTTGGCGGTGTCCAGAACCTCCTCTTCGGAAAAGCCCGGAGAGCCTCCGATTTTGATGTGCCCTATGTGCGCGTGTTCCCCTCTTGTAACCACAAAGAGAACCTTAACCTGCTGTGAGGGCGCGTCCCACTCGTAATCGGCTTGTATCGACGCCTTGTAGTAGCCGCTCGATTGCAGAGCGCTCTGCATTCCAAGAATGCCCGTATTGATCTTGTCTTCGCTGAACTGCTCGCCGAGGGTGAGCTTGCTGGCATTCACCAGTTGATTGCCGGTAAGCGGTTCAGGAGCACCCTGCACCAGAATCGAGCCGAAGAAGAAATTCTCTTTCGCATTGAAGACCAACGAGATTTCTCC
Organism: Candidatus Angelobacter sp.; assembly: GCA_035295685.1. Lineage (GTDB taxonomy): Bacteria > Acidobacteriota > Terriglobia > Terriglobales > Acidobacteriaceae > Angelobacter. Next base: position 77,477 of record DATGIO010000072.1, read on the forward strand.
GCTCGGTTTGCGTTCGGCTTCAACCTGAATGACTGCAAAGAGGCCGGTGTTGTAGAGCGCCTGGACGCTCTGCCTTACCTTGTATTTATCCAGTGGCTCATTGGTTTTTTGCACGAGCAGAGGCTCCAGCCAATCGGAACGCTCGGCGGCAAGGCTCTTGATTTGAATTTCGGCGACATGCGCCCCCTGCAAACTATTGAGACTGGTTGTCATCGGCAGGGGAACGTCAGAAGTGAGGATCGAAATGGGTTGCGGAGGAGGAGCGAAGGTGATCTGTTGCGCGGAAACCGATCCAACCGTAGCGCAAAGCCAGGCGGCCACAAGACCGGCGATCATAAGACCAAAGAGAGAGACAAACCTTTTCCTCCCTCCGGTCTTTCTCCTTCCGGCGCAAGGGAAACTTCGGCGCAGTTGCACGAAGTTGCAGCCTCTCACCACACCAACATTGTTCTCGTCACACACCTATAATCAATTCCAATGCCATTCACAGAGCGCTATTCACGGCAAATCTTGTTTCCCGGTATCGGAGCCCACGGGCAAGAAATGCTGGCCAAGGCCAAAGTAGCCATCGTCGGCTGCGGGGCAACCGGAGCCTGTGTCTCCAGCCTGCTGGCGCGGGCAGGCGTGGGCAGCTTACGAATCATCGATCGCGATTACGTGGAAACCAGCAACCTGCAGCGCCAAGTGCTCTTCGATGAAGCCGACGCCGCTGAATCGCTGCCGAAAGCGGTGGCGGCAGCGCGCAAAATCGCTGCTTTCAATTCGGAAATCCGGGTTGAGCCGAAGGTTGCGGACCTTACACCCGAAAATATCCACGACCTGCTAGATGAAGCCTACCTTATTCTAGACGCAACTGACAATTTTGAAACCCGCTATTTAATCAACGACTTAGCCGTAAAGCAGGGCCGGCCTTGGATCTACGCCGCAGCCGTAGCCGCCTACGGGGTCACCATGAATATCCTGCCCGGAGAAACCGCCTGCCTTGCCTGCCTGTTTCCTGCCCCTCCCAGCGGCATGGTGGAGACCTGTGACACCGCGGGAATCCTGAACCCAGCGGTCAATCTCATCGGCTCCATTCAGGCCGCCGAAGCCTTGAAACTGCTCACCGGAGCCAAAGATCGCCTGCGACGCACCCTGCTTTCGGTGGATGTATGGACGAACGAGCGGGCGGAAATCTCCTCGGCGCACCCACGAGCCGGATGCCCAACCTGCGCCAAGCGCGAGTTTCCCTATTTGGCCGGAAAAGGACGACCACACATCACCCTGTGTGGACGCAATTCCGTACAGATTCATGAGCGGCAGCGGCCGATCGATTTCCAAGCGATGTCTTCCCGCCTTCAGCCACACGGAACGGTTAAGCACAACGATTTCGTCCTCAAGTTCTGGCACGAGTCGTATGAGGTCACCCTTTTTCTCGACGGCCGCGCCATCATCAAGGGCACCGCCGACGCTTCCGTGGCCCGCAGCCTCTATGCTCGTTTTATAGGAAATTAAACACAGGGTTGCCGCACAGGTTTCTCGGTCTCGGGGATCGACTTTCCTTCTTCCCGGTTCCGGGATTTTTTGCCAGGTCGAACGGTGGGAGATGCTTGGCTCGCTTCAGGCCGACTTAAGTCTTAAATCCTTAATCTTCACTTTAGGGGCCAATTTTGAAAAATGCAAAAAAGTGAAGTGGAATGAAGGGGATCATTTTTTCTCTGCCCTCACACGCAGTGCAAATTGAGAGCAGAGGGCACTGACAAAAGGCTATGGGCTCTATTTTACCAGCCTTAAAGGTTGTTTTCTCAGGGTTTGTTTTCAGAAAATATTGAAGCACGAACATTCGGAAACCCACCTATCCCACCCTTTGCTCCGGGCGAAAAACCAAGGGCGCGCTCTCCACATAGGATGGGGTACCCTCCACCCTCACTTCGCACCTCTCTATTCAGGAAACTGTCACTCTTAGGTTAGGGGCATCTCCGGCAATTGAGGCGTGCTCCAACCATAGTGAATATGTACCAGGGGTGTCCCATGCCTTTCAGGTTCTTAGCAACCTTAATCCTCCTGGGGGCCATCGCCTCCAGCCAAACATCAAACACTACCGTGCCCACGGTTGTACCCGTACCCGTTTCTCCGGTTTATGTGACCCCAGCATATCCCGGCGCTTATGGAGGATATATCCTCACCACGCCTACTGTAGCGTTCCCTTCTCCACAGCCAACATCGGGTATCTCGTTGGAAGGGCGTTCGGGAATCAGCCTTAATCAACCATCGTCAGCCACTGCGGCGTCCGTAGGTACACAGGAATCAACAGGCGCAACCGAGGAGACGGCAGCCGTTTCAGGCAGGCAGGTTAGCGACCTGGGACCTTCCTACTACAGCGCGGCTCCAGTCACTGCCAAAGCCATGACCGTGGCGCAGGTGGCGGCACAGTATCGCGGACAGCAGCTTGCGAAGAATGCGCATGTCTACACGAATACCGATCTCGCGAGGCTTGTTGCACCTAACAACCGGATTATCGTTGCAGGGAGCACTTATACTCTCGCGCAGCCGGTCGCGGAAAACCCCGCCACCCCTCTACCGCGGAGCCAGACCACAACCAGAGAACCGACACAATTGGAGAGCCAAGGAAGCGAGCAAACGGCCCGTATCGTACTTGCCCCGCATCCACAATCCGAGAACACCAGTGCCGAGTCCCGAAAGTCCGAGTCTCGTAGGGAACCGCAGCGCCTTCCGGCTAGCTCCAGCTTGCTGCCCCTTCTGGGTGTAGCCGGAATCGTGAGCGGTTGCATCGGCTTGCTTTTCCGGGCGTTTCAGCGGGCCTAAGTTCATCACTCAGGCATAGTCCTATATTGAATTTGAGCGAGCGGCCTGCCAGCCTGGAAGCCGCTCTTTCCAGTTGCCCAGGCCTAACCTCACCCACGTCAATAACCTAAAGAAGCGCAGCCGGTGTCTAATCCGGAATGGCCTGGAGAAAACGCGCAATCAAGATTGCCCGGCTTGTAACGGCAACCATTACAGGGCTTGCTGTCTTAACGATTGCGTCGATTCAAGCCGAACAATTTGTTCAGAGACATCGCTCCGAGCGATTATTGCGAGACCTACAGGCCATTGAGTTAAGGGTCACACCACGTTCTGAAGTGGAGCGCGTCTTCGGAGGGCGAGCAACGAAGAGCGCAGGATGCAATGCCTCCTCTTGCGACTACAAGGTTGAAATCAACTCGTGGATCGTTGCAAAGTTGGCCGCTATTGCAGAGCGTCTCCATATTCCAAGCAGGCCCTTGGAACAATTGATGCATTTAGGAGCGATTCCCGTGCGAGTGCGCGCGCATATTCAGCTTCGACAAGGGATTGTGTGGGGCAAAGGCATGTCTGTGATTATTTCCACACTGGGATCTAGAGATTATCAAGGCGAGGGGCCAGGCATTGCGTTAATCGGCAGTGCAGAGGCCGTCCCGCACTTTTATTTCTCTTTTAGCAGGTATCGTCTAGCGAGGTTACTACGCCATCCCGACTACATCATCGACAGGCCCGGCGGTTGTGAACCGTGCATCTTGGGCTACGTCGACTTCACGCCCTACGCAGCGCCGAGCGATATACGGCGGTTGATGGAATTCGATCTATCGTGCCTGACACGATGGATCCATCCATGCCGCGATCAGGGCGACATTCTGCCAGCAGCCTGGGCACAGTATGAACAAGAGGAGCGGCTCTCGCAGGAAATAGAGATCAAACCCACCGCAGGACTGTTGAAGATGCTCGGGCGAGAAGCGCGCGCCATCGCTGTGGTGCGCCTTACGAAGATGAATCGGCATACGCAGCCGGATTGCTGCATTCTGGATCAGGCAAAGGCACAGGTGTTGCAAGTGATCAAGGGCGCGAATTTCGTGAGTCAAGACGGATACATCACTCTGCAAAGCAGGGAGTCCGAACTACATCTTCATGAAAGCCAGCAGTTGATCGTCCTTCTCGATCCAGACTTTGACCGGGACTTTAAGGGCGGTTTCGGCTTGGACGCATGGCAGGTAGTCTCCGCAACCCCAGCCAATCTTGCCGCATTGCGCATCGGCATTCGCGAAGATTTCGAGAGCTCGACTGAGGCTGGCCGCTCTTTGTTACCTCAATAACTTCATCGTCATTCGTCATTCATCATTGGTCATTCATGGCTAAAGCAAGCCCTGCCCGCACAACTCCAAGATCAACTTCTGCATCTTTGACGGAATCGGCACGACAAGATTGTTGTCCCGATTTGCGCTTTGCATTTGTTCTGGAAACAGATACTGGAAGTAAACCAGGGATGCAGCTATGATTGATTCCCATTTTGGGAATGATGTATCTTAGATGGAAAGGTGGCCACACTTATGGCTTGGACAACTCCGAAGTTTAAAGAAATCAACCTGAACTGCGAGATTAACTCCTATTCACCAGCCGAGATCTAATCGGCTCAAATGCGAGTGATGGTCCTTGGATCTGCCGCCGGCGGCGGATTCCCACAATGGAATTGTGCCTGCAGCAACTGCTCGTCGTTAAGAGCGGGCTCTTTCTGCGGGAAGCCACGCACGCAGACCCAGATCGCCATCAGCGAGAGCGGTCAAACCTGGTTTCTGTTGGGCGCATCTCCCGATCTTCGAACGCAAATCGAAGCGACTCACGAACTCGCTCCGCAGCAGGGCTTGCGCCATTCGCCAATCTCGGGGGTTGTTTTGGCCAGCGGCGATCTCGACCACGTGGTGGGACTCCTGTCCCTGCGGGAGATGCAACCTCTCCGGATTTACGCGACCGCTTCCATCCGCCGTATTGTGTACGAAGAGAACTCCATGTTTGGGATGTTGAACCGCGCTCCCGGCCAGACCACATGGACAGATATCGCCCCGGGCACTACGTTTTCGTTGGTTGGCCCACAGGGCGAAGTTTCAGGTCTGCGGTGCGAAACGCTGCCACTCCAGTCTCACTATCCCACATATGCCCGGGCGGAAAGCAAACCTTATTTGAAGTTGGAAGAGGCGCTTTTAGGTTTGATCGTTGAAGACAGGGCAGGCACGCGAGTGGCATACCTCTCGGCGGTCCCGGCAATCGACGATCGACTTCTCGAGCAGCTTGAATCGACCGATCTTCTGTTCTTCGACGGTACGTTCTGGAGCGACGATGAGCTGCTCCGCATCGGCGGCAAGCAACGGGCGCAAGACATGGGGCACATCCCAATCTCTTCCGCCGATGGCAGCTTGCAGAGGCTTTCATCCCTGCGGCGTCCGCGTAAGATCTTTATACACATCAACAACACCAACCCGATGCTTGACGAGTCAGGCTCGCAATATCAGGAAATGCGAGCCGCAGGCTGGGAAATGGCGGAGGATGGATGGCGCTTCCGACGGTAGAGAAATCGGCAGACGATCAGCGATTGCCGCCCGAAGAGCTGCGCGTGCGGCTGCAGGCTGTAGGTGAAGAACGTTATCACCACCGTCATCCCTTTCATCTCATGATGCATGAGGGGCGACTGAATCGGCATCAACTGCAAGCCTGGGCGCTGAATCGCTACTACTACCAGAGCCACATCCCCAACAAAGACGCAATCATCTTGTCACGCAGCGACGATCCCGACTTTCGCCGGGTTTGGCGCAAACGCATCGTCGATCACGACGGAGACGGGATTGGCGAAGGCGGCATCCAGCGTTGGCTGAAGCTGGCAGAGGCCACGGGACTTGATCCAGCACTGGTGGTTCGCGGTGAAGGCATCTTGCCGGCGACGCGCTACGCCGTGAATGAATATTTGCGCCTTGTGAGCCAACGTACACTGCTGGAAGCAGTGGCGTCGTCGCTTACGGAGATGTTCTCGCGAGACCTGATCTCACTGCGGATCGAGCGCCTGCGGGAACATTATCCCTGGCTTTCCGGCGGCCTGAAATATTTTGAGGCCCGGCTTTCCCAGGCTCCCGAAGACGCACAAGCGGCTTTGGGGTATGTAAATCGACATGCACAGACACGCGCGCAGCAGGAACTAGCGATCCAGGCCCTGCGAGACAAGTGCGACATCTTATGGGCGCAACTGGACGCCCTCTACTTCGCCTACGTGCAGCCGGGCTGGCCCGCCCCCGGCGCTCTTCGTTCTACGGGTGGCGGATTCACGAGTGGCGCTTCTTAATCAGGATTTGGCGTAGGCGGACACGTTCGGAGAAATCGTCGAATGACCAATGAGCCGGAAGATTCCAGCCAACCGCGCCTGGCGCGGGGCTGCCGATGGGGCGGGACAGACGAGAATCCAGTGGTTCTTTTCCCTGAAGGCGCAATCAGCCTGGAGGGCCCGGGGAAGCAGATTCTGGAGCAGTGCGATGGGGTTCGCACGCTCAAGGATATTGTCGATCGGCTAACGGCACTCTACAAAGGGTCCGACCCGGAACAAATCAGGCGAGATGTTTCGCTCTTTCTGCAACAGTTGCAGCAAAAACGAATTGTGGATTACTGATGGCTGCCAACCCGCTTGCCCTCATCGCCGAACTCACCTATCGCTGTCCGCTGCATTGCGTTTACTGTTCCAATCCCATTCAAGCGACCCGAGAAAAATCGGAGCTCACAACGGCCGACTGGCAACGCGTGTTTGCCGAAGCCGCGAAGATGGGCGTGTTACATGTACACCTAACGGGCGGCGAGCCGCTCGGCCGCGCCGATCTGGAAGAACTCATCGCCGGGGCCGCCAGTGCAAGCCTCTACACAAACCTGATTACCTCGGGCGTCGGTCTCTCCCAGGCGCGCCTGGCAACGCTGCTGGAGGCGGGACTGGATCACATTCAGCTCAGTTTTCAGGATTCGCGCGAGGAGGCCGCCGACTGGATTGCCGGAGCGCGAGTTCATGCGCGCAAGACGGAACTGGCGCACATGATCCGGAAAGAGAAGATCGCATTCACCGTAAACCTGGTGGTGCATCGCCAAAATCTCGATCATCTGGAGGAGATGCTGCAGTTCATCGAGCAACTGGAGCCGGACCGCGTGGAGATAGCGCACACGCAATACTATGGCTGGGCACTGCAGAATCGGTCTACGCTCCTCCCAACGCGAGCGCAAGTGGAAGCTTCGCAGAAGACGATAGCGGCGGCACAGCAGCGGCTGGCAGGCCGGGTGCGCCTCGATTCTGTGACACCCGACTACTATGCGCGTTTTCCCAAGGCTTGCATGGGAGGATGGGGACGCAAACTGATGCTGATCGATCCATTCGGCCGAGTTCTTCCGTGCCATGCCGCCGGGGTTCTTCCGGGGATTGAATTTGAGAGCGTTCGAGAGCGCTCCTTAGAGTGGATCTGGCAAGAGTCTTCGGCATTCCAAAAATTCCGGGGCGAGACCTGGATGCAGGAGCCGTGCCGGAGTTGCGCAAAACGAGCCGAGGACTTCGGCGGCTGCCGCTGCCAGGCATTCCTACTGGCGGGAGATGCGAATGCTACCGATCCGGTATGCTCTCTGGCGCCTGAACGCCACTTGGTAAACGAGATCGTAGCAACGGTGAATGCCGATCTTTCCTTTCAACAATCTGCTTTTCAACAATCCACTTTACCGCAAACCTCTCTTCAACCATCCGCTTTTTCGCAGACGGCATACTCGCAGACCTTACTTCCGCAGAAAGTAGGCGGTCGAAATCGTTTCTGGTCGTATCGAACCAACCCCGAATAAGCAGCAGAGCAAATCGCTTCCGTCGTGGCTCAACTCGAAGCTTGGATCGCGAATATTGATGGACAAATCTGGGTGCAGCGAATCATGCCGACAACAATCTCAATGAATAAGCTTCGACTCGTCGTTGCCGCAATCTCCGGTTTCTTGCTGATCGGGTGCCACAGCAATCTCTGTAGCAACGAATTTTTAAAAGAGCAATCTAGCCCTGACGGGAAATGGAAATATATCTCGTTTGCCCGGAATTGCGGCGCTACAACGGCGGAGAACTTTCAAATCAGCGTTCTCCCGTCCACGACATCGTTGCCGGAGGATGCCGGAAATGTATTTATTGGAGATTACAACCATGGTGCGGCCACTCATGCGCCGGAAATTGAATGGATCGGCTCCAACGCTTTACAGATCGGCTACTCGTCGAAGGCTCGTATCTTTCGGCAAGAGCGGCACATTGGTCCCATAGAAATCAAGTACCTCGCGAAACCGTAACTAATCCCTGGCCATGGGCTATTACCTGAGCGCGCGGCGGCGTCAAAGACGTAGCGAACAAGACGTATTTTCTCCGGGAGCCTTCAGGCTCGCTGCAGCCGCATGGCAGATCAGGCGTCTCAATCATCGGCGAAATCAGCGTAGGGAATTCTTGTATTTCCAGATGGAATGACGCCTTAGCAACTCACAAGAGGCGCCTACGGTAATCCAGGCCATTACGATGCTGTAACTAAGCATCTCTGACCAATAGGGCGGCGCATCCACTGCACAAAAATGGTGTCCCACATGGAAGCCGGCAAAGACGCCCAGTGGAAACAGGATCGCGCTGGCGAGCGTGAGCGTCTTCATATACCCCAAAACAATCTCGGGGGGTTGTTTTGCGCTTAATGTCGCTCGTGAGCAGTCGATATACCAGCCGACGCAATACCAGAAAAACCCGGCGCTTAGAACGACGCCTGCGCCAGTCAGCCAATCGTTGTTCGCCGATAAGCCAGCAACGATGACTGGCAGGCCCGCGAGGACACCGGGAGCGGCAATCAGGGTCTCCAGGAAGGTTTCAACTGGTGGAGCAGGAGCGCCCCAGCCAACACTGGAGAGATCTTGCTGGACAATAATGTGAAAATGACTTGCGATCGAAAGATAGGCGCATGCGGCCGCTGCACATATGGCGGCCAGGCGGCGGATCGGAAGAGTCTTGATAGCGCACACATCTCAACGCCTACGATATTGACACCGCCGTTGAAGGCGAAGTTCCTCATCCCAGGCCGCCGAAAGAGGATCTCTGCGGCGATAGTTCAACTCGGCCTTGCCGCAATTCAGAAAAGCACTCGATGAAGCCAACATGCAACCCATAAAATGACGATCCGTCACAACAAGGACCCGCGTCGTTATGATGATTCTCTCTTCCCTCGACGAAAGATTTTTTGGCACTTTGAAAGAATGGTTGGCTGTTCAACCCGAAATTCTCGTGCTCATCCGTTATCCACGGGCGGCAGGATCGAGGTCTTTTGAATTTTTCAACTCATTTGAAAAACTATCCGCTCGCATCCGAGAGCAATCCTCGGGCACGAGCGTGATCGCCTTTCGGAAAAAGCAACTCCCTTTTCGTGGTCTTGTCGATCACGAGTTCATTCAACAATGCTTGAGCAAGATCCCGGAAAGCGCTGAGTTTCTCGTGGTAGAAACAACCCCGACCGTCGTGGGATCGGCGTCATGGTTCGGAGATACTAGCGGTGAATCTCATGCCGAACTTAGGGAGGCGCTTGAAGAGCGGCTTGGAGAATCTGTAGCTGTTGGCGACTATCCTCCCTTTTGGCTCGAAGATGGTCCCGATCTGATATCAGCCATCGTGCCGAATGAGGAGGGCCTGGTAGTTCCGCAACCTTATTGAACAGCCCCGCTTTTCACTATCCACTTGATCCATCCTTATGGCCTATTACCTGATATTGCGGGTAGCCGGGAGCTCGACGGATTCCTCCTCTAGTGTATGCGTTTCCCTGTGCCATATCAGTTCATAGCGAATTTTGTCGTGTTCGTCTTGCAGTGCGTAGTTGTGTTTCCCATTGGCATCCAGCAGCTCAAGCTGTAGCCTCCTTAGCAGATGTTGATTGGGCCCTGTTTGCGGGTCCCACGGGAACTCGACGAAGAAGACTGGGTATGTGCGGTTGTGATGCAGTTCTACTTTCAGAAGCTTGACATGGTATTTGGCAAATACAGCCTTTGTTGGATGGTGCCAGGAAGCAATGTCGGTAGTGACCAGCACATCTTTGTCCCCTGCGGACGACTGCGCAGCGGTGAGAGCGGCCAACAAAACGATAGATAAAAGGACGAATAGCCGGTTCATTTCGTCGCCACTTTGGTTAGGAGGTCGTACTGATATAGTTTCCTGGCCATTATAGCCCCACAAGCATCTAACATCTGAAAGTTGATGGCGCTTCCATGGCAATCGCATGAAAACTTTTAGGGGCAAGCCTCGGGTGGAAAACGCCGAATGCGATGCCTTGGCTTCGCAGGAAGGTATCTTTGGGGCAAGATCGGAACCCACCCTTTGCTCCGCGCGCAAAGACCAATGGCGCGCGCTTCACAAAGGATGGGGCACCCTACACTCCCATGAGAAACTAAATTTTCGGATTCGCTTTTGTTCTAGGCCCCCGCTTCAGCCATGGCCAACGAGTCAGGGCTCGATCTGGTTGGTGTTTACATTCATTCGGAAATCAAGGAAGCGGTTATAGCCAAAACTGTTGGTGCCCCTGGCGGCGTTTTTACAACGCCATTATGATCGCAACGACTAACGTGGGAGGCTGGGGAAACAATTATCGCCGATCCATTCACAGGCACCGCGCAGGAACATCGCCTGGAAGCTGGGAATGGGCCGGGCAATTTTCCAAAAGATTCAATTACGACGCTTGGCCGCAGGGCGGCATCCAAGGTTAAGATGTTCCCGGTTGCACTGATCCTTTGAAATGGCTCTGCGACCGCGATCCCCAATACGCATTGAGTGAAATGCCTATGCCGCGCCTCTGGCGCTCTATTCTTGAAGACAAGCGTACCCATGGCTCCGCCGTGGGCTACCCTCTTGGCGCGCCTCCGGCGCTTGCATCTTGGTATAGATATCCAGCATCTCCCCCTACTAAGAAAAAGAAGGGCAGCGGCTACGTCGCTCATGGCGTGTTGACGATTTGTGGAGTCGCGAAAGATGTGGATCTGCCTTTTGAGTGCCTACGTTGGGATCGATCGCAGGTATTGTTGTTGCTTCTCCGGATAGACAATCTCATGTTCCTTTTTTCTCAGCCTCCTTCTGAGCAGGCTAATGCCCAAACGGGTCTAGTTCAATGATCGGCTCCGATTCTCAAATCCGGTTTGACGTGCCAAGCCCGCTGGAGGCGGAGGCTTTGGGATCGTCATCGAGACGCAAGCTCGCGCTGGGGATGGTTCTCTATTGCCTTTTGCTGGCGGTTTTTTGGAGCATCGCCCGATTCTTCAACTTCAAGCCGCTCCAGGGCCATCCGATATCTACCACGCTCGGCTTCGCATTGATGTTCGCACCCTACTGGCTGTTTGGATTCGGGCTTGCCGACGTCCTGCGGCGGCTGTTGCCGACTGGATGGGTGCGCGTGTTGGCATCCGTGCTACTGACCGCTCCCTACTATGTGCTGGCCATTTCTCGCGGCGAATTTAACTGGACCATGGCGTGGGTGATGCCGGGAATCGCCCTGTTGATTACCGGCGCGCTGCAGTTATCCGCGTCGTCCTTAAAAGATGGAGATTTCCAAGACTTTCTGGTGCTCACGGCCCTGGGCATCATGGTGGATCTGCGCTTTCTCCATTCGGCGTGGCCAGCGGGATTGGGCGGATTCTCGAAGATGATTCTGGCCGACGTTGCGCTCTACGGCTACCTGGTCATCAAGCCCATCGAAGGCATCGGATACGACCTCTCTCCAACCTTTTCCGATATCAAATTCGGCCTGCGTGAACTCTTCTTCTACGCTCCCATCGTACTTACCTTGGGGCTGGCTCTCGGATTTCTCCATCCGCATGCCGTGATGCCGAAAATTCTTCAGATACCGGCAAGCTGGATCTTTACGTTTTCTTTCGTCGCGCTCCCTGAAGAACTCTTCTTTCGCGGGGTGGTACAAAACCTGCTGGAAAGAAAACTGGGGAGGCGGCAAGCCCTGTTTCTGGCTTCCATCCTGTTTGGCCTTTCTCACTTTAATAAAGGCAATCCGCACGGAGTCTTCTTCAACTGGCGCTATGTGCTGTTGGCGACAATCGCCGGAATCTTTTACGGCAGAGCATGGCGGGCCGAGAAGCGCCTGTTCGCCTCTTCGTTTACCCATGCGAGCGTCGATACCATCTGGTCGCTTTGGTTCCGGTAAACCAGAAACGGGACGCTGCAGGGCATTGCACGGAAATTTTTGATAGCCTCTTTTGTGAGGGGGGAGGTTAGAGGCAAGCCTGGGTAGAAAACGCCGCGATGAAATGCCTTGGAGCACAAATGAGAACAAGAGTTCTCATTTGTGCTCCAAGGCATGAAATTTATGCGTGCGCTTAACGCCGCCCTAAAGGACGGCTCTTCCACAGTTGTGCCAGCTTCATCGCTAGCCTGATTTATCAAGGAGCCGAAGGAGCACGTGAGCCGTAAGACAAATTTCGAGACGGCACAAACGGTCAACATTTCTTTCATGTGATTGCCCTGCGGGACGCTCCCCACATTCGCTAAAACGTTCTCCCGTCTGATAGGCTGACTTGCGAAAGCGCACGAGAGAAAGCTGCCTCCGGGGGAAGAATTCGCTCTGCCTTTCTTACGGCCGGCCTCGAACCAAACCGCACCACAATAAAGATGAGCGGCCTAGCGGAAACTGCCATTGAATTCGCGCGCGTCCAGTACCGGGTTGGGGACAACGTGCTCCTGCCCGACCTGAGTTTGTCCGTGCGGCGCGGCGAGATTCTGATGTTGCTGGGAGCCAGCGGATCGGGAAAGACCACTTCCCTCAAGCTGGTGAACTCCCTTCTCACCGCAACCAAAGGCGAGGTACGCGTCGATGGGCGCTCGACTGCCGCCTGGGACGTGGTTCGGCTACGCCGACACATCGGGTATGCGATCCAGGATGTCGGTCTCTTTCCCCACTACCGGGTTTGGGACAATGTCGCACTGGTTCCGAAGCTGGAAAGATGGGAGCAAGGAAGAATCATGCAGCGCGTGCAAGAGGTGCTCAACATGGTGGGGCTTCCGCCGAACGAATTCAGCCGGCGGTATCCCGCGCAGCTTTCCGGTGGCCAGAAACAGCGTGTAGGGCTGGCCAGAGCCTTGGCGGCAGATCCGCCAATTCTGCTGATGGACGAACCCTTCGGCGCGCTCGATCCCATCACGCGCTCGGAGTTGCAAAGGGAATTCAAACAGCTCCAAGTAAGGCTGGGCAAGACCGTTGTTTTCGTTACGCACGATGTGAGCGAGGCGCTTTTGCTTGGAAACCGTATCGCTCTGATGGACGCGGGGGTGCTCCGCGGCCTCTACACCCCACAGGAATTCGCTCGTTCCACCGATGGTTATGCAAAACCGTACATCGACACCCTCCGCAGCATGCAACAGGTCTTTGATCTGTGAAATGTGAGCTGTGAAACGTGAGCCGTAAGCCCCACGAATCTTTATGGTTAAGTTTTTTCTGAGTTACCAGCACGAGATCTTCAAACTGGCCACGGAACATTTATGGCTGGTGGGGATTTCCATGCTCTTTGCCATCGTGATCGGAGTACCCTTGGGCGTGTTGCTCTCCCGAAGGCCGGGTTGGAAGGCACTCGTGCTGGGCACAAACAACATTATCCAGACGATCCCCGGTTTGGCGCTCTTCGGTTTGCTACTGCCCCTGCCCTGGCTCGGCGCTCGGGCCGACCGATTGGCGATTCTGGCGCTCACGCTGTATGCGCTGCTTCCGATTGTCCGCAACACCTATGCCGGGATTAGCGGCGTGGATGTCTCCGTGCGCGAGGCGGCCGCCGCCATGGGCCTGACACCACTCCAGCTCTTGTGGCACGTTGAACTCCCGCTGGCGTCCAATGTGATTCTTGCGGGCATACGCACGGCCACAGTGATTACCGTGGGACTTGCCACCATTGCCGCCGCCATCGGCGCGGGCGGCCTGGGTGAATTCATCTTTCGCGGCCTGGCGATGGTCGATAATCGGGTGATCCTAGCGGGGGCGGTTCCAGCGGCTGTCATGGCCCTGACCGCAGACTTGCTCCTGGGCCTTCTTCAACGAATCCTCACACGCGGCCCTCGATAACATGAACCGCCGCAACTTCTTATCACTCTCCGGTCTTGCGCTCGTTTCCGCTTCTACGACATTGACCGGCTGCGCGGCGAAGGGAGCCGAGGTCACGGTTGGATCGAAGAATTTCACCGAACAACTGGTCTTGGGAGAGCTACTGGCACAGTATCTCGGCCAGACCGCGAAGCTCCCTATCGACCGGCGCTTTTATCTGGCCGGAAGTTATATCTGCCACCAGTCGCTTGTCGCTGGAAGAATCGACCTGTATGTCGAGTACACCGGGACGGCCCTGACCGCCATCTTGAAAGAGCCGCCGTCTTCCGACCATACCCAGGTGTTCCAGGAGGTGCGGCAAGAGTACGCCCGCCGGTTTGGTCTGGAAGTCATGCCATCGCTCGGATTCGACAACAGCTTTGCCATCGTGATGCGGGGGGCCGACGCGCGGCAAATGCGGTTGAAGGCACTTTCCGAACTTGCTCCGTTTGCTCCAAAACTGCGAATGGGCGTGGGATACGAATTTCTTGAGCGTCCGGATGGATATAAAGGACTCACCACCAAATACGGCCTCAAGTTCGCCGAGCCGCGAGTCATGGATTTAGGGCTGCTCTACCGAGCGCTCCAGAGCAATCAGGTCGATGTTGTAGCCGGTTCTAATACAGACGGACTGATTGCAGCCCTCGACATGGTGGTGCTGGAGGACGATGCGCACTACTTTCCTCCTTACGACGCCGTGCCCATCGTCAGGCCAGCGTGCCTGGAGCGATTCCCTGCCGTTCGAGAGGCATTGCATCGCTTAACCGGAAAGGTGAGTGCGCAGGATATGCGCAGGATGAACTATGCGGTGGATGGCGAAAAGAAGGATGCAGGAGCAGTCATTCAAGAGTTTCTGCATACGAGAGCGCTCCTGCAGGCACAAGAATCTTTCCAGATCCTCCCAAAAAGCCATTGATCCCTTGCGAAATTCAGCGTACTGTAATACAACGTTTTGGCCCAATTAAAACGTATTAATAGAGGTTTTTTACCGGGCGAATCCAGTGGTTTCCCCGGTCTGAAAAAAGAGCAAAGTGGAGGCAGGGGCTAAAGCCCAAACTATCGGGAGGCCTTGACGCAGCCCTAAGAGCTGCTCTTCCACGTAAAGCGGAAGACGCTTTCTAGCATTTTTCAGCGTTGCAGTTATCCAGGGTGGACGCCCTGTGCGGCGTTTCTTTGATGGAAGGCCGCGCAGAGATCTTGAGTACCGGTTGCATCTACGCTGTGAACGCTCTAGTCGTGGAAATGCTTCGACAGCGCCGTCTACGCGAATCATCAGGGGTGGAAAGCACTCCAGACCTTTTTGCAGACTTATGTTTGCAGACGTATGCCCAAGACAGGAAGGAATCATGTCGACACAAGAATTGGCGGGCACGGCGGCCTCGGCTGCACCAAGCCTGAAGAGAAGCCTGGGACTTTGGCACCTTATCATCATCGGGATCATCATCATTCAGCCCATCGCACCCATGGGCGTCTACGGCATCATCAGCAACAAGGCCGGGGGCCACGTTATCACCACCATTTTGATCGCAATGGTGGCCATGCTCTTTACCGCTATCAGTTACGGCCGCATGGCGCGGGTGTATCCCAGCGCCGGTTCCGCCTATACCTACGTGGGCCAGGAGATACATCCGGCGCTTGGATATATCACCGGATGGGCCATGGTGATGGACTACATCCTCAACCCGCTGATCTGCACGATTATCTGCTCGAAGCTCACGCAAAACCTGCTCCCTAACATGCGGTATTGGGTGCTGGCGATTCTTTTCGCGGCATTTTTCTCGGCGGTCAACATGGTAGGCGTTAAGACTTCGGCGCGGCTGAATGAGGTACTCACGTTCGGCATGGTACTGGTAGTCGTGATCTTTTTCGCCTTCGTGATCCGCACCTTGTGGGGACTGCATGAATACGGCGCGGGATTCTTCACGCATCCTTTTTACAATCCGCAGACGTTCAGCTTTCAAGGAGTCTTCGCCGGAACCTCGATTGCCGTACTGACCTACATAGGATTCGACGGCATTTCCACCCTTTCGGAAGAGGTGGAGAACCCGCGCCGCAATATCCTGCTGGCAACCGTACTGGTGTGCGTGGTGACGGGCGTCCTGTCGTCCTTACAGGTTTATGCCGCGCAGTTGATCTGGGGCTCCAAGCCCTTTCCCGAGGAGATGGTTGAATCCGCCTTCCCGCTGGTGGCAAAGCAGGCTGGGGGCTTTTTCCTGTTCCACCTTTTGAATTTTACGATTCTCATCGCCAATATCGGCTCAGGGATGGGCGCGCAACTGGCGGCGGCGCGCCTGCTGTATGGCATGGGAAGAGGTTCGGCCCTTCCACGAGGATTTTTCGGATATATCGATCCGGTCTACAGGGTGCCACGCTATAACGTTCTGCTCATCGGCGCGATCTCCCTACTTGGGGCCTTTTTGATCACTTACGAGCGCGGTGCAGAGTTGCTGAATTTCGGCGCCTTCATTGCTTTCATGGGCGTAAATGCCGCCGCGTTTGTGCGCTACTACCTGCGCGAAAAAGAGAAGCGCATGGGGAACCTTTTGCCTCCGGTGCTCGGATTCCTCATCTGCGGATTCATCTGGGCAAACCTAAGCAAGCCAGCCCAGATTGCAGGCTCGATTTGGGTGGCGGTCGGCATTGTGTATGGCGCATGGCGCACCAGAGGCTTTCGGTCAGACCTGGTTCGTTTTGACGTACCGGAGTAGCAATTCCCGCGATGCAGGGAGATGCCTTGGAGCACAAATGAGAACAAAAGTTCTCATTTGTGCTCCAAGGCATGAAATTTATTGCGGGCGCTTAACGCCGCCCTAAAGGGCGGCTCTTCCACAGTTGTGCCAGCTTCATCGCCCGCCCGATTTACCGAGGGCTGAAGAGCACACGAGCCGTGAGACAAATTTCGAGACAGGACGAACGGTCGACATTTCTTTCATGCGATTGCCCTGGTTCACCAATGCCCCTCCAGACTGCTATTGCTACTTGCCGGTAATCGCGTCCTTGTAGGTCACTCCGCCTTTCATCACAAAGCCCACATTTTCCAGAGCCTTTACATCCTGAAAAGGATCGGCAGAGACAGCAATCAGGTCGGCGTATTTCCCGGCGGCCAGGGTGCCCACATCCTTGGAGCGCCCGATTAAATCGGCGGCGCTGCTGGTAGCCGCGCGAATCGCCTGAGCGGGAGTCATGCCGAACTTCACCATATAAAAGAACTGTTTGGCGTTGTCGCCGTGAGGATAGACACCCGCGTCGGTACCGAATGCCATTTTGGCTCCAGCCTTAAATGCCTTTTCAAAATTTTCGCGCTGCAACCTTCCGACCATCTTTTCCTTATCGATGTTTTCCTGGGGCAGGCCAAATTCGGGAGCTTTATTCAGGATGTAATCGTCGTTATAGATGTCCATCACCAGATAGGTGCCGTGCTCCTTGGCCAGGCGGATTCCCTCTTCATCGATCAAGCTAGCGTGCTCGATGGAGTCGATGCCGGCAAGAATCGCATTCTTGATCCCTTGCGTGCCGTGCGCGTGGGCGGCGATCTTCCTGCCGGCCATGTGAGCCTCCTCGGCGGCCGCCTTCAATTCTTCAAACGTGTATTGTGGAGCGCCGGGGTTATCTCCTTTGGAGAGCACTCCGCCGGTGGCGAGAATCTTGATTACGTCCACGCCGTACTTAACCTGGGCGCGCACCACATGGCGAATCTGATCGACGCCATCGGCAATGCCGAAGTCGCGCTCTTCGGGAAACATTGAGACTCGCGTCTGCGGAGAGTAGTTATTCAGGTCGCCGTGTCCGCCAGTAATGGAGATGCCAGGACCGCTGGCAACCACGCGAGGCCCTGGGATGAAACCTTCATTGATGGAGTTTCTCAGGTCTACTGCCAGGAACGGCTCTGAACCCACATCGCGCACGCTGGTAAATCCAGCCTCCAGCGTCCTACGCGCATTCACCACAGCCGCAAAGGCGCTTTGGAGCGGGGTGTCTTTGAATTGATAAATCTCATCGTAGCGGTCGGCACGCGCTCCGAGATGGGTATGGCAGTCGATCAGTCCGGGCAGCACTGTAGCCCGCGAAAGATCTACGACCGTAGCGCCCGCGGGGATCGAAACGGAAGCGGCGGGACCGACGCTACGAATGCGGTCGTCCTGGACGACAATCACCATGTTTTCCCGGACGCTATCGCCGGTTCCATCAAAGAGACGCCCTGCGCGAATGTAGGTAATCTTTGGTTCGGCCTTGGAGGACTTGCCCGACGATTGGGCCAGGCAAAGACAGCTCACGCATAGGACGAAGACGAAAGCGATAACACCAGAGCGTTTCATCGTGTGTGGAAACTCCATCGATCAGTTTGGGAAGAAGTATATAAGAGCGGTTAGTATTCAGCGGTCAGCATTCAGCAAATGCCAAGGCCAAACCAAAACCTTTACCACAGAGGTCGCAGAGGAAAACCCAGAGGTCACAGAGGGAGGAATCGCCACTCGGCCATCCACAAATCAGCCGTCAGCGTTCAGCAGTTGGCAATTAACAAGAGCCAAGATCAAAACCAGACCCTTACCACAGAGGTCGCAGAGGAAAGGCACAGAGGTCACAGAGAAGTGCTCTGTATTCAGCCATCCACAATCTGCACTCAGCATTTCAGCAGTTGGCAATCAGCAAGTGCCAAGATCAAAACCAAACCCTTACCACAGAGGTCGCTGAGGAAAGGGCACAGAGGTCACAGAGGAGTGCTCTGTATTCAGCCATCCACAATGAACAACCGCTAAAACCAAAACAACTTGCCACAGAGATTACAAGAGGAGCCGGGTATAAAACGCAATACAAACGGCCCAGAAGCGCAGAGAAAGACAGCCCAGCAAATCGAATCGAATCCGCGGCATATGGGAGATGCGTACCAAAGAACATAAGTGAAATGCGGCCCGACATTAAAAGGCACGGCGACGCCCAATCAATAAACGCCTAATCAAAAAAAAGACCGCGGAGGACAACGCCACCGCGGCCATGGAGTGAACGTACAGGAGTTGGCTTACAGAGAACGCAGGAAGTTCAGCACGTCCTGCTGTTGACTTGAGGAAAGGTCGTCGAAAAACAAAATGATCGAGGTATTGGCTTCAGAACCATTGCTGTAATGGTCGAAGATCGCCGTAACCAGATCCCTCGTGCGGCCATCGTGCAAGAAAAAGACGCGCTGTCCAAGCCCCCAGAGCGGTGCGGAGCGGAAGTTCTGCCCGCCTGCATTGCCCTGAGACACGCCATCCGCCAAGCCCGTACCCATGTTGTGGGTAGCAAAATCGCTGAACGGACGGATGGTGCGGTTGGTCTGCCCGGTGAAAGCGGACTTTCCGGTCGTCTGGAACTCCACATGGCACAGAGCGCAGCCGATCGCCTCGAAAACCTCTTCGCCATTGGCAACCGAACCGGTCACGGTGGCCTGAGCGGGAGGCTCGGAGAGACGCATGAAGCCGGCAAAGTTCACGATATCCGACGCAAAATCGGAAGCCGGACTGCCGCTGTTGAAGGTATTGGTGAGGTTGGTTGTATCTTCGGGCAGAGTATTGTATTGGCAGTTGGGATTCTCTTCGCGCTCTTGCGGGAAGGCTTCGTTACTGACACCCTGCTCCACGTTGTAGGCTTCGCCCGCGAAGATGAGCAACGACTTGTTCTGCGCCTTCCAGCCGAAGCGGGTGATGGTTCCATCATTACCGCTGCGATTGAAGAGCGGAGAAACGCCGAAATTGGCGTTGCTCGAATTGTTGGCATTGGCGATCAGGGACGTGTCGCTCAGCGACTCGATCAAGCCCAACCCAAAGGTCGGCGTGGGAATGCGGAAGATCGCATTGCCATTGGCAACGGCCTGGGCAAAGTTGGGCTGAGAAAGGTTGCAGCCAGCAGCGTCGCTGCGGCCAGTGATGGTGAACAAGTCATGCACTCCGCCGTCGGGAGTGCCATCAGGATTGTTGACAAAACGCACTTCGCGCACCGGGCCGTTTGACCTGATGAACGACGGGATGGAGTTGGTTGCGCCCGCATCACGAGCGTTGGCAATCTGAGGATTGGTGAAGGGGCTGCTTCCGCCCACGGCCGGCTGTGCGTGGCAGGCGGCGCAGCTATTGGCATTAAAGCGGGGGCCAAGCCCCACGCCGTTTTCTCCGGCGACGTTGCCGGAGACAGAATCAACTTCTTGGAAGCGGGACTTCGCCGCTGTGAAGAAAGCCTGTTCGGTGGAGCTCAAGCCGGCGAGGCCATTGCCTGCTCCGGCTGGGCCGCCGCGAACACCGGGATCGGCCTGAGCGAACGCCATGGACGACAGGAAGACTGCCGCCATGGCAAAGATGAAAATGGGAAGTATCCGACGCGTCATGAGTAGAGTTCCTCCAAAAGTGTCGACTGTTTTGAAATCTTTCGTTTTTTGGGGACCCGTTTGAGAAAACTGGCGAGACCAGTTTTTAAAAATCTTCAGCCGTGACAGACAAGTGGGCCATGTCTGTGGGAAAGGAAACCGGCGCGAAGAAATCCTAACTTCTTAGCCTTCTCGTGCAATTTGTACAGTCCCGCCGAGAAGCGGGCAAAACCTTATAGCAAGGACTAATCCCTGTCAATAAAAAATTATTAGGGTTTTTTAATAGACAATCCGGATCGCCATCCTATCTCCATTTATTCATTTCAACTATTTTTACGTCAAAGTATCGGGGTTGCCGTGCGAGATTCCAATTTAGGGGCAGCAGCATCAACGGACGGCGCTGAGGTCCGGACTGGGCCGACGAATGATGGCCTCTTTCTGCCGCCCTGGGGAGATGATTCGGGTGGATCAGGCATTCCACGATGCAACATCACAATTACATTCGTAATCTTTTGCCGCGCCGCGAGAAAGGATCAAATACATAGCCACGAGGCATTCATGGCGCACAATCAAGCGAGCGAACCCGGTACAGGGCTTCTCTTGTCGCAAAAAAAGCTGGGGACCATGTCTGTACGGCCGGCGGAAACCGCAGTCAAAAGCGGCGCACAGCCAGCGCGAGTTACCGTAGAAGAGGTCCGGGATGCCGTCCACAGATATTGGAACATCTGGCAAGCCAAGTCATCGGAAGAGCTGATTGAGGCCTACGCCCTCAATAGCACCACATTTACGGCAGGCTCCCTACAGGCTGAACCGGGATTTATCGGCGTGGCGCGCCGGTCCAGGGAGTACTTCCATGAAACGTGCATTCTAAAAATCGAGCTTGGTCCCATTGATGTAACCCTGGCCAGCGAGGTCATGGGGCTGGCGGTCTACACGTTCACATTTCATGCGGCGAACCGGGCGGTGGCTTCAGCTTCGGCTTCCTACGGGGAAAATTCTCAAGAGGAGCATATTCCTCACGGCCGGGCGACCCATCTCTTTCGCCGGGAGTCCGACGGAAAGCTGCGGATTGTGCATGAACACTTTTCCAATGCTACCGTTTAGATCAAGTGGCCGAGCGGTGAGGAGCAGGGGAGCAAAATCGGCCAGCAAACCACGCTTACGGAAGCAAGGGCTGAGCGGGAAGAAGCACTGAATACATGAAAGGCTGAATCAAAGAAGAAGGTTGACCAAGAAAAGAGCTGGGACCAAAGAAAAGGGCTGAACCAACGAAAAGGGCTGAACCAACGAAAAGGGCTGAACCAAGAGAAGGGTTGAATCATGGGCCGTATCCGGAGACTGCTATTTTTGAAAGTCGATTTTGTGGCATGGTGCCGCGACCACTTTCTAGCTGTGGACTCCTCGGGCCGCACCCGACTGACGGCCAAGACGACAGCAACGCAACGGGGCAAGGTACTGCAAATGCCGCCAGTCCACCTTCGCCAGCGCAGATCTGGGATGCGGTAGCTGAGCGCACCTGTTTCGGATAGGCATCTCAAAAAACAACCTGTCTCCTGAAAACGGCCAGGGTTCTCCTCTCACCTGAGGATTCACCCGGCACCTCTATTCCTCTCGCCAAATCCAGCAAAGAAATTTAGGATGTGCGGTTCCCGATTTTCCCCATGTTCAGAGAGGAATTCACTCACATGCCTTCGATTCTGCGCGCCTTCAGGCTACAAGCCTGGATTTGGGTGCTACTCATGACCGCGTCATTATCCTTTGCACAATCCGAGAAGAAACCCCGGCAACCACGCGAACGAGAGAAAGCAACTCAGAGTTCCGGCAGCGAGCAACCGCAGACGGGGGCGGAGGCCGCCAATCAAGAGAAGGAAGGTAAAGGGAAAGAGGCTAAAGAGAGCGAAGCGGGGGAGCAGAAGGATCAGGACGAGCAGAAGGGGCCGTGGCATGGACTGCGATGGAGGCTGATTGGGCCTTTCCGGGGCGGGCGTGTTCTGGCGGTAAGCGGCGTGGTGGGAGATACCCACACCTACTACTTCGGCGGCACGGGCGGAGGCGTCTGGAAGAGCGCAGACGGGGGGATAACGTGGCGTCCAGTGAGCGACAAGACGAGCGGGATGTCGCCTTCCATCGGCGCGATTATGGTAGCGCCATCCGATCCCAATATCATCTATGCGGCGACCGGCGAAGCCTGCATACGCGGAGACATTATCGCTGGAAACGGCATTTATAAGTCCATTGACGCGGGCAAGACTTGGAGTTTCTCGGGGCTGCGCGACACGCTGGCGATCGGCCGCATCATTGTTCACCCGAAGAACCCGGACATCGCATTCGCGGCGGCGCTTGGCCACCCGTTCGGTCCCAACGCCGAGAGGGGCATCTATCGGACTACAGACGGCGGTAAAACCTGGACCAAGGTTTTATATAAAGACGAGAATACCGGCGGCATCGATGTGATTTTCGATCCTGCCAACCCGAACATCCTGTTTGCGGGCATGTGGCAAGCACGGCGGTCTCCCTGGGGGATGGACAGCGGAGGTCCCGGCAGCGGCCTGTATCGCTCCACCGATGGCGGCGCTACGTGGAAAAAGCTGCAGGGACACGGGCTACCCGCGGGAATCCTGGGGCGCATCGGCGTAGCTGTCGCTTATGGAAATTCCAACCGCGTGTGGGCGCTGATTGAGGCCGACAAGGGGGGACTGTTCCGCTCCGATGACGGCGGAGAAAACTGGAACCTGGTGAACAGCGACCGCGCCTATCGTCAACGGGCCTTCTATTACACGCATGTCTTTGCCGATCCCCGCTCGCAGGAGGGCGTCTATATCCTGAATACGGGGATGTACCGCTCGATTGATGGAGGACATTCCTTCCGGCCCATTCGTGTGCCGCACGGCGACAATCATGGCTTGTGGATCGACCCGCACAACCCCGACCGCATGATTGAGTCGAACGACGGCGGAGCCAATGTGAGCGAGAACGGCGGAGAAAGTTGGACAACGCAGGGTAATCAGCCCACGGCCCAGTTCTACCACGTAACCACCGACAACCGTTTTCCGTATTACGTCTATGGAGCGCAGCAAGACAACTCAAGCGTAGGCATCGCCAGCGCCAGCCAGGGCGGAATCGACCGGCCCGATTGGTATCCGGTGGGCGGCGGCGAAAGCGGATACATTGCGCCCGATCCGCGCGAACCGCAGGTCGTTTATGCCGGTTCCTATGGAGGAGAGATCACGCGGTACGATCATCGCACCGGCCAAGAACAAAACATTACTCCGTGGCCACTCAATCCGATTGGCTCGGCAGCCGCAGACCAGAAGTACCGCTTCCAATGGACTGAACCGATCGCATTCTCGCCACACGATCCCAGTGCCCTATATTTCGCGTCGCAGGTTCTGTTCAAGACCACAGACCAGGGAATGTCGTGGCAGATCATTAGCCCCGATCTCACTCGCAACGACAAAAGTAAGCAGCAGGCAGCAGGCGGCCCCATCACAAAAGACAATACCGGCGTGGAGGTCTACAGCACGATCTTCTCGGTGGTGGAGTCGCCGCGCCAAAAAGACCTAATCTGGGCCGGCTCGGACGATGGGTTGATTCACATTACGACCGATGGCGGCAAGAATTGGGCGAATGTCACGCCGCCTGAACTACCCGAATGGGGAACTGTGAGCATGATCGAAGCTTCGCCATTTGACGCCGGAACGGCTTATGTTGCGGTGGAACGCCACAAGATGGACGATTTTGCGCCCTTTATCTTCAAGACGTCCGATTTCGGGAAGCACTGGACCGGCATTGCGCATGGCATTCCCGCGGGTACCTACGTTCATGCGGTGCGCGAGGACGTGAAGCGCAAGGGGCTACTCTACGCGGGAACGGAAAAAGGCGTTTTCGTGTCGTTCGACGATGGGGCAAACTGGCAGGCACTGCAACTCAATCTGCCGGTCTCGCCGGTTTATGACCTGCATGTTCACGACAAAGACTTGCTCGTGGCCACGCATGGCCGCGCATTTTGGATTCTCGACGACCTTGCTGCACTTCGGCAGTACGATCCTAAATTTGCCGCCGAGGAAGCCCATCTCTATGCTCCCAGCCCGGCCAGCCATACAACTTTCTTTGGAGGATTCGGTCCATCCGTAGGACAGAATCCGCCTGCGGGAGCAGTGATCTACTACACGTTGAAGAACGCCGCCAAGAAGAAGGAAGACCACAAAGGCGCACAGCCCGCTACCCAGTCGTCACCGTCGGCTTCCGGAGAAACAAAATCCGGTGCAGAAGCAGAGACAGCCTCTGGCGAAGAAAATCCGCCAATTGTTGTCGAGATTCTCGATCCAAAAGGAGCCGTCATCCGGCGGTTTCCACCCAAAAAGGCGCCTCAGCCGGAAGGCCCTTCCGACGACGATGACGGGCCAGGACGGCGTGGACAAGAAGGCGGCCCGCCGGCAGAGGCCGGCCTAAACCGCTTTGTATGGGACCTGCGTTATGAGGGCGCCAGCCGCGTTCCACACTCGCCCTTGTGGGCCGGAAATACGGACGGCCCAGTGGCCGTTCCCGGCGCTTACCAGGTGCGTTTAACCGTCAACGGGAAAGCCTATACAAGCCCATTGGAGATCAAACCCGATCCCAGGTTGCACGTCACGCAGCAGGACTTGGAACAGCAGTTCGATCTGCTCATTAAGATTCGCGACCGAGTGACCCAGACGCACGATGCGGTCAATCAGATCCGCGATATCCGCGGACAGATCGGCGCCCTCAACAAGCGCCTGGAACGCGACCCGCGTGCGAAAGCGGTTGCCGAAGCGGGCAAACAACTTGATAAAAAGATGACCCCTGTGGAAGAGGCGCTGATTCAGACCAAGGCGCGCAGCAGCCAGGACGTTCTGAACTATCCAATCCGGTTGAACAACCAACTGGTGGCCCTGGGTGGGGTGGTGGGCAGCGCCGATTCTGCACCCACCCACGCCTCTCAGGACGTTTTTGAGATGCTCGATAAGCAGCTTACGGAGCAATTGGCGAAATGGAAGGCGATTCTCGCGACGGACGTTCCCGCATACAACGACGCGGTGCGCAATCAGGATGTTCCGGCAATCATCCTTGCTCCGACAGGATCGTAAGGGCGCTTTTTCCGAGGCGCCCGAGATTTCGTGGCGTTCGTTTCGCGAAGGAGAACGCGCTTCTCTATACGCAATGGGCCGTCTTTTGGCACTCGGGCGTTGGGCCCACGGTCTTTGGACAGACGACCTTTCGGGTAGACGATCTTGGGGACAATCGATCTTTCGGCGGGCGGCTTTCGGCGGACGGCTTTGGGGCACAATAAAAAGCCGTCCCCTGGCGCCAGACCCTTGATAAGATAGGCAAACTACCTATCGTCAGAAAGATTTGCAATTCTGCCGAAGGATCTGTTTGTCTTCAAGGAGGCTTCACTCTTGCGTCGCAGATTCCTCACTCCGTTTCTTTCTATTTTGTCATTGTCAATTTTCTCGTTGTCGATGATGGTTTCAACCTGCCTGACAGCGAGCGCCCAGGGCGCCCCACAGAAAGCGGCGCCGAAAACCACAGCGCCGAATACCGAGCCGCAAAAAGCCAGCGTTCCCAATCGCGGCCCCAGGCCAGATTCCACCGATCCCAACGTGCCTGAACCGGAGGGCGGAACCATCACCAACGGCACGTACACCAATCAGTATTTCGGCCTCTCCTATCCTCTGCCGCGCGATTGGAAGGAGAGCCTGGAAGGCCCGCCGCCCTCGGAATCGGGTTACTACGTACTTCGCAACCTGGAACCCGGAGAGACGTTCAAGGGGCCCGTGAAGGGCTCGGCTCTGATCAATGCATCGGACCTATTCTTTATTCAACGGCCAGTCTCCAATTCCATGGAGTTTGTGAAGGACATGGCCGGCTCTATGCCTCGCGTCTACAAGGTGGAGACCGCCCCTACAGAAACAACGCTCAATGGCCTCTCCTTCGCCCGTTTCGGATACACCGCGGTGGACCTGCATTGGGTTGTATTGGCCACGGAGATTCGCTGCCATATCGTAGAGTTTGTTTTCACCAGCCGTGATACGCAACTGCTTGAAAGCTTGGTCAAGGGCGTGGGCAATATGAAGATTCCCCCGGAAGCCGGTATCGCAACGGGAACGGGCGGGGGCCAGGCACCGGTCTGTGTTAAAGACTATGCCACCGGAGAGAACATCCTGCATAAAGTCGATCCCGCACAAACTGGCCCGAAATTTACCTCGGTCCCGGTGAGGCTCATTATTGATGCCGAGGGCAAGGTGAAACACGTTCATATCATCAATGCGTATCCGGACCAGGCCAAGAGCATCAAAGAAGCTCTGCTGCAATGGACGTTCAAGCCTTACAAGAAAGACGGCAAGCCGGTTGAGATCGAGACTGGAATCCGGTTTGAGTTTCCTCCCAGAAGTAAGAGCGCCGCATCGAAACCTGCGGGGTCGCTATAACCTCGCGGAGACGACGTCATCGGCTGAAAACGATGCTAACCGCTGCTCGGGGATTGATAATGCATCGAATGGCGAGTGTGGTCTATCCAGAAATCTAGGCGACGTGCGGCTTTTCCGGTAAAGAAAAGCCGCACACACAATAGGACTTAATAAGTGCGGTTTGGAAATGAAGGCTTACCCCAACAGGCTTACCGCTTACCCCAGGCTTAGCTAGCTCTTCACCACGCCGCTGGCGGTCGATTCCATGGCACGCTGTATGCTGCGGTTCAAGGCTTCTTTCGTCGCGGCATATTTCTCGGCTGAGATTGAGCCGCTCAGCCTCTCATTCTCCAGGCGGAAGAGTTCTTCTTTGAGCGCCTCCAAACCGACCTTTCTGGGAGCGGCAGGACCAGTTTTGGGCCGCATCTTCAAAAATACAGCGAGGCCGACCACCACCAGGGTGCCTATGCCTGTAATCATGAGCCAAAATTCTTTCGATTGCTGTGTACCGCCGGCGCTGGAAGGTGCGCTGCGTCTGCCTCCATTGGCGGGCGCGCCAGGAGCTCCCGGGGCCGCAGCCGCCGGGGGAGCCGTTATGTGCTGTGGGCCCGCGTTAGCATGAGCTGTGATCTCCGGCATCTCTCCACCGCCGGAAACTTCAAATGCGGGCACTTTACCTACAATCTTGGCGCCACCGGCAACCACCTGCACTTGAATCCCTTTTTCCGACGTGGAGATGAAGCCTCCGTTATCCCCCTTGCCCTTCCCGGTAAACTGCATGGATTGCGGAAGCATGATTCCCAGCCTCTCAATAGGGTATGGAGGCCTAGGCTGCAAGGTGCTATGCCCCTCTTCATAAGGAAGGTGGTACTTGATCTTGAAAAGCGTATGACCAGGGCGCAACGGGAAATTAATGGAGTAGAGATTGCTCCGATTTTTTGCCGGCGTTGGCCGGACTGTGACCCATATGCTTTCCGGGCCTTTCACCTGCACCAGCTCTATCTCCGCTTTATCCGGAACCTGCAGATCAAAGTTGCGCGGATTGGCTTGGGTCTTGGGCGGATTCGACGGATTATTGATGTCGTAGTCTTCTGTAACATTTAGAACTTTTCCAGCCGCGCCCAACTCGACGATTCCAATCATCCCATAGATGCCTTCTATTTTGGGCTCGGCATCGTAGACTTTCACCTCAACCGGTGAGCCTGGAATCACCGTCCGGTCGTAGTTCACGCCCCGATGAAAGACGCGTACGACGTGGTCGTCCTTGGGAAACGTAACATTTAGGGCAAACGCACCTTGAGCATCGACGGTAGCCCTGGCTTCCTCCTGCATTCCCTGTGCGAGACGGAGCAGAATGACATCGTCGCCGGAGGCGGGTTGGCCCGTAGTCTGATTGATGGCCTTACCCGTGATGGTGTCGGCCGCACTTGCGAGCGACACGGCAAAACAAATGGTGAAAAACAGGGCTTTCGTTTGTGAAAAGATGCTCATGGCTCCATCGTTTTCGCTTTGGGGTTCTTACTAAGTTTTCCGGGGCTTCCCGGCGTTCCAGGGAAACCCATTCTAACATTGGCGGCCGCGGCTCCGAGCAGTGTAGACAGGTAGCCAATGGTGCCATCCGTACCGTGTCCCAAGTTTCCCAGCCCGACACACGAAAAAAGCCGCGGATGACAAAGCATCCGCGGCAGAAAGAAGAAAACGGGAAGTTACAGCGAGCGCAGGAAGTTCAGAACATCCTGTTGCTGGCTTGCGGAAAGCAGGTTGAAGTTGCTGATCACGGTGTTGGCCTCGGATCCATTGCTGGAGTGGGCCTGGATCGCCGTCAGTAGGTTGTTGGTACGCCCGTCGTGCAGGAAGAACGAGCGCTGGCCGACGCCCCACAGCGGAGCGGTGCGGAAGTGCTCGGTACCGACGATGCCCTGGGTTACGCCGTCATACAGACCGTCACCCATGAGATGGGTGCTGAAATCGCTCCATGGGCTATACGTAACGTTGCCCTGGTTCGATACGCTGGTCTTGGCTACCGTGGTGTGGCTTTGCACATGGCAGAGAGCACAACCAACGGAGATGAAGGTTTGCTGCCCCCTGGTGGAGGAAGCGGTAGGCGCAGCCGCAGTGGGAGCGGCCAGCAGGCGCATGAAGCCTGCAAAGTTTACAGTGTCCGCAGCGAAGTCCGATGCGTTGCTGCCGCTGTTGAAGCCATTGGTGAGGTTCGTGGTGTCTTCGGGGAGGCTATTGAACTGGCAGCCGGGCGTTTCATCGCGCTCTTGCGGGAAGAGCTCGTTGCTTACGCCTTGCTCGACGTTGTAAG
This sequence comes from Candidatus Angelobacter sp., assembly GCA_035295685.1. Lineage (GTDB taxonomy): Bacteria > Acidobacteriota > Terriglobia > Terriglobales > Acidobacteriaceae > Angelobacter. Next base: position 106,466 of record DATGIO010000072.1, read on the forward strand.
CCTCGCCAGCGAAGATCAGCAGTGATTTGTTCTGGGCCTTCCAGCCAAAGCGGGTAATGGTGCCGTCGTTGCCGCTGTGGTTAAAGGTGCCAGAGATGCCATTATTGGCGTTGTTCGCGTTGTTGGCATCGTTGGTTAGAGTTGTGTCGGAGGTCAGTTCCACCAGGCCAAGCCCAAAAGTCGGAGTTGGGATGCGAGCAATAGCATTTCCGTTGGCATTCTGCGTGTCAAACGCGTCCTGGGAGATGTTGCAGCCAGGAGCGTCGGTGCGGCCAGTGATGGTGAACAGATCATGAACACCGCCATCCGCAGTGCCGTCAGGATTGTTGATGAAGCGAACTTCACGAACCGGACCTGGGGAGTGAATGAACTTGGGAAGGGTGTTGGTGGCGCCATTCAAGGTCGCAAGAGCCACCTGTGGATTCACGGTTACCGGCGAACTTCCACCGACCGCAGGGAAAGCATGACACTGGGCGCAGCTATTCCCATTGAAACGCGGACCGAGACCGACGCCAGCTTCTAACTTTCCCGAGGCATCGACCGCCGTGCCGGTTACCGAATCGACTTCCTGGAACCGGGATCTGGCTGCGTTGAAGAAATTCGTTTCATCGCTGCTCAATCCAGAAAGCGAGTTTCCTGAGCCGGAGACTCCGCCTCTCACTCCAGGATCGGAGGGCGTAGTGGTGGCAAAGGTAGTAGCCGTCCTCGTGGTGGTGGTCGGCCCAGTTAGAGGAGCTGGTTTCTGCGCCACGGCCATACCGGCCAGGAGCAACGTAAAGACGGAGAGTAGGAAGATTTTTACAACGGTGTTTCTGGAAACCGAAGCGTTCATTTGAGTTGTCCTTCCTCGATCGCTCGACGAGATTCCGTCGAGATCGCGGCGAGCCAATCAAGAGTTTTTTTATTTTCTTTTTTGATTTGGACTCCCATGTCCGCGCCCAAGCCAGAAAGGTAGTTCGCTTGAAATAAAGGCGACGGTTTACTGCAAAACTTTCAGAAGTGAAACAACCCCCCGGAAGTAGGGGCATTCTTGCGCAAATAGCAGCCTGCCAAGAAGCAGGAGAAAAGTAAACGAATTCTAAGATTACGTCAACAAGAATAGGAAGAATTTTGTAGTGCTATTTACAATATAAAAAAATATCAATTGTTTTACTTAACTTAGTTAAATTATGCCCGATAGGCGTAACCCATCGAACTGCGCACTGTTTAATAAAATTTAATAAACTATCTTGATCTATTCAATAAAAATGCCGCGGGCTAAAGATCCACCCGCGGCAAGAAGATTGATGCAAAGCTTACAGAGAACGCAGGAAGTTCAGGAGATCCTGCTGATTGTTGGAGCCGATCAGGTCATACAGATCAACGGTGATGTTGGCCTCAGATCCGTTGCTGCGATGAGCATGAATGGCGCTAACCAAATCGCCGGTGCGGCCGTCATGGAAGAAGAAGAGACGCTGTCCAACACCCCACAGAGGAGCGGAGCGGAACTGGCGTCCATTCGCATTTCCCTGCGACACGCGATCCTGCAAGCCTGTTCCCATATCATGTACGGCGATATCGGAGAAGGGGTGGAATGCCTGATTGTTCTGACCGCTGTAGGCGGACTTCGTGGTGTTCAACGTCTCGGTATGGCAGAGAGCGCAGCCAATTGCCTCGAAGATCACCTGACCGCGAGAGGTTGAAGCAGTCGCCGGCGCAGGAGCCGGAGGAGCCGAGAGGCGCATGAAGGCGGCGAAGTTCACCGTGTCAGAAGAGTAGTCGGATGCGTTGCTTCCGCTATTGAAGCTGTTCGCAAGGTTCGTGCTATCTTCCGGCGTTCCGTTGTAGATGCAACCCGCAACTGCATTGCGCTCGTTGGGGAACACCTCGTTGGCGACGCCTTGCTCGACGTTGTAAGCCTCACCGGCGAAGATCAGCAGCGATTTGTTCTGGGCCTTCCAGCCGAAGCGGGTTACTGTGCCATCGTTTCCGCTACGGTTGAGATGACCGGAGATTCCCATGAGGGACTTGAGGAACCCATTGGCGGCCAAATTGGATTCCAGAACCGCATCCGGGGTGTTTTCAATCAGTCCGGCGCCGAACGTGGGTGTGGGCGTCCGGAAGATCACGTTGTTATTTGCCAGGTTCGTGGCAAAGTCAGGCTGGGCCAATCCGCAGCCAGAGGCATCACTACGGCCAGCAATGGAAAACAGGTCATGGACTCCGCCATCGGGAGTGCCATCGGGGTTATTGACAAAGCGCGCTTCACGAGTTGGGCCATGAAGGGTGATGAAAGACGGAATGGTATTGGTCGCACCGGCATCCGTCGCCGCCGCGATTTGAGGGTTGATAGCTGGGCTGCTGCCCCCGACCGCTGGAGCGGCGTGGCACGAAGAACAACTATTGGAATTGAACCCGGGGCCTAAGCCGACGCCATTTTCGCCGGGAACATTTCCCGAGACGGAGTCGACTTCCTGGAAGCGGCTACGGGCTGCGTTGAAGAATGCCTGCTCATCAGAATCGAGGCCTGGGAGGGCTCCACCTGCATTAGGCGCTCCTCCTCGAACCCCGGGATCAACGGCCTGGGCAAATGCCGCTCCAGTAAGGAGCAACATGCCCAGCACCAACGATACAACCGACGCGAGCCTAACTGTTTTCATAAGATCTCCTCATGCTGCATGCTGTGGCGCTTATGCCTTGGGAAAGCGTCTGGGAAGTCGTCATAAGCACCCAGGAATTCCTGGTTTGAAACTGCTGTCACCTTGAGCCGCTCATTCTGGCTTCCCGGAAAAGAAGGCGACAGCCAAAAACAAATGGAACCACTTAGCTTCCTGGATTTTGATTAGAGATATTTAATTTATTACCAAGGAAGCACGGGAAATGTACTTAAGTAACAGGCCTCATGTCAACGAAAAATCGCATATTTTTTAGAATATTCTAATTTTAGGGTGATGGCCTTAATTTATGCCGGAGTGACGGGGTCGATTGACGGAGTAGATAAAACGATCGTCCGGTGAAACAGGTAGAAAATAGGTAAGTGCTTCGGAATTTGAAAGAGCGTTGGGAGCCTTCAAGAACTGGGGACAAGAAACTGCCGGTTAGAGTTGGGCGGCCGCAAATCCTGATTTTGGTGCACGAAACAAGCTTTGAGGAAATGTGTCGGCTTCGTTGCAGACTTTTGCACTTCGGTTTTCAGTTACGAAAGTTGTTCCCGTTTTGGAACGTATGGTATATCAAGAATTTCATTAACCGTTAACTTCCTGGTTGACCGAACCAATTCCGCCGTTTTAAAGTCACAGGTGATCGAAAATTCGCACGCCCATGTCTCCTTACTTGTTCGCAATCTGGATCGCCCTGTCGTCCTGTATCTTACTGCTCTTCTTTTATGCTGCGATCGTCAACCTACGCAGGCGCCAGGCTCCGGAAATCGGACTTGAAGAGGTGATTCCATTCCTGCTTCCTGTAAATATTGAGGCGTTGTCACAACTCCTGGACCGCACTCGAGAGGAATATTCCCGCCATACGTTTTCAAGAGAGGAATTCCAGAAGCTGCATGACAAAAGGCTCCGGCTTGCGGGGGAGTATCTGCGGCGCATGAGCTACAACGCCGCCCTGCTGCAGCGGGTGGGCTACAGCCAACTGAACAGCAACAATCCCCTAGTGGCGGAACAGGCACAAGCGCTGATTGACGCCGGTGTTCATGTGCGCCTTTATACCTTTATGGGAATGTTTGTGCTGTACGTCAGGAGGATCTTTAGGCTGTATGCGCTCCCCTTCGCGTTTCAACCCCGGTCTTCACGGCTGCCGGAACTGATGAGGGGGAATCTGATTCCCGCATATGAATCGTTGCGGTACAAAGCCGAAAGCCTTACCACGATCCGCAATACAGGCTTTCATGATGCCCTGGCGCAAGGCCTCTAAAAGATCGCCCAATATTAGAAAGAAACTTGATAAAAAGACGAAAGAGCCGCTCATCCAGCGTGCCTCTTGTTGGTCAGCCAGTCTTTGAGCGTCTTTTCCCACTCGTGAGCTTGCTCCAAAACCTCTGGGCTCAGGGGTTCAATCACCCGGGGCATGGTTCTCTTTATAGGCTTGAGCACATAAATGAACCAGATCGTGCAAGCGATGTTGTAGATAAGTGGCTCCAGCCAAGCTGGCATTGCAAATTTTACGTAGCCTGTTCGCGCCCAGACTGCCGAGTTCATTACGGCACCGACGCTGGAGATTCCAAACCCCAATGCGATTCCGAAGTCGTATTCGATCCATTGGCGGCCCATCAATAGGATTAACGCGGTGAAAAACAACAGCATAACAGCCTTTGACGACTGGAGCACACGCACCGCAAACAAGATGGCCGCCGCCTGCCGGACAGGGATGATGTGAAGCACGGTAAATGATGTCAGAACCGCCGCCAGCACAGTTGCCGCCAGCGCCAAAGGAAATAACAGACGGTAGAATCTTACCTGATAAAACCGAGGGAATTGCCGATGTATAAACAGCTCGTAAAAGACAAAGAATTCAAGCAAAGCCAAAACGATGTCGCAAAAAAAGTAGACATAAAAATACGTCAGAGAACCGTTCCCAATAACTCCAACCCTTGCGGCCAACCTTATACTCCCTGCCAAGCCGCTCGCTATCAAATACAAAAAAAAGCATGGGAATTGACGATGGAAGCCTCGACGAAAGAATATCGCCGCCAAGGCTACCACCGCTGGGAGCGAAGCCCAACTAAACAACTCCAGAAACTGCGCGTGAGACAACATGGACTGAAAAGTTCAGCCTAACCCACACTTCCGAAATTCTCAATTAAAAACTAGCGTTTACCGAGGAGGAGGGCAAACGGGGCAATCCGAGGGAAACGGCCCGGGGCCGTCAACACTGGCCTGATGGCTTTTAGGCAAGCTGACGCTTACCAGGGTGAGCAACATTACAACAACCGAAAGACGCATAGCATTCTTCATTTTTTGGAAAGCTCTCTTTTCTATTATTTTTTTATCTTGAAATTAGTTTTATCTAATGTTCCAGGAGACACAAATTAGCGTTTACTAATTTTCGAGAGCAATAGTACCTGAACTATAAAGAAAAATGTGGATGAACTTTAAAAAAATTTAACTTTGACCAAATGGACCATCTAAAATTCGGCAGAAGCCCATAGACTCCCGCGCTAACGATTGAAAAGATTGCACCAAGCCAAAGTGCTCAAAGCCTTTGATTTCACACCAGATCTTCGATTTACGATTACAACCTGCATTGCCAACTCGTGCAAGAGGACATTCATCTTTCTCTTTAATGTTAATAAATATTAATAATATAACGCCCTACTATTCCAATTTTGGAATCTTGCATTGTTTTAGGAAGTTAGCCAATGTAAACCCCTACAACTACCGGAGTTTTACGGCAGATTTTTGATATTTGTGGCAAGAGCCAAGAGCGGAGCCGTAAAAAATGCCTATAGAGGCTGGCGAGTAGCATGTCTAAGGAGTGAGAACTTGCTAATTCTGCTTCTCAAAAACGTTAGATAAAAAGGAAAAACATCTCAATCTGGCTTCTTTCACTACACGAATGGTTCAAAAACAAAATGCGAAGCCCTCGTATTAGAAAGTGCTAACGAGGGCTTCGCTTGTGCCACAAGATCGGCGCTTGGCTCGGTTTTAAGACTTACGGGCTACCAGACGCGGCAGGAATCAGCCGGGACCATTGGTTGACCGGGCTTGCAACCGAAGGCCTTCTGAAACTCCGGCATATTGCGTACAACGCCGTTCACACGCCAGTGTCCGGGTGAATGGGGATCGGTGCGGGCGAGGATTCGCTCCTGCTCCGGCGTTATGTTTTCGCACCACACGCGCGCAAAACCCAGAAAGTACCGCTGGTCGGGTGTGTAGCCATCAACTTTCTTATTAGGGTCTTGGTTAGTGCGCGCCATAAGGTCGTGAAGAGCCATCAGGGCGATACGCGCTCCCCCGTTGTCGGCAGTGTTCTCGCCTAGCGTGAGCCTTCCGTTCAATTTGATGTCATCAACGGCGGTGAATCCGCTGTACTCGTCCGCAACGCAAGTCGCTCGTTTCTCAAACTCGGCGCCATCTTCCTTTGACCACCAGTCGCGCAAATTGCCCTTGGGATCATACTTGCGGCCTTGGTCGTCGAAGCCATGGGTAAGCTCATGGCCAATGACCAAGCCGATAGCGCCAAAGTTCACCGCATCGTCCATGGTGCGATCGAAGAACGGCGGTTGCAGGATTCCAGCCGGAAAGACGATTTCGTTGCGATCGCCGCGATAATAAGCGTTGACGGTAGGGGGAGACATGCCCCAATCGCCCCTATCGACCGGGCCACCAATGTGACTCCATTGCCGCAAATTTTCAAATTCGCTGGCGCGTATGAAGTTGTCGATCATATCGCCAGAGACAATCTTGAGATTGGTATAGTCGCGCCACTTGTCGGGAAATCCGATTTTGTTACGAATGGCCTCCAGCTTGATATGCGCCTGCTTCTTGGTGGTTTCCGTCATCCATGGAAGATCGGCAATGTCCTTGCCCAGCGCGCTTTCCAGGGCGTCCACCATCTTTAGCATGCGCTGCTTGCCTTCGGCACCAAAAGTCTCCTCCACGTAAGGCTGGCCAAGAGCTTCACCCAGCAACCCATCGGTCACTCCGACACACCTTTTCCATCGCGGCTGAATCGTTTTTTGCCCGCTCAATGCCTGCTGAAATTTGAAGTTCTGCTGAACAAAGGCATCGGACAGCCACGCGGCAGCCAAGTTCAGTGTCTGCCACGTCATATAGGTCTTCCAATCTTCCAGCTTCGTTGCCTCGATGAGGCCATCGACGCTCTTGAAGAAGCCGGGATCGGTGACATTCATTTCGCTAAATGAAGGAGCGCCGGTAGCTTGGAAAAAAGTCTGCAGATGGAAGTTAGGAGCATTCCCCCCGATTTCCGCAGTCGTCATCTTGTGATCCAGTGCCTTGGGATCGCGACGGAGCGTCCTGTCCATCGAGGCTTTGGCTAGGGCAGTCTCGATCTTGATCACTACTTCCGCGCTATGGGCCGCCTGCTCCGGTTTTTGGCCAATCAATGCGAACATCTTTTTCAGGTGTTCGGCATACGTCTTACGGATCGAGACCATGTCTGGATCGTCTTTCAGGTAGTAATCCCGATCCGGCAGCGTCAGTCCCCCCTGGTCGATAAAGGCCACGGTCATGTCGGAGTTGTGAAAGTCGGTTGCTGCACCAAAACTCAGGAGCGGGTTTGCCCCTATGCGCTGTCCGTGCGCCATCGCTTCCATCATCTGCGTCTTGTCTTTGATCGATGCGATTCGATCGAATTCCGCCTTCAAGGGCGAATAGCCCTTTTTCTCCGCCGCCTGCTCATCCATGCAGGAAGCGTAAAAGTCGCCGATCTTCTGCTGAATCGGAGTGCGATTGGGATCTTTGGCGGCCGCGGCCTTTTCTAGAACGCTTCTGAGGACCGCAATGTTGTGCTCATAGACCTCCGTAAAACTGACCCAGTCGGTATATTCGTCGGGAATTGGATTATTCTTGATCCAATTGCCGCAGGCAAACTGATAAAAATCGTTACAAGGGTCGATGCTTTTGTCGATTCCGGCAATGTCAAACTTCGGAGAAGGCTTGTCCGTACCGGCGCCGGCCTTCGCAATTTCGCGGGCGGCGGAGAGTTGCCCCAAGGGGGCCGATTGGCCTGCCGCCAAAGCGCATGCAAGCAGCACGGCGATGGCAAGTCGGGTAATGCAGTTGTACATTCATCCTCCTGATGCAAAGGTCTAGAGTCTATACGCAGAATGGCAAGGGTGAGATCCGTGATGCGCTGAAGGCCATCAGGCCATAACCCACGCAGGAAACGCTTAAAAAGACCTATCGTCTCGAAAAGGGCCCTCTTAGCCGGCAGCGCCGACGCAAGACTGAAGCGATTCAAAGTTCCAAAGATTTCAAAGCACGAGAACCGATTTAGACGATTCAGAGCGCGATCTGTAAGCTTCTCTTCGGATGCTATTCGAAGCGCTAAGACACAAATCGCTTCCTGCACGATCCGGAGGGACATTCAAAGAAACCGTTATGTTAATGCGAATCCCCTATTACCAAAGCGGTTCATGCGCAGGTTACCGAAGGGTAAGAAGCCTGGCTTTCCCGCTCGACACTCATTTCCCGGAATGCTAACATCCCCCTCATTCCAAGGTTTGTTCTGTTGCGCCTTGTCTTATTTGCAGGTTGTTCTGTTTTGCACCAGGATTGCTTTTTCGACTCGGATTTGCGGGTGATCGATGAACAGTAAAGTAAAACCAATTCTCTACATCGCGTTGTTTGGCGCAGCAATTTTCGTTGGCGCCAAGCTGATTCCACCGTACTTCGAGAGTTATCAGTTTCAGGATGACCTGGACGAAATTGCCCGCAGGAACTCGTATACACACCGCGACGACGACGAAGTGAAGGGCATCGTTATCAGAAGCGGGGAGAGCCGTGACATCCTTCTCAAAGAGGACCAGGTTACGATTTCCCGCACGCCCGACGGCCTGGGAATCACCGTACACTACAGAGTCCACGTGGACCTGATGGTGCGCGAGATGGATTTGGACTTTACCACCAATTCGACCAACAAACGGATATAATACAGACGAGCACGAACTTCTCAGCACCAGCAGGTAACTCTCTGGCCCGCCTTGCGTCTGAGATAACGAACGGCGACTCCGCGCTTTTGTAGGTACAAGGTGGCCATAAAAATCAAAATTCCTAACGCAAAAGGATTTCGCAACAGCTTCAGGAATCCGTTCATCCGCGCAGGGCTGGCGGTAATTCTCATCCTTGGATTAGCATTTTTCGGCGTATTTTCCTACTATTACGCCAAATACCAGCAGATCGTCGACAAACGGATGCGCGGACAGATCTTTGCCAACACAGCCAAGATCTACGCCCAGCCACGCAGCATCAGGATCGGCCAGAAGGCCGATCCCCAGGAGATTGCCGGCTACCTGCGCCACGCCGGATACACCGACGTTTCCGCCCAAGCGGCTTCCAAATTCGGAAGCTACCGATTGATTTCGGGCGGCATTGAGATCAAGCCGGGAGAGGACTCCTATTACAACTCGGAAGGCGCGGTGGTTCGCGTGCGCGATACGAAGGTGGAGAGCATCGTTTCGATGCGCGACGCCAACGATACGCTCTCGGCGTATGAGTTGGAACCCCAGCTTCTGACGGGCCTCTTTGAGAGCCAACAGCGATCCAAGCGCCGGTTGGTGAATTACAACGATATTCCCAAGGTAATGGTGGATGCGGTGACATCCATTGAAGACCGGCGGTTCTTTCACCACAACGGCATCAATTACTGGCGGCTAGTCAAGGCTGCGTGGATAGACGTGAGAGAAGGCGGGCAGCGGCAAGGCGGATCCACCATCACGATGCAAGTAGCCCGTGGTTTTTTCCTTACCCGCGAAAAGAGGATGGACCGCAAGCTTAAAGAGATCATGATCTCGCTGGAGCTGGAGCAGCGCTTCTCCAAGAAGCAGATCTTTGAGCTCTACGCCAACCAGGTGGATATGGGCCAGCGTGGCTCCTATGCGATTACCGGATTTGGAGAAGCGGCTCAGGCTTATTTCGGAAAGGACCTCAAGGACATCAATCTGCAGGAAGCGGCGCTTTTAGCCGGTCTGATTCAGCGGCCGAGTATGCTGAATCCTTATCGCCATGCCGAGAAGGCTACGGAACGCCGCAACCTGGTGCTGGAAGCCATGGTGGAGACCGGCGATATTACCCGCGCTCAGGCCGATACAGCTAAAGCGGCACCGCTCAAGCTTTCCCCGCAGAACGTGGAAGCCAGCGACGCCCCCTATTTTGTCGACCTCATCCGCGAGCAACTGCTCTCCAAATATAGTGAAGACGACCTGAACGAAGAGGGATACCGCATCTACACAACCCTCGATCCATCGCTACAAAAGGTTGCCGCCGAGGCAGTGGATGCCGGTATCCATGAGGTTGACGACCAGATCAAGCGGCTGCGAACCCGTAAGGTAAAGATCGCCAAAGGCAAGTATGAGACCAAGGTTGTGGCGGGACCTACGCCCCAAGTCGCGCTTGTAGCCCTTGATCCACACACGGGCGCCGTGCTGGCGCTGGTTGGCGGAAGGAACTACGGGACCAGCCAGCTCAATCATGCGGTGGCCAAACGGCCCACCGGATCGATCTTCAAGCCCTTTGTCTACGCGACAGCGGTGAATAATGCGATTACCGGCGAGCAGCCGATTTTTACACCTGCGACCCTGGTGGACGATTCTCCGACAGCCTTTGTGAATGGCGATGATGTTTATACCCCGCGCAACTACAAGGGCGAGTTTAAGGGGCAGGTCAGCGCGCAGTACGCCCTGCAAATGTCCCTGAATAACGCCACCGTAAAAGTGGCGGAAATGGTCGGGTATGACAAAGTAGCCGCACTGGCGCACAGCGCCGGCATTGCATCGGTCAAGGCCACTCCGGCAATGGCGTTGGGTGCTTACGATGCCACCCCATTGGAAATGGCAGCCGCCTACACAGTCTTCTCCAACAATGGGCAGCGCATCACTCCCACGATGGTAACGTCGGTTCGAGATTCAAATGGCGACGTATTGAATAACTACCAGACGCAGAAGACCCAGGTTTTGGACCCTCGCGTTGCCTACGTGATTACTTCGATGATGCAGGCGGTCATCAATAATGGCACAGCCGCAGGCGTTCGCAGGCTTGGATTTACCGCGCCGGCCGCGGGAAAAACAGGCAGCTCACACGACGCCTGGTTTGCGGGATTTACCTCCAACCTCCTTTGTATTGTCTGGGTCGGCTACGACAACTACGACGACATTCACCTGAGTGGGGGTGTGCTGGCGGCACCGGTGTGGGCCGAGTTCATGAAACGGGCGGTTGCTCTACCGGCTTATTCGGACGTGCGGTCGTTCAATCAGCCTTCGGGAGTGGTGCAGGTAACGCTGGACAAGGTTACCAACGAAGTTGCCACGCCAACCTGCCCCGATGACTACGTGGCCTCCTTTATTGAAGGAACCCAGCCAACACAAACCTGCGACCAAACCAGCGCCGAGCGCAAAAATCTATTTCAGAAGCTCTTTGGCCTGGAACCAAAACCAGCCCCCTTGGTGTCTAATCCTAGCGGGGGGCTGAACCCATCCGTGCCCGGTTCCGTTTCGGGGTCTACGACAGTAAATCCTCAAACGGTGGAGAATCCAACGGACAAGCCCAAAAAAAAGGGCTTCTTTGGACGGCTATTCGGCTCAAATCGGGAGCAGAATAGCGATAGTCGAGAAAAGGAGAAAGTTAAACCGGCGAGTCCCGGTCAAGGCGCCGGGCCGCAATAAACCAGGAGGGTCTAATGAACCGCCTCGGCCATGCAGTCTTTTGTCCCTTGCTGTTGTTATGTACGCTGCCATTGCTGGCGCAAAACCCGGCGCCAGCGAACGACCAGCCAGAGGATGCCAGTCCGCAACAGATTGAACGCATCCCTCCACCTTCACCGACGGCTTCCGCGGTGGATTTGGAGGAACAGGGAGATTTGCTGCGCTCGAAAAAGGCATATCTTGACGCGATCGACTACTACAAGGTCGCTGCGGAGAAAGTGGACAGCGCCACGCTCCATAACAAGGTTGGAATTTGCCTGCTGCAGCTCAAACACTATGGCGAAGCCAAGAAAGAGTTCCAGCATTCTGTGAAAATGGATTCTAAAGATTCCATAGCCCATAACAATCTGGGTGCCGTGTGCTACCAACTCAAGGAATATGGCGTTGCAGTGAAAGAGTACAAGAAGGCCATATCGTTGAGCCAGCAGAATGCCAGCTTTCATAGCAATCTTGGCGCCGCATATTTTTCGCGAAAAGATTTTGAGCGTGCACAGAAGGAATACACCGTTGCGTTACGCCTCGATCCGACCATCTTCGACCACCAGATTTCCGGCGGCATCTCGGCTCGGTTGATCTCTACCGACGATCTGGCCCACTACCACTACCTGATTGCGAAGATGTACGGCGTCACGGGCGATTTGGACCACTGCCGGCTTTACCTCAGCAAAGCGAATGAAGAGGGATATCCTTTCGTGAAAGACGCTCTCAAAGAGAACGAATTTGCGTCTTTGCGCAAAGATCCCGGCTTTATCACTTTTGTGCGGTCGCTGAAGCCGACGGAAACCAATTGATCTTTTCGCTCGGCAAACTTTTCGTAAGCGCGCGCTTCTAAGGAAAGTGTCTGCTGCTGTCCCGGGCATGGGCCAGATGAGCAGTCAGTGCAGTAAAGCTGAACCCACCGATTTTGGCGATGATCGCCTTGGCAGGGAAATCGGTGGGTTTGTGCCTTCCAGCGTTTTATCGTCCCGCGTCCCCCGCTATTGGGCCATCCTCCAAGGAGAAAAGTTCGTCCAGCCTTTCAACTCCTTCGAGGCCCAACTCGTCGACTTGTCTTTGTGGCACGACGTGCAGGGGTTGGGAATGCCGGATTGCTCCGTTTCCCTGGGCGTAATAAAACGGAATGTATGAGCAGCCACGAAGTTCTCTTTGATGGTTTGCTCGATGCTAGGCATATGGCAGGCAACACACTGGCTGCCAGGGCTGTTCTCCGCATGGTGCGTGTGCTCGCTAACTGTCCCCGTGAGTCCTGAGGGATTGGTCTTGTCGTGGCAGCCAAGGCAGAGATCGTTGCCTTTCGCGATCAGGTTCGACTCATTCTGATTGCTGTGAACATCGTGACAATCGAAGCAGCGAAGCTGGCGATGGTACATGTTGCTCTGCACAAAATCGTTGCCCTGCATACGGTTCTTGTGCGCAGTCAGGTCGGCGAATTGGAAAAAGTTGGTGGTTCCCGGCTTAAGCTCTTCCAGTTTCCAATAATCGGACAGGCGCTGGCCGGGAAGATATCCAACCGGCCAATCGTAGTATTTTCCATTGAATGGATTGTTCAGCGGCTGTCCCTGGCTATGGCATTGAATGCAGGTATCGTTGCCGCGCACATGATCCAGCTTTCGAGGATTCACGATATTTTCAGCGGTCGGATGGGCCACGTGCTCGCTGCCGGGTCCATGGCACTTTTCGCAGCCTACATTCCACTCGGTAACCTGCTTTGTTTGAATGTTGTAGTTGACGGAGTGACACCCGTCGCAGGTGGGGCCGGTTGGCCTGTCGAAGTTGCTTGGTCCATAGAAGGCAACCCACCAGTCCGTTCCGGGTTCGACATGGTAAGGAAGCCAGCGCTTCTTCGCTACGTCCCACTGGGCGGGCTGGGGATAGTAATCGTCGCCGCGCCTGGTGAAATAACGCTGCTTGTAACGGCTTCCATAAACCAGGGAAACGTCGTCAACGCTGAAGGTGCGAACCGGATCCGGATGGGAAAAATCGCCTAAGACCGCCTCCGGATGGATTTTTGGATCGAGCACAACATTGGCCATGCGGGTCTGCTTCCAGCCCTTATAGGCATCGGCGTGGCATCCCTTGCAGCTTTCCGAGCCTACAAACCGAGCGCCTGCTTTGGGCTGCACAGCTGATGACTGAGCGCCAGGTTTCTGCTGGCTACGTCCTTGGACTTGGGCTTGGGCTTGCAGGAGTGGTGATTGTAGGAGCGCGCGCCGCAAGAGCAACGCTTCCTGCTTTTGTGTAATCCCAGCATCCGTGGAGCCATGAGCGGTAACTGCGGTCTGCGAACGCAGCATGGTTGCGGAAAAACCACATACAAGCAGAACAAGCGCAATCCATGCATAGCATGGGGGTTGCGCCACTGAGAACAGGAACCGTTTCATTTCTTCTCCCAATTCACAGCATTGGTTTTGGAGGTTATGGCGTGAAAACCGGGTTTCTCTGCGATGCCGGCCATACGCTCAAAAGAAAGCATTCTTTCTTTCCTTGGCCCTATAGATCTTCCGCCGGCCTCTTCGATCTTTCGGTCTCTATTGTTCTTTTGTTCTTGGGGCCGGTCTCTACTGTTCTTTGGGCGATGTCCGGACCGAAATATAGGCGTCGATGCTTTCCTGCAATTTGCCTTGAGCTTCCAGGATGTACTCCACAGCATCGCGGGCAGCACCCTGGCCACCACGTGAAAGCGTCTGATGGTGAGCGATGGCCATCACTTGAGGCCGGGCATTGGCAACAGCAATCGCCAAGCCGCAGCGCCGCATGATCGGCAGATCGATAATATCGTCTCCCACATAAGCAATTTCCTCTTCGTGAAAGCCGTTATCGGCCAGGATCCGATCGAGCACGTCGGATTTATTCTCCGCGCCCTGGAAAACATAATCGATACGGAGGTCGCGCGCGCGCAGGGCCACTGTTTCCGAAATCCTCTTGGTCACGATGCCGGTTTTCAGCCCGCCAAGCCGTGCGAGCGAAACCGCCGTGCCATCGTGCGCGTGGAAGCCCTTGGCCTCAATCATGGTATGGCTCACGATACCGTATCCGGCGGAGCCTGCGTGCTGTTGAGCGTGAGCATCGGTACCGCGGGGTCCAGAAGAAGGAGCGGGAAAAAGCCAGATGGTTCCGTCGGTAAGGACTCCATCCACGTCGAAGAGGATCACTTTGATCTTTTTAGCGCGTTGTAGAGGCACGATCAAATTGTACTAAGGAAAGGACGGTCCCAAGCGGATGCGCACGGCTGGTTACAACATCTGCGTTCCCCAAAGATCATGGAGATGAATCATGCCCTCCACGGTACCGTCTGCGCCCGTCACAACCAGACAGGTGATCTTTCTTTCCTCCATCCTATGGAGCGCCTGCGCCGCAAACTCCCCGGAGCTTATCGTTTCCGGATTGCGGGTCATACATTCTGCCGCGGTCAGGTGCAGGACGTCTTTTTGCCGCTCCAGCAGGCGTCGCAGATCGCCGTCACTAATCACTCCCAAGAGCTTGCCGCCCTCCACCACCGTTGTAATCCCAAGTCCTTTCCGCGACATTTCGTAAATGACTTCCGGCATCTGCGTTTGCGGTGAAACCCGAGGCACAGTCTCGCCTGTGTGCATGAGTTGCGAAACTCGTGCCAGCTTCTTACCTATCTTGCCGCCCGGATGGAGGTTGGCAAAGTCCTCTTCTTTGAACCCGCGTTTCTCCGCCAATGCCACCGCGAGCGCATCGCCCAACGCGAGCATGGCGGTGGTGGACGCCGTGGGAGCAAGTCCCATGGAGCAGGCTTCTTTGGCAATCGAGCAATCCAACGCAAGATCGGCTGCTTGCGCCAGCGTGGAGCGTTTGCCATTGGGCGGGTAGAGGCTGTCGCCCGTGATGCTCATCAGCCGGATGCCGATGCGGCGGATCGTCGCAAGCAGGCTGAGAATCTCTTCCGTCTCCCCGCTTGCGGAGAGCGCCAATACTACATCGCCCTTGACCAAAAGGCCCAGGTCGCCATGCTGTGCGTCCGCAGGATGGAGATATACCGACGGAGTACCCGTTGAGCTTAAGGTTGCGGCGATCTTGCGGGCAATGATTCCGCTTTTGCCCATCCCAGTTACAATTACGCGGCCAGTGCACAAATGGAGCGAATCCACAGCCTGCTCGAAAGCCGCGGCCATCGGTCCCGCAATCCTATCGGCAAGCGCCCTCAAGGCTTCTGCCTCGATTCGAACAACATTGGAGCCGGTAGAGTGCACTGCCCATAATAGTAGCAAATAGAGCGCGGCTCCCCCGGAGACGCGCGGTGATGGGATCGAAAAGCTGGGCTAGCGAAGCCACGATATCGGAAACCTGAAAACAAAAGCGAGCTTGGCTTATCTATCCCTTGGCTTATATGTCAAAGACCTCATAAGGAACCGGAGGCGTGCGGGCCAGCAACAACGGCAGGGCTACGTTATGCACTGGGATACCGCCTTGAGTTTTTCCGACAAGATGACCATGATGGGCATGACCGTGAACGGCCAGCGTGGCTCCGTGGCGGTCGATGACCTCGGCCAGCCGGGACGTTCCCAGGTAGGGCCAGATTTCAGCACGCTCTCCTTGCACCGTTTCCGCAATCGGGGCATAGTGGGTGACAATCACTGTCTTTTCCGTTCTCAGCATGGAAAGAGCCCTCTCCAGCTTCAAAGCTTCATCCAAGGACGCCTGAACGAATGCCTTTACCTCTTTTTCTCCAAAAGCCGTCAGGACGCCACGTCCAAAACCACCATGGAAGCCCTTCGTCCCAGCGAAGCCGACGCCGTCGCGATCATAGCTGCTGCCATCAAGAACTTTAATGCCCTCGTTGGTCATCATCTTGATGAGTTCGAGTTCCTGGCCGCTTTCGTAATCGTGATTTCCGAGCACGGAAACAATCGGAAGGCGCAGGCGGACCAGCGCATTCAGAAGCGACTGCATCTCCTGTTGCGTACCGTAATTGGTGAGATCGCCGGCAACAATAAGAAGATCCGCTTCATCACGGACTCGCGCCAGAGGTTCGCGGAGCCTATCGTAGCTTTGGGGGCTGAAGTGAAGATCGGCGGTGGCGGCGATTCTCATGCAGGTCCCAAGAAATTGCCGCTAGGCGACTTTAGGCGGACGGCGCTCGATCGTTTCCGTTGATTCCCGGTATTCTTCCAAGAGATTGCGCTGGCCCCACTCATCCGTATCAATCGCAAACATCTTGTCATCGACCAAGCTTCCGCGGAACGACGCGCGCCGGTTAGGATGGGCCAGTTCCGTCTTGAAGCGCTGCATGAGTTCATCCCACACCCTGCCAGGAACATAATCGGCACACGAGGGATAGACATATCGAAACAAAACAAGGCACCATAGCAGCATTTCCCAGTGTTCGCCCATGAGCCACAAAATGCGCCGCCAATCCAAGGCACCGCGCGTGGCGTAGATAACGTGGGAAATGTCCGCTCCGTCAAAGCGCTCACGGCGGGCAACGAATACTTTTGAGGCAATCAACTCTTCCGGAGCAAGCACCGGCGCCTGAACGCCGCAGACATCGGAACGGCGGCCGCGCCTAATCCACGAATAATCGACTCGAACCACTGTGTTGCTCATGCCGGTAATTAGATCGACAAAGTATTCCCCTCGATGGGCCTTGGCCAACCACACCGGGTCGCGAACTTCGGTCTGGAAACCATGTTTGGCCAGGAGTTCCAAAGCAAACCCGGCCTCTCGCGGCGGTAAAAACAGGTCGAGATCCTTGGTATCGCGCCAGATACCTGTATGCTCATGCAGCGCAAACGCGCCGGAGACGACATACTGCACCCGATTGCGGTTCATCAACTGGACAACCTCGCGAAACATCCGCTCCTGCTGCGCGCTGAAGGCCGGACGCTGCGACGAGCTTTTCGGTATTGGATTTTCCCGCTCCATCTTCTCCGACGTTAGATGGCAGTTAGGGTTTGCGTGTTGTCAAAAGAACGGCAGGCTCCTAAACCTGGAAAATAAAAAGGGCCTCAGCCTGGCCCTTGGAAAGTCGTGATGATGTTCTACCCTTAGCGTAGGGTCGCCACTAAAAGAATTGCGCACACAAAATTGGCCAGCTCCAAATTTACCGAACGCGAGCGTGGCAGGTACCTGTCCCGGAATCGTTGTATTTACCTCCGGGAACGGGAATAAACTCCCATTGATAGGAGCCGGCGCGGAGATTTACTTTCAAAACCCCGAATGTGCTGTTGCTGCGGGTTTCGGTGGTTGGCAGGATTGCGTGGAACCCGCGCTGGTTCTTGCCTCCCGTGCCTACCACAAATTCACGAATGCCCTTTGCAGAATCGGCTTTGCCATCGGGATTCTGCGGTGCAAACCTCTCGTAATCGTGGTCGTGGCCATTGAGAACGATATCGGCACCTGCCGCATACAGGTCTTGCCAGAAGGGCCTCATGGCCGGGGCATTGCCATGCTCGTCCCCTGAACTGAACAGCGGGACATGCCAAAAAGCCAGGATACAACTGGACGGATGTTGCTGAAGATCGGCGCGCAGCCACTGCTCCTGGGGCGATCCCGATTGACAGCCTCCCACCGCGGAGCACTCGCTATTCAAAGAAATGATGTGCCAGGAGCCAAGATCAAAGCTGTAATAGCCTTTGCCCGGCTCTCCCGCCCTTTTGCCGAAATATTTGAAATAACCCGCCGCCCCGGAGGTCCGATACTCATGATTGCCTGGGGAGGGCCGGGTGCGGTCCTTATGGCGTCCCCAAGTCTTGTCGTAACAGCCAAAGTCCTTGTCGCTACCGCTCGGATAAGCTAGGTCGCCAACGGCTATCACAGTTCCAGGAATGCCGTCGATGAGCTTGGCCGTTGCTTCCGATGCCAGCAGATTGCCACAATCAACGATGTCCCCGGCGGCAATGATGGTTTCGTCTGTGGAGGAAGCGCCTGAAGAAGACTTTTCTGCAGCGTGTGCTTTGTCGTCCGCTGCTTGAGCTTCGAGATAAATGAACGAGCTTGCGAATAAAACTACGAGGGCTAGAAGGTGTTTCATAGGCGGGATAGAGTGATCGCTCCTCCTGGTGAAATTCTACATGCAGTTGCTGGGCGAAACTTTGGCAGCTCCATAAAATTGGCAGTTCCATAAAAAAGGCCCACCATTCGGCGGGCCTTTCATTTGTCGTCTGGAAGAAGACGGCCGTGCTTTCGTCCGTTACTTGGGTTCTCCGGCCAAAGTCCAACGCAACCCAACCGAGACGGTCCGGTTATAGTATTCACGCTGGATCGGGAATTTCTCGCTTCCCTGATAAAAGCCGAAGACCTCATTCGTCAGATTGAGTCCGGAGGCAACGACCTGGAAGCCGTGACCCTTGGGAATCCAGTAGCTCACTTGCGCATCGAGCTGCGTATGGGGATAGAGGTAAACGTCTCCGTTCGGCCCCTTCGGTCCAAGGTCCTGTCCAACTGCGAAATTATATTGGAAGATATTTGCGTCGTTATGGGTGAGGCCCATACGCGCCGACAATCCCTTCTTATCGTAGGTAGTATCGAAGTTCCAGTTGCTGGGCGCCTGCCGCTGCAAGGGAACGTGATCTGTGCGGCCACCGAAGGAATTTGGCGCGAATGTGGCATCAGAGTTCGTATAGCTATAGTTGGCGCGAACTCCCGCGCCGTTCAGCAGGCCAGGCAGGAAGCGAAGCTGCTGCTGCCAAGCCATCTCAAAGCCGAACAGGTGTGCGCTCGGCCCGTTGATAGGCTGGGTTTGAAGGATGGGCACGCCGTTGGAAAAGAACAACGAGTTAGCCGCGACCGTCGTCTGCGCGCTGAAGATCGGGTCGGTGAGGAACTTGTAAAACACGCCCGCCTGAATCACGCCCACCGGCTTGAGATATTTCTCCATCAATAAGTCGAAGTTCTGCGCATGAGTCGGCAGCAGGTTGGGATTCCCGAGGCTTGCTCTTGGCCTTTTGCTGTCCAGCGTTTGAACGATAAAGGGCGGAAGGTCGGAAAAATTCGGCCGCGCGATGCCTATGCCATAAGCGGCGCGGAGGATGGTATCGTCGCCGAATCGATATTGGAATTGAACGCTCGGCAGGACATCCACGTAGCTCTGGCTTCCGGGAACCTGTGTGATTGGCCCTGCCACATCGCCATTGGAGGTGGGAACGCTGTTTGCAAGAAACGATCCTTGCGTGCCTTCGATACGTACTCCGGCCTGTAAGCGGACGCGTCCAAGATTGATGGTATTCATCACATAGCCAGCGGTGACGCGTTCAGTGGTGTCAAACGCCGAGCGAGCCGTGCTTGCCAAATCCGCCGAGGGATCATCCACCAGGGCAGTGGGATTGGCGGTGAAGGCGGCGATGATCTTTTGGTAGTTGGTTACC
The DNA here is from genome assembly GCA_035295685.1 of Candidatus Angelobacter sp. GTDB lineage: Bacteria > Acidobacteriota > Terriglobia > Terriglobales > Acidobacteriaceae > Angelobacter. Next base: position 126,161 of record DATGIO010000072.1, read on the forward strand.
GGCCCCAACGGAATTTTGCCAAAGTAGTAGCTGGAATTGGTGAAGGTTCCCAGCAATCCGCTCATGTTGATCAGAGGGGCCGCAGGATCGGTGGATTGGTTAAATATCTGTGAGACATTCAGTTCAGATTTGCGCCCATCGCGAGCTCTGAATCCGATTTCAAACGTGCTGGCATGGGAGCCCACCGAATACTGTTTGAGGAAAGCTACATTTCCGATGATGTCCCGCTCGTAGGTGTGGTCATCGCCTTTCGATAACGAATTGAGGGTGTATTGCGTGGGGTCGAAGATGTTGACTCCGTTCGTTACCGTAAAGGTAGGCACCCGGACACCTGCCGCAGGAAACGTAGTATTAAATGCCGCTGAAGGACCATTGAAGCTCGCACTTGGGAAAAAGCCTGTCTGGCGAGCCTGTCCGAGAGAAATATCGTAGGTGAGTACGCTATTTCCGATTGCATGCCGCGCACCTGCCGTCATGTTAAACAGGCGCTGCGAGGGCTTGCGAGTTACATGCGTGAACTGTTCATTTCCGGTAGCGTCGGCGGTGGTCTGCGTCAACGGATTTCCTACATTTGCCGTATAGATCCAATCCTGTCCGTCATCCTTGAACTGGGAGAAGATTCCGCGGAGGTATAGGCTCGACCAATCGCCAAGCTTGTAATCCAACGTTCCGCCGTAACCGAAGCGGGTGCGGTCATACCAATATTCGCGCGTATCGCTATTGGTAAATATTGGAACGGGCCCTCTACCATCTCCAAAATCATTGCTAGCGGGAACCGGCTCCTGGTCGTCGATGCCGCGGGCATTCCAGTCGTAGCTGCCGCCGAACATGATTCCCAAGCGCTTGTCCTTACCGAAGCGATTGCCGATGGTGCCGTCGAACTGATCGAGAGACCGCCCACCGGCGATGGGGGTATAACCGCCCATGCCCAGAAGGCTGACATAGGGCCGATCGCCCGCGCTCTTGGTCACAAGGTTGACCGATCCGCCGATGGCCTCGCCTTCCTGGTTGGCCGAGAGGGTTTTGCTGACCTCAACGGACTCGACAAGATCCGCCGGAATGGCATCCAGCTTTACGTTGCGCACGTTTTCGGGTGAGGCCAAATGTACGCCATCTACAGTAACGTTGCTGAGACGGGGTTCCGTACCCCGAATCTGCACATACTTACCTTCGCCCTCGTCGCGCTCCAGCGACACGCTAGGCAGCCGGCCCACCGCATCCGCAATATTGGTATTGGGCAAACTGGTGATGACTTCAGACGGAAGCACTTGAACGATGTTGTCTGCCGTACGCTCGCGGTTCAGGGCTTCAATCTCGCCATGCTGGCGCTCCGCGCGCACCTCGACCACCTCTGTTTTTGCACCAACAGCGAGAGTCGCATCTACACTGATCACCTGAGCAGCGCCCACCTCAACCACTTTGGAAAAGGGCGCGAAGCCGATCGCCGAAACGGTGACCGTATATTGTCCGGGCGCAACTGATGAAATAGTGAAGTTTCCCTGGCCATCGGATACAACTGTAAGTCCTTTAGGTTGAATTTCCACTCGTGCGCCCTGTAGGACGGCATGATTGGGATCCATCACCCGGCCGGTGATCGTTCCTTTACGCTCTTGGGCGGCTGCCGACGCCAGACATAACACGCCCAAAATAAAGATTGCCAGCAATTGCGAATGCATAGATCTACACATGTCGCATACCTCCATGTCTTGTCAGGTTGGGCCAAGTTGGAACAAGGCCAGAGAAGGGTTGGGAAGGATTGGAATAAGCTGCGGCAGGGGAAGCCAAGCCTACCTCCGTAAGATTTAAGAATCGAGAGAACACGGAATCGTAGAGGCCGACTGTGAACTCTGGATTACTGAGATATGAATAGAAAGTTAAAATCGGAGCTTTGTTGTGGAAAACCGGTAGCCAATTTCTTCGCAAAGAATCCTGCTAAAGAGCAACCAAACTAAGTGAAGAACTAAAAAGCATATCTTTTGTTGTCAGATAAAACCAACTTTTGCCAGGTAAGCTAACGACTGTATTCAAACCCTAAAAATGAGTGCGATTGCTTAGAACTTCCTGCGACGCTCCAACCCTCGGTGGCCCGGCACAGCAAAATCCGTCTCAAAGCCAAATCGCACGCTTGGCGGCATGGGATGCCTTGGCTCTCTTCTCCTGGGCCAAGGCTTTCATTCGACAAGTCTTTGCATTAGCCAAATCTGTCATTGGCCAAAACCTATAGATAAAGTGGCAAAGACTTCTTTTGAACCTGCCTCAGGATTATCCAAAACCAGTCTTCCCGAAAGCTATAATGAACCGCCAAGCATCGGGCCAGTGCTCTTGAGGCATTCCATTTCCGAGGTTCTGTGGCAACCACTACTCCAGCGCAAGAATGCTTTGCCGTGGCAGAGCGGCTTTTTAACTCGGGATCTTATTTTGAAGCCGCCCGTTACTACCGCCACGCCTGGAATCTTGATCCATCTCTCCATCGCGCTATCGTCTTCGTTGGCGATTGCTGTTTTCGCATGGGCGACCTTTTTATGGCGCTACAGTTCTTCTGGGAGGCACTGCTACGCAATCGGGAAGACTACCTGGCCTGGATGCTCCTTGGAGACACTTACTCGAAGCTAGGCCGGCCGGAGCTTGCATCTCCGTTTTTGGCTCGCGCCCTGGAATTGAACCCTACCAATGCCCGCTTGAAACAATCGCTGGCGGCCTTGCCTGTAGCAACACCCAGCATTCAGCGCTATTTTGAGCAGCAGCTCGCTCCGGAAGATCAGTGGACCTTTCCTCTCGACCAACACAGGACCGCGTCGTTTCAACGTGAAGTACGGAACCTACCGGAAGCATTACTCATCAAGTTATGTTTTTTCTACAGGGAATACCTCAATCCCAAGAGACTGCAGAAGTTCGAAAATGGCATCAATCAGCTCCTGCACAACGAACGCTACGCGCAGATGCGGGCGAGCCGACCTGAAGCCTTCCAGGCTGTGGCTCAAGCGGCGCAGCGCTTTCTGGAGCGCATGCGGGCAAAGGCAGCGCCCCTGCAAAAATACGCTGGACCTCCGCTTCGATACCGGTTTAACGCCGGCGATGGCGCGCAGGAACTGAAGCGCGCAGCAGTGCGTAAACGGCTTGTTGAACGCAAAGATCTGCTTACAGACTCACCCGAGTTGAAGAATGGCAACGGCATAATCGCGCTTCGGCTTCAAGGCATACGAATTCTCGAAGATTTACTGGAACGCCTAGGCGCAAAAGATCCAGTCAACTGGCTGCTAACGGACTTTACCTTTGCGATCTCCGACGCGCTGGCCAAACGGGATTTTGAGGTGGCCCAAGCCACCGCATTTGGCGAAATGGAGGTCACGCTCCTGCTTGCGCAACCTGGCTTGGCCGAATCTGAAACTCTTCCCGATGGCCATGGAGTGACCGAGGGCGCAGGAAAAATGAGTCCGGATATGCTGGCCAAAGCAATCGAATTCATTGAGGGCGCGGCAACTCCGGAAGAGGCTGTCCGCGAGACGAAGGCCAACGGATGGCATATCGAGTCCATCTTTAAAGCTCAGCTCTTTGCGATCGGGCCACAGGCTTACATTCTTTATCTGACGGACTACAAAAAAGCCTACGCCCTTTCACGAAAGATGGCCGCCCTTGCGGAACTTTTGCCGGAGCGCCTGCGCCGATTTCCGCTGCGGGGTTTTTACCGGCTGCAAGCCTTAGGTTCGCTTTTGGAAGCCGCCTCAAAACTGGGATTGCATGAAGAGACCATTGATGCCGGAACCCGGATTGAGGCAACCGTAGAGGAAATGGGGCCGGAATGGGATGAGGATCTCGCCGAATATCCCGCATGGCTGATGCGGCTTGGCCAAGCCGACCCTCCCGAGAAAATTCTGGCACGAAGCTACACGCTCATGGACGGGGCCTATCGTGCCCTTGGCAACCCTGAAAAGGCGGCCTCCACTTCCGCAAAGATTTCGCAGATTTCCTCCGACACTTTGCTCTTACGGCGCGGGCATATTGCCGCAAAGGATTGTATGGCGCTGGCCAAGGAGTTATGGGGCACCGACGAGGGCCTGGACGGCGCCTTCAAGTTTGCTTACATGGCTCTGTCACTTGACGAGCGCAAGTACCGGCAAGCGGATATGCAGTTCCAGGCGAATCGCACGCTGGCCGCCATGGTGAATGAGCTAGCCTTGCCTCGCTTGGAGCTGATCCACTGGTTCCGCGCTCTTGCCGCCGCGGTGGCGATGGATATTCCGCTGAATGTGCTCTACTGCTTGAACTCTATCGCAGAGGCCCTTGAAGAAGAGCGCAGCCAAACTGAAGCCGAACATCGGGATCTGGAGGGAGCGGAATTCTTCTATCGCAAGTCCGTGCAGCAGATCGAGCCGCGATCTCCTCTGCAAAAATCGATGGTTACCACCCGCTCGGCCATCAATGCTTTATTTCGGCTTGCAGTGCTAACCGGGAAGAAGGCACCTCCAGAAGCGCTATCGTTTCTGGAGCGAGCAATCGAGGTCATTGAGAACCAGCGAGAGGCAATCAAGGAAGATCTGAGCGCCGCCGGTTTCGGGAAGGCCGGCTCCGAGATCTATGCCGAGCTTATCGACCTGCACCTTGAAGCTCTGAAAAGCCCAACGCAGGCTTTTATTACCCTGGAACGATCCAAGATACGCGCGCTGCTGGATCAATTTGCCAGGAGGAGCTCTTCGGAACAGAAAGCTCATCCTCCGGCCCGGTTAGAAGAGATCCGCGCCGCCTTGGCGGATGGATGATTGTCGGTTGATGGGAATTGAGTTTAGAAATACTGTGTTATGAGCGTAGCTCTTATGGATGCCAAAGCGATGAACGAAAGCCAAACGATCCTGATCGAGCTCTATTGGCATCGAGACCGGCTGCACACATTTGTCGTAACGCCAGGAAGTCCTGAGCCGCAAGCTTTTTCGATTCCCTTGTCTTCGGCGCGGCTTCGCGAGTATGTGACGAGCTTCCAAATGGCTTTCGCCCGTAACGATGCGGCCGAGCGTGAATCCGGCGCATGGATGGATCTCGCCACCACATGGCTCGAAGACCGGCTAGGAGATCTGATCCGCCCAAATCGCCGCATTGTCTTTGTTCCTCATGGCACGCTTCATCATGTGCCCCTACACTTGTTGCCATTTAACGAAACGCCGCTGGCGATGACCTGCCCGGTGAGCTACTGTCCCAGTTCCACGCTTCTGGTCGACTGCCGTAACCGCAGCGGGAAGCTGGCCCAGAACGGCAGCACCCATGGCCTCCTTGCGATCGGCGTTGAATTTGAAGACGAGGCTCGCATGGTTCAGAATACTGTGCCCGGCTCATCGCTATGGCTGCACAGCGAGAGACCGATCGAGAAAAGCCGATTGCTTGGTGCTTTGCCAGATCTCCAATGGCTCCATTTCTCCGGCCACGGGGTCTTTGATGCGGAGGATCCAATGCGCTCGGGACTCTTTCTCGAAAGCGCCAACGGACAAGGAATCACGCTGGAAGACCTGCGAAAGCGACCCTCGAGCTTCCTGACAGCCGCTGAAATCTCCGCCAGCCGGATGAACGCGGCGCTCGTTACGCTCAGCGCCTGTGAAACAGCCCAAACCCAAGACCTTCCCGGAGACGAACTCCTCGGGCTGATCCGAGCGTTTTTCCTGGCGGGAACAGCGGCGGTGCTGGTCAGCTTTTGGCCGGTACCCGCTGAACCAACTCAGGATTTCATGCGCTATTTTTACGGGGAGCTTGTTTCAAAGCAGGTTTCGTTCTCTGAGGCCGCTCAGGCGGCATATGTGAATACGGCAAAATTACATCCCGATCCTTTTTGTTGGGGTGGTTTTGCCTTGGTAGGAGATGGATTGTCGCGATGGAAACTAAATTAGGCGATTTGATGAGGCCCCAAACAATCGTTGGGGCCGTTGACTTGGAAGTTACAGAAGGCTCCTTTGACAGCCCTGAGAACAGCAAGACGCTGCTGAAAGGGGTTTCTCGCTCGGAATTCGGCGAAATACGGGAGAGTTTGCTCGGCAAGAAAGCCACGATCTCCATCGCCTCGCCCGACCCCAACTCAATTCGGCTCTCTGTGGATGGCGATCGTGAGCGCGTGCTGGTGCCTCTCATTTGCACATTCGATCCCGATCCCGCCGCACACTTCAACTATGCTCGTGTAGAAGGCCAGTTAGTGACCGGGGCGCACTCGGAAAAAGCCGTTGCGGAGGAGATATTTCCCAAGGAGATCAATTCAACCGTCCAGATCTCGAGCGATCTCAAGCTCTCTCCGAAATTCACCTTTAAAGAGGTGGAGTTTGAGCCGGTGGTGCTTGAGAAGAAAAAGGACTACATCTTGTTTGAACCGGAGATCATTGCCCTCCACGTGGGAACACAAAAGCCAGCGTGGTCGCTTCGAAGCACCGACAGCAAGAATGTAATCGGAACCAAATATCTTTATCTCATCGTGAATAAACCAGCGGGAACCGCCGCCTTCCTGGAAATAAATGTAGGCGGCCGGATTCAAACAACGCTGGGACCGATTCCCATCGCGTGGGCAAAGAAGGATCGGGTGACTAATCTAGTCATCAAAATTTGAAGCCAGGGCGCTAGCCGTTTGGGACGATGCAGCAACGACGAGGGGCTGAAGGACAAACCGCGAACTGCATCCAGCTCGCCATTGCCGCTTTACGCCTGAGATAACAGCGGGCGGCCACGCCTATTGCAGTTCAATCTTGCTGACGGTCATTGTGCTGGCGCTGCCATCGACACTGCCGGTGACCGTCACCTTCACGTCGTTGTTTTTCGTGAGATCGGCGATGAACTTTTTGGCTTTTTGATTGCCGTCGTCATCGAACTTGATAATTTTTCTGTCTTCGGTCAGCACGCCATAACCGCTCTTTTCGCAAGGAAGCATTTGCAGGCACTTTTTGCTGTGCTTTGCCGCCCAGCCGGGGCGATCTCCAAAATCAGAGGAGCAGTTGATGTCGACCAAGTGTCCTTTGATTGCCGCATCGGCTGCAAAGGCGCTCATGCTCGTCGCAATCAACAACAACAAACCAAGATTTTTCATGTATCCCTCTTTATAATCAGGAACCATAATTCAGGAACCACAAAGTGAATTCAGCCGCGAAGTCAGGAGTTACGCCCACCTGTTTTGGGCTCAAGCATGCATCCCAACAAAGAATCGTGACTCCAAATTTTCCGCATTCCACCTAAAAACGGCAACTTGCTTACTGCAGTTCGATCTTGCTCACCGTCATCCTGTCACCGCTGACTTCTCCGGTCACGGTTACACGGATGTCGCTATCCTTGCTTAAGGTCCCAATGAACTTCTTGACCTGCTCGTCGCCTTCTTTGGTGAATTTGATGAACTTCTTGTCCGCGGTGAAAACGCCGTAACCGCTCCGGATGCACTCATCCATCTTCAAACAGCTCTTGGTGTGCCTGGCCCCAAAGTTAGGCTCCTGGCCCTCTTCCGCGTTGCATGACGCATCCACCAAGAACCCTTTCACCGCGCTCTCCGCGGCAAGAGCATTTAGAGCGATGGCGGCGAACAAGATCAATGCCAATTTCTTCATGAAGCTCTCCTCCGAATAAATTAAGCACTATTGACGCATATTTCATGAGAAAGATACAAGTCCCGCTATCTATATACAAAGATTGCCCGTTGCAACTCAGACTTGTTGTTTGTTAAAGTGATCGGCCATTCTAGTTCCAATATTGAGGTAAGGCAATGAAGAGCCTCCTGTGCATCGCCATAGTATGCGGGCTTCTACACCTCCAAGCTCTTGCGCTAGATGATACCGTGCAAGCTCAAAAAGCCATTCAAGAAAATAGCCAGCAGGCCCAGCCCTCATCATCCGCCACTCCCTCGACTGCGCCTCTTACAACGCTAAAAGGATTTGGTCTTGAAGATGGTACTCCGGTAAAGCTGCGTCTCAGCCGCAACCTTTCTTCGGCATCGGATAAAAAAGGAGATACGGTCGACTTTGAAGTGTTGGAAGACGTAGTCGTCAACGAAATTACCGTGATTCCGCGCGGTGGCGTTGCCTGGGCGACCATTACCGAGGCCGAGCCTAAAAGGCGGATGGGGCGAGGCGGCAAGCTAGACGTAAATATCGATACCGTGCGATTGAACGATGGCGAAAAGGTACCTCTCAGAGCGGTGCGGGAAAATAAGGGGGGCGGTCATGTAGGCGCGATGACCGGGGCCATGGTAGCCACCGGCATTATTTTCTTTCCAGCGGCTCCCTTGTTTCTGTTTATGCACGGCAAGGACATCAATATTCCCAAAGGAACCGAAATTACCGCGTATATCACTGGAAACATCCCTTTAGATAAGGCCAAATTCCAAGGCGGCGAATTGAGCTCCACCGTAACTTCTCCGGCGGGGGCAGGCTCAACCACATCCGTAGCCATCTCCTCCAGTCCGGCGGGAGCCGATGTCGAGGTGGACGGCAAATTTGTGGGTAACACACCTTCTACGATTCCCCTGGTTGCCGGCGAGCACTCGATCAAGATTACGAAGAAGGGGTATAAGCTGTGGGAACGAAAGCTTAATGTTTCAGGTGGTGCGACCAATCTAAGCGCGGAGCTTGATCAACAATGATGGACAGCGACCGGACTCTTTCACGATCCCACCGCGTCATGATTTGAAACAGGAAAACCTTGTCGAAGCTGGAAGCTCTTAGGCTGCCCAGCGTACCTCCGAAATATTGAGTGTCAAACGGGATCTGACACAAGGAACACATCAAAAGCCGGGGCAGGCACTTCCACGTTTCTCTCATGGCTTTCTTCGATTTCTGAGTAGCCGTACGGGGCGAGGCATGCCGAGTTTTGTTTTGGAATCAACAGCTTTCCGGCAAAGACAGATGTAAAGCCGCCGGTGTAAAATGGAGATGATTGCGGCAGGCACGTAAAGTTCTTCACTTTTTCTGCCCGGAAATTCCAGCCCGCATAACCCTTTCAGGAGAACCAGCACCATGGCTAAAATTGCCAAGACGGCAGACCGCAAGAAAATGATGGACACGACCAAGAGCACCGACTGCCCGAAATGCAGCAAACCCACCCGCATCGTCAAGCGCGTGAAAGATCGCGAGCGCAACGTCCCCGGCGGCATTTATATTTCCTGCTCGGCGTGCGATTTCTTCGAGAAACTATAAGCGGACTGCAGATTTACAACGATGTGAGCCGGAGCCAAGTCCTTGGCTCCGATTACGTTTTTGCCTCTTACGCTTTGCCCCAAAGAGCTATTGTCAAGGCGCATTCTGCTGCCGGTCGTGCAGACTCAAGGCAACCTCGATTAACTCCTTGCTGACGTAACTGGTTTTGGAGATGGCCTCGGCTATGGGGATGGAACGAATCTCGTTTCCCCGCAGTACCACCATTTGCCCAAAGCGCTCAGCGTGCACCAGATCGATGGCGCCAATTCCATAGCGCGTTGCCAGCACGCGGTCGAAGGCGGTGGGGGAGCCGCCGCGCTGAATATGCCCCAAGACTACGGCCCTGGTCTCAAATCCTGTGAGGCGCTCCAGTTCTTGCGCCAGCGCCGCACCAATGCCGCCCAGGCGCACGTGGCCAAACTCATCTTTCTTCGCGGTTGGGCTGCTCACCGGCGACTCCTCTCCCGCGATCATGGCCCCTTCGGCAATCACCACGATACTGAAGAACCGGCCACGATCATGCCGCCGTTTGATGCTTGCGGCCACATCGGCAACTCTAAATGGACGCTCGGGAATCAAGATCGCATCCGCTCCGCCGGCAATGCCGCTGTAGATGGCGATCCAGCCCGAATCGCGGCCCATCACCTCAACCACCATGACCCGGTTGTGGGCCTCGGCTGTGGTATGCACCCGATCGATTGCATCGGTGGCGATCGTAACTGCGGTATCGAAGCCGAAGCAGAAATCGGTCCCGCTCAAATCGTTATCAATGGTCTTGGGAACGCCAACAACGTGTACCCCCATCTCGAAAAGCTTCTGGGCAACAGACTGCGTGTCGTCACCGCCAATCACCACGAGGGCCTCGATCTTATTGCGCTGCAAATTCTCGATACACTGCGGGAGACCTTCGGGCTTCTTAGCCGGATTGGTTCGCGATGAACGCAGAATGGTTCCTCCACGCGGCAGGATGCCACGCACCGCTTCCAGATCGAGCGGATACGTCATATTCTCCAGAACGCCGCGCCACCCTTCGAGAAAACCAAGAAATTCGTCGTCATAGTGAAAAACGCCCTTGCGTACCACCGCGCGAATCACCGCGTTCAACCCCGGACAGTCGCCGCCGCCGGTCAGAATGCCGATTCTCATTGATTTTCTCCGCGATTCTCTCCACCTACCATGATTCTCTTCCGTCTTATGCCTGACTCAATCCGGTTGCTCACGCGTCTTGAAAGAGGATGGTTCTGATTGCGCCTTGGTTCCAGTTCCCTGCCCTTGATCGGATTCGGCGCGGAAGTAGTACGTGACGCCGGGCTGCAAAGTTTTGAGTTGAACGCGATGCGTAAGCCCACCCCAGGGCATTCCGGCGCTCTGGTCCAGTTTCTCCGGATCGAGGCCGTAGTGAAGCAAGGTTCCGGCGTTAACATTGGTTGACCAAGCGATTTGCGCCGTTGTCCCGGTGACATACTCCAGAAACGGTCCCTGGGTGATCCGCACCGGAGGCATCGCGTCATCAGTCGATCCATTGCTCGCCGTCTGAGCAGCTTTACAGCAGGCCAAACTAAGGGCAATTGCCAGCAAAGCCGTCCTGCGATGCATGTTTGACTCTCCCATAGAGACTTCCAATAATTTCCCTATAAGGCGGCAAAGGATGCCGCCCGAGGGTCCCGTTGCCGCAGAATAGTGGGATGCGTATTTTCGGCATTCTGCTTGCCGCCGCAATTTGGATTGCACAATGTCTCGCGCTTAGGCAGAATAACCAGCGCAATTTCAACTCTTGGAGCACAATGGGAAGGGGAATCTGATGAAGATTGCTAAAGTCCTGATGTGGGTGGCAATTAGCGCTGTGGGCGCTTTGGCGATGGCGACCATTGCGTGGCACCGCAAGGAACCCATCAGTGCGGCTTGGCTGCTGACAGCCGCTCTGTGCACCTACTCGCTTGGCTACAGATTCTATAGCAAGTTCCTTGCCGCCAAGGTGCTCACCCTGGACGCCTCGCGGGCCACTCCGGCCGAGCGGCTGGAGAATGGCAGGGACTTTGTCCCAACCAATAAATGGGTGGTTTTCGGGCACCACTTCGCCGCCATCGCCGGCCCAGGCCCGCTCGTTGGTCCGGTGCTCGCGGCCCAGTTCGGCTACCTTCCTGGAACACTCTGGATTCTGGTGGGGGCGGTGTTTGCCGGCTGTGTGCAGGATTTCGTGATTCTTCTTTTCTCGGTGCGGCGCGATGGAAAATCGCTCGGGCAGATGGCCCGCGACGAGATCAGCAAGACCGCTGGTGTAGTGGCATTCATCGCGGTGATCAGCATCGTGATCATTCTTCTCGCCGTTGTGGCACTGATCGTGGTGAACGCGCTCAAAGACAGCCCTTGGGGAACATTCACAATCGGCATGACGATCCCGATCGCCCTGCTCATGGGTGTTTACCTACGCTATCTACGCCCCGGCAAGGTGCTTGAAGTCTCGGCCCTGGGCTTTGTTCTGGTGATGCTCTCCGTTTTCGGCGGGCAGTGGATTTCCCAATCGCACGTAGCGGCCCGTTACTTTACTCTAACCGGACCGGTGCTGGCCGCCCTGCTGATCGCCTATAGCTTTGCCGCCTCGGCTTTACCGGTATGGCTCCTGCTTGCGCCACGCGACTACCTGAGCACCTTCGTGAAGCTCGGCACGATTGCGATCCTCACGCTGGGCATCATCCTGATTCGTCCTACGCTGCAAATGCCCGCATTGAGCCGTTTTATAGACGGCAGCGGCCCGGTGTTTGCCGGTACGCTCTTTCCTTTCGCTTTCATCACCATTGCCTGCGGCGCAATCAGCGGATTCCATTCGCTCATCTCCAGCGGCACCACGCCGAAGCTGATCGCGCGCGAGCCACAGACTCGCATGGTGGGTTATGGCGCTATGCTGGCCGAATCGCTGGTGGGCATTATGGCGATGATTGCCGCCTGCTCGCTGCCCCCGGGAACCTATCTTTCCGTGAACAGCGCCGCAGGCATGGTAGGACAGACACCCAACGCCGCCGTGAATATGATTACCAATTGGGGCTACCCGGTTTCGATGGAGCAGATGAACTCCCTTGCGAGCGCGGTGGGAGAAAAAACATTGTTTTTCCGTACCGGCGGCGCGCCAGCATTCGCTCTAGGCATGGCGAAGATATTCGCCGACAGCCTGGGCGGAACCGCTGTGATGGCAATCTGGTATCACTTCGCCATCATGTTTGAGGCCCTGTTCATCCTCACGGTGCTCGACGCGGGAACCCGTGTCGGGCGATTCATGGTGCAGGATGCCCTAGGGCACATCTGGCCGGCAATGGGACGCACCAGCTGGTACCCGAGCATCATTGTCACCAGCGCGCTGGTTGTGGCCGCATGGGGTTATTTCTTATGGCAAGGCATTCTGGATCCGCTGGGGGGCATCAATTCACTTTGGCCGCTCTTCGGCATCTGTAATCAATTGCTGGCGGCTGTGGCGCTGTGCCTTGCGACCACCATTATCCTCAAGATGGGCAAGGCCCGCTATATGTGGGTGACCCTGCTGCCGCTTTGCTGGCTGGTGGCGGTTACGTTCACCGCCGCTTGGCACAAGATGTTCAATCCCAACCCGCTCATCGGCTTCCTCGCCCATGCGCGCCAGCTTTCCGCCTTGCCATCAACCGCCGATCTTACGCGCAAGATCTTGAATGATCGCCTGGATGCCGTGGTGTGTGGCGTGCTGGTTGCGCTGGTGACTGTGGTGGTGATCGAATCTGCCGCACAGTGGATCAGCGTGCTTTCAGGCCGCAAGCGGGCAGCAACCAACGAGGCCCCTTTTGTGGCAACCCGCTATACCGCCGGAGGAATCGCATGAAATATCTTCGGTCGTTCTTTACGCTTTTCCTCGCAACACTGCGAGAAGTCTTCGATGAAAATGCCTACCAGCGTTTTCTGCTGCGCACCAGCGGGGCGCCCTCGACACAGAGCTACCGCGAGTTCATGCAGGAGCGCGAAGGAAGCATGGCCAAGCGGCCTCGATGCTGCTAAAGCGGAAAACCAGCCCGCAAGTTGAGATACACTTGGGTCAGTAGCCTTGTGATGCGCGTTCTGGGAATCGATTGCGGCAGCGAGTACACCGGCTTCGGCGTGGTTGAGCAGGCTGCCGGAGGAAAGCTCGTTTGCCACACCCAAGGTGCAATCAAATTGGCATCGCGCACCGCCATGGCCTGCAAACTCGAGAAAATCTTTGTCGAGTTGAAGGCGATTATCGCGGAGCACTCCCCGGAAATTGTTGCTATTGAAGACGTTTTTTACGCAGTCAATGTAAAGTCCGCGCTCAAGCTTGGGCAGGTGCGCGGGGTCGCTATGCTCGCCGCCTCTTCGGGAGGTCTTGAGGTTGCGGAATACTCTCCTCTATCCATTAAATCCGCGGTTGTAGGCTACGGGCGAGCAGACAAGGGCCAGGTGCAACAGATGGTCATGCGCCTGCTCGGACTCGCCCTGCCCCCTCAGCCAACGGACGCCTCGGATGCACTGGCTATCGCAATCTGCCATATTCATACGGCTTCCACCATGAACCGGTATCGCGCAGCCGCTCCATAGTCGAGGTTCCACCGATTCTGAGTCTGGCTAAAACCCAACCAATAGGCCCACGAATGAAGTCAAAGCTCAATGCCTCGATGAAGTCTTTCACGAACTGTAGGTCCTTGCTTCAGGTATCGATTGTTCTTGCCGTTGTCGGTTTCACAGCGCAGGCGGGATTCGCACAAACTGCGAGTCAGTCAACGAATCCAGCGCTGCCTATTATTACCTTCGATCTCTTTTGGGAGGCGGCGACGCCGCAGAACTTCACGATTACAGCAGATTCGTCCGGCAGGGCGAGGTATGTGTCCCGCAATCCTACCCGTGAGGCGAGCGAAGCCGAACAATCCGACGATCCCGACTATCATGTTGAGTTCACACTCTCAGCCGCAAGCCGGGAGCGCATTTTTGAACTAGCTAAGGCCACGGGCTATTTTCAAGGGGATTTCGATTTCAAACGGCATGCGGTCGCGAATACCGGAAAGAAGACCCTCTCTTATGCCGACCCAGTGCGGAACTTCCAGACTACGTACAATTGGTCAGAAAACAAGGCAATCGACCAGCTTACTTCGCTGTTTCAAGGCATCTCAAACACGCTGGAGCACGGCCGCAAACTCGAATTTCTGCACCGTTTTGACAGGCTTGGCCTGGAGGCCGAACTACGCGGCATGGAGAGCTTGGCCGCCTCCGGAAATTTAGCCGAAATTCAGGCCATCGCGCCAATCCTCAAGTTGATCGCCGGGGACTCTGCCGTGATCAACTTGGCGCGGCAGCGCGCTCGCCGTCTGCTCGGCTCTTAATGGTTCTTTGCCCGCGCCTGATCTTTCTTTGCCACACCCGCAAAAAACTTAATGCAACATTCTGATCTTGCCGCGCTCTATATTTAGAGAGCGATCAAGCATTTTCAGCTCTAATTTTCGGCTCTTCATTTTCAGGATCTAGGAGTAACCAGAAGTCAAGATCGCGGCGCGGCTTTTCCATCGAAGAACAGCCGCAGAGAGAAGCATCGGAGCTGGAAACGCTATAGAATTAAGGTGCTCTCTGGAGATGCATCGTCTAATCCGCAGCTAGCATTTGGGCCTTTTCTGCTTAGGAATGAACAGGGGTGGAGGGAGTTCGATATGTTTCGCAAAGACGGGTTGTTGATCACGGTGATTCTTGGACTAGCCTTATTAGTCCCTTACATCCATGCCGACGATGACGAGGACGCACAAGACTCCCACGTGCGCATCGTCCGGCTCAGCTACGCCGATGGCGACGTACAAATTCAGAGCGGGCACGACTCCAGGTTTGAAAATGCCACACTCAACGTGCCGATTACCGAGGGCGATAGGGTGCGCGTGGGCCTGCAAGGCTGGGCCGAGATCCAACTTGAAGATGGCAGCACCATCCGCCTTGCTCCTCGGAGCGAAATGTCGTTTACCCAACTCAGCCGTCTTGGTTCCGGGGGCACCGTAACCGCGGTCGATCTTAGCCAGGGCGAAGCCGAGTTCTATGTGAAGAATTCAGCGGAAAACCAATTTGAATTGAGCATTGCCGGAAGAACGGTTCAGTTGCAGCGCTCCGTCCGCTTTCGAGCCGGCGCCGCCAATTCCGACCCTCTCCAAATCGCGGTTTGGAAAGGTGAAGTTGGCATTCGCAACGCCGATACCGGAGAGACGGTCGCTGTCAAGAAAAATGAAACGTTCTATCAGGACATCTCAGACCCAGGCAGATACGATCTGGAAAAGGGCGTAGAGGAAGATGACCTGGACGCCTGGAGCCAGGAACGCGAAGACTACCTCAATACCTACGCCCGCAACTCCATGCAGTCGCCCTATCAATCCGGCCTCAGCGATATGAACTACTATGGCCAGTATCAGGACGTGCCTGGATACGGCACGATGTGGCAACCCAACGGGGTCGATGTTTCCTGGAATCCCTATATGAATGGCTATTGGAGCTTTGTGCCAGGCCCCGGCTATACATGGATTTCCTCGTACCCATGGGGATGGATGCCCTACCGCTGCGGCTTCTGGATCTTTATCCCTGGACGAGGATGGCTCTGGCAGTCTGACGGTTGCGATACAGGATGGCATCGCGCACCTGTGCTGAGACAGCCTCCCAAGGGATTCATTGCTCCGCCAACACCGCCAGTGCCCGTCAGGGCCGCAGTTCCGGGGCCCGGCCCCACGATTGTGGGCATGTCGCCAGGAACACTGGGACCGCTCCACGGTGTCGGAGAGAGGCGCACCATCACCAACGATCAGCTTCCAATGAGGCAGCAGGCTCCGGTTGAAGCCTTCGTTGGCAATCCAGGAACGGGCCAACGGATCAGCATCGGCAGCAACGTTTCCGAAGGACAGCCTTCAATTCTGCCAGCGACAGTAGGGCGTCAACCCGAGGGAGTCCATCCCCCGACAAGCGCCCACACCGGAAACTCAGGCAATGAAGGGTCAGGAAGTGCTTCGAGGACTGCGGAGCCACATCCAGATCATTCCGAACCCAGTCCCACGGAGAGCTTTCGATCTGCTCCTGTATCGCATCCGGTAAGCCAGACCTCGGCGCCAGGGGCCCATCCGGCGGCCAGCACGTCTGTACCCGCACCGGTTCATATGTCGGCATCTGCGCCTGCATCTGCTCCGGCTCACAGCTCAGCTCCCGCAGCAGCGGCGGCAGCACCAGCATCGGGTGGAAAGCACTAAGGCAAGCGCATTCGAACGAATGGAGGGCTGCAATATCTTATTGCAGCCTTTTCATTTTTGGCTGACAGCCAGGGAGGCCACCGGCCTGGAATTGGCGGTTGCGCAAGATAAGCTTCATGGGTATCGTGTGCTGCCCAAAGTGCTCTACGCGCCATACAAGGACCAGATCGTGCTATCGGATGAAATCGAGACATTGGCGACGGAATGCCGACAATTGAAGGAAGCTCGTTCCGATGGAGGGACAGCACTGCTCTACAGAAGCTGCTGGATGTGTGCTCGTCTGCCGGGCGTATCTGTTAGGAATCTTCCTCAATTCCGATTGACGTTCACTCCCATCAGAGCCCGTGTGGACCAACGCAAATTATTCGTGAGCGCCATGCAAACGAACATGGCGCTCACGATTCATTACTCTATTCAGATCTTCCCGCATTCAGATGGTCGTAGTTCAACATGGCGTTGAAAACCAGGAAGAAGCTTCCCATGGTTTCGCCGCGCCACATGGGGTTATTGGCGAACAAGACCACATGGCCTTTGCCGTGAGGAACATCCACGACCGCGGGCTTTTCAGCGATCTCATTGCCGCCGGTAATCATTCCGCTGAGAAGCAGGTCCTTTTCTGCGGCAAAGCGCAGCACCACACGCGGTTCCTCTCCTTTCGCGGGAAGATACCAGCGCGCAGGCGCGGGCAAGTCTTCCGGAATATAAAGTTCCTGTTCACGCGGCGTCCTCTTCACTGGCTTTTCCGGCGATGTATAGGATCGGCCTTGGATTACGTCCGGATCGCTCATCGAGCCACGTCCGCTGGATCTGCCTCCTGCCGGCCCCCCATCATCTCCGCCGAAGCCTCCAGCCAACCCCACCGTGATCACGGGACCCTGCCGGAAATAGATGTACAGCTTGTCGTCGTAGCCGTAGGCGATCGGGCTTTTCTTGTCGTCGATGCTGGAGAGCACCACGCTTCCGGGCGCTTGCATGGCGCGCGGATCGGACACATTGACGGCTTCCGTCATCCCCGCCGCAACCGGCAGTGCGGCGCTCGTTTGGACAGCGATCAGCAATCCTCCCTCGCGCACGAACTGCTCCAGATGGTCGAGGCCGCCGTAGCCTAGTCCGCCGCGTATGTCTTCGGCGGAATCGAGACCGGGAGCAACGAAATTAGGCGTCTCTTCCGTATTTTTCCAGGGTAGCGGCCCGCCGCGCATCGGCAATCCGCGAATCATCGCACTCAAACCCGCTGCGCCACCTCCACCCATAGGAGGCAGGATGATGACATCGAACTTTTCGCGCAGATTCCCGGTTTCACGAAGCATCGTGTCGGCCACATAGGTATATGGAATCTTCAATTCCTCAAAGGCGACGCGATACCATCCGTCATTCTGAGTGTTTTGCCAGTTGTGGACGATCGCAACACGCGGAGCAGCCAACGGATGGGTCGCAACACCCAAGTTTGAGCCAGTAGCATGAACCTTGATTCCCAACTCTTTGGCAGCCTTTTCCAACTGGCTGCGATCGGCATTGCGAATCACAAAAGTTCCCGCCTTGAACTTCTGCCCATCGGCTTCAAAAGGCGCCTCGGCGGCGTCCATGGGCACACTTGGCAGGCGGAACCGAAGCGAGGCCAGCGTGTTGTCGGCGCTGTGGTTGATGAGGAAGGTCTTGCCCTGACCTTCTATGCCACCGGGCACATCGAAGTCGCCCATCTTATGCATGGGCGCATCGAGCACTGCCGCCTCCATCACGCGAATGGTCTTTACATTCCGTAGCGCCCCCAGGGTCCATCCCGTATCGTCATAAGACCGTGGGTCCCTGGGGCTGTAATACTGCGTGTCGAGGGCCATGTCCGCGAGGCGGCTGTAAGGCTGATCCATGCGGATCACATAGCTGCCGGCGGGTATTACGGTCTCCTGCGCCTTCTTGTCGTCTTTTCCCTTAGCCGCGCCATCGGATGCTTCAGCCGATGCGGATCTTTCGGGCTGCTTGTCGGTTTTTTCCGTCTTATCAGTCTTATCTGTCAATGGCAAACGCACTTCTTTGTCGGTGCGGTGTACCTCTACTCCCTGCTCCTCAAAGAGGCGCAGAAGCGCAGCCTGTTCGCCGGGGCGTGAGTCGTCCGAGGGAAGAACCCAGGCCGCGGGGCCTTCCTTCCTGGCCTTCTCGATCGAGCGCTTGCTCTTGAGATAGAAGTTATTCAGGAATTGCGGGCCATTGGAGGCGACATTGTTCATCCCGAAAAGGATGGCGCTCTCCTGCATGTTGATGTTGTTGCGGGCGGACCATTTCACCTTGGGCAGCGGCGGGTTTGGCCGGAACCATTCACGGCTAGTATTAGCGGGGCCAAGCGTGCGAACACGAGTGTCCGCACCGCCGTTACCGAAAGTCTCATAGAACCTGCCAATCGAATTGTGGTTGTTGGCGATTGAAAGCAGGTAGTTGGGCGCCCAGCCATCGTAGAAACCATGCGTCCAGACTCCGACAACGCCGCGCTTCGTCATCTCCTCAATCTCGTGATAGGCCATTTGCTGCCACTCGCTGATCACAATGGGGTCGAGCCATGCGTTATAGGGGCCGGTACCGGTCATGATGTACAGATAAGGCACAGACTCATGCAGGTCGTGCATGACCGTGGGATGCCACTCCAGAAAATTCTTGAGCATGTTGCGCGAGAGTGCCAGGGTAACACCGAGATTATCGCGATTGTTGTCGTGCGCCACGTAATGCCCCCACCAAATCAGAGGATAGGGCGCGTCGTTCGGATGCTTCTTCTGGTGCATGTAGATGTCGACTTCGCGGTCGTGGCCATCGACCTCCACAATGGGGGTGATCATCACGATGGAGTCTTTACGAATCTTTTGAATGAAGGGCGTATCTTCCACAGCCAGGCGATAGGCCAATTCCATCAGCATCTCCGGCGCCCCGGTTTCGGGAGAATGGATACTGCCATCGGCCCAATAGATCGGCTTGCCCTCGCCGATCAGCTTTTGTGCCTCGGTTTCACTGAGCCCGCGGGGGTCCGCCAAACGCGCCGTAATCTCTTTATAGCGATCGAGCTTTGCCAGGTTGGCTTCATCGCTCACCGCAACCGCCAACATCTCACGGCCTTCCTCGGAAACACCGATGCTCCAGACCTTTACACGCGGGCTCTTGGAGGCGAGAAGACGCATGTAGGCGTTGATGTCCTTGGTGTAGTCAAGCACATCGGGCGCGCCAACAATGTGGTGCAAGAAGGCATCCGGTGCAGGAACACAGCTTGAGTAAGGAAGGTGGTCGACGAGTTCCGTGATAAAAAAGGGCTCAGTCGTAAACTCCTTGATCTTTTTTCCGTACTCCACGTGGTCGCTGGTTGTGCAGGCGCCGGTCTGTGCCAGACAGCTTGGGCCAAAAAGGCAAAAAACGAGAAAGACAAGAAAGCTACCTAGAACAATGCGTTTCATGGCTGTAACCTCAGGAAGCTAAAGATGCGGGATTATATCGCCGCAGGGCAGCTGCTGCCAGCAGCCAAGAACGCAATCATTCTTTAACGGCTGGCCGCAATCTACATTTACGGCGGCCGTTCGTCTTTTAATCTAGAGATCGATTAATCTAAAGATCGATGCGCATTCTGATTGCCGGTGGGGGCACCGGCGGACACGTAATCCCTGCACTCGCAGTAGCCCGAGAGTTGCAAGGGCGTTTTGCAGCTTCCGTGCTTTTCGTCGGCACGGCGCGCGGCATGGAAAACAGGCTGGTCCCGCAAGCGGGTTTTGAACTGGCGCTGGTAAAGGTGGGCGCTCTAAAGAACGTTGGCCTCGTAACCCGACTACGAACTCTTTTCGACTTACCCCTGGCGATTCTGCATTCGCGAAAGATCATCCGCGATTTTCGTCCCGACGCAGTGCTGGGAGTGGGCGGCTATGCGTCGGGACCAGCCATGGCGGCTGCTATCCTGAGCGGCGTTCCTACGCTGGCCTTTGAGCCAAACTATGTTCCAGGCTTCGCCAACAAAATCGTCGGCAGGTGGGTTACCGCCGCGGCAGTCCATTTCGACCAAACACGACGCTATTTTCGAAATGCGCGAGTCGTAGGCGTACCGGTGCGTCCGGAATTTTTCACCGTATCCGACAAGCCACGATCAGGCCCGCCAACCTTGCTGGTGTTTGGTGGAAGCCAGGGCGCCAGAGGTATCAATAGGGCGGTGACCGCAGCAAGTGTTGAGCTTTGCCGCAGGCTGCCTGACCTACGAATCATTCACCAGACCGGCGAGCGCGATTATAATGACGTGCAAGCAGCCTACGCGGACGCGGGAACTTCGGCGGAAGTTTCAGCCTTCATTGACAATATGCCTCAAGCCTTTTCCCGGGCCAACCTGCTGGTATGCCGGTCGGGCGCGAGCACGATCGCGGAGATTACCGCTGCGGGAAAAGCGGCGATTTTCATACCGCTTCCGCACGCAGCCGACGACCATCAGCGCCGCAATGCCGAGGCTATAGCAGAGGCCGGAGGAGGGATATTAATTCCGGAGAGCGAGTTAACCCCGGAGCGGCTGGCAGAAGAGGTCTCCGGATTGCTTTCTGAACCCAAGCGCCTTGAAGAGATGTCCGAAAAGGTCCGGGCCATGAGCCACCGGGATGCCGCTGGAGAAATAGCGGAGATGCTGGCACGGCTGGCAGGACCTCAAAAAGGGTCTACCAAGTAGTTATGTTTGCAAAAATTCAACGCATTCATTTTGTCGGAATCGGTGGAATCGGCATGAGCGGCATCGCCGAGGTCCTCTTAACCCTGGGATACAAAGTTTCCGGATCGGACCTGAAAAGCTCTCCAGTGACCGAACGCCTGGCCGGTCTTGGCGCCATGCTTTTTGAAGGCCATCGGGCGGAGAATGTTACTGGCGCTGAGGTCGTAGTAGCCAGCTCCGCAATCCGCCGCGACAATCCAGAGTTAGCCGCCGCGCGCGCACAGACGATTCCGGTCATCCAGCGCGCGGAGATGCTGGCTGAGTTAATGCGGCTTAAGTATGGAATTGCTATTGCGGGCATGCACGGCAAGACCACGACCACCAGCATGGTGGCGGCAGTGCTGGCGGCCGGTGGGCTTGATCCCACCGTCGTTGTCGGCGGTAGAGTGGATGCGCTCGGCTCCAACGCCCGATTGGGCAAATCGCAGTATCTGCTGGCCGAAGCAGACGAAAGTGATCGTTCCTTTCTCAAACTATCTCCGATCCTCGCAGTGGTTACGAACATCGATCGCGAACACATGGATTGCTACCGGGACATGGCTGACGTAGAGCAAGCCTTTGTGGACTTCGCTGACCGTGTGCCTTTTTACGGTATGGCGGTGCTGTGCAATGACGATGACCGGCTACGCTCCCTGCTGCCACGCCTGGCGCGGCGCGCCACTACCTATGGACGGCGAGAAGATTCCGACTTTCGCATTACGGAAGCGCACGGCACGTGCGAGGTTTCCAGCGAGTGCTCTTCCAGCAAGGGCCGGCATTACTCGCATTTTGCCGTAGAGTACAGAAAACAATCTCTCGGTGATTTTTACCTACGCGTACCGGGCAATCACAACATTCTCAACGCAACCGCCGCTGTGGCGGTCGGTATTGGCTTAGACATTCCAAGCCCAAAAATCCGCGAGGCTCTTGCGACCTTTCAAGGTGTAGACCGCCGTTTTCAATTGAGAGGCGTGGCGAACGGAATCAGCGTGATTGACGACTACGGTCATCATCCCACCGAGATTCGGGCTACTTTGGCGGCAGCGCGCCAATGCGATTTCAAGCGCATCCATGTCGTCTTTCAGCCGCACCGCTATTCGCGAACTCACGACCTAATGGAAGAATTTGGCGGCGCATTTCAGGATGCCGATAGCATTCTGGTCCTGGACATCTACGCGGCAAGCGAATCCCCCATTCCAGGTATCACGAGCGAAGCAGTTGTTACGGCAATCCGGAAGGCAGGCAAGAAAGATGCGCGCTACACGTCTTCATTCGAAGATGCCGCCCAGCAAGTGGCGGCTATCGCCGAGAGCGGCGACATGGTGCTTACTCTGGGAGCCGGGAATGTGTCGCACCTTGGCCCGGAGATTCTCGGCAGGTTGAAAGCGCAACATCAGGCAACCGTCCCGGTATAAAAGCGTTACTCAATTGGCAATTTGCTGACCTTACCAATCAATGTGCTGCCCAGCTTTTCGACTTGCCATTCCTAGCCGGGATATATTCCCGGCCGCTTTTCTTTCTCCGGAAAAGTCACCCCGCAGCCCCTCGATATGCCTGGGTAGGGAAAAATATGACTAAATTCAATTTCAGGAATGCCGATTCAATGTGCTGGATGGAGGCATCCATATCGCTGTCCGTGAATAGGCGCGCAAACTTGGAACGTACGGATCCAATGAAATGTGCCCATCCGGGCAAAATGGGAATGGAATTGGTGCGGCGACTTACGGAATCGGGTAAATACTGTATGTCCTAGATATTCAGCAAGTTATACGTGTTAGGATATCGAATAGGTGAGTATTTGGAAATTGGGAGCAAAGAAGGGTTCGGTTGGATTGGGTTCGCCGGTTACGGTTTTATTTTTGGTTCGAGCCGCATTGATTTGAAATGCTTAAGCCCCAAAAGGCGGCAAAGTAGGCTGTCTTGAAGAACTCTAGATATTTACGGGCAGGCGATGGTTTTACGGGTCCGCAGCGAGTCCCGGTGCACACAAGGCATTTTCTCGACCAAATTTCATTCTTAACCCAAGCCGACCGCGATCAGCTTAAGAGCATTGATGCAGATTCACCGGTGGCCCTTTATGCAGCCATTCAAGCGTCCAGAATTTCCTTTGAAAGGATATTGGACCAAGAAAAGCTTAATAGTCTCGAAAAGGAGCTGTATTCGCTAATATCCCCCGCTGAGAGAAATATTTTGATCGCCAACGCCTTTTCGCCTCCACCTTCGGGAGCAATAGTCACGCACGGCCCATCGGAATTGGGCCCGCCAGGTTTTGACATTGAAGAAAGAGATCGACTATTTGAAAAATTGCAACATCTTAGATCAATAAATTCAACGGAATGTGAAGTGCAGGCCCGAGAAGTGGAACAGCAGCTCAATGCTCTGCTCGATGGCCGCTTTAAGAAATCCCAATCGATTACCAAGATTCGATAGAAAACTCCGGAGCCGCTTCTCTCCAAATCCCAGCGCAATCACAACAGACCAACCGTGCGGCAGCTTGGAATAGCTCTACTATCTATCGATTCGCAATCGTATACGCCTCCATACAGAACTTCTCGACGTAGCTGTAAGGAATGGCGCCGTATCCTCTTCCATAAGGGCATCCGCTGCCCCATGTTTCCCCCCAGCTATTTCTAACGAGGAATCGTCCACCGTTGGGTTCTTCCGGGGTGGGTAAATCAAAATATCCGACCAGGCACATGGCATGTCCACCGGTCATCGCTTCTCCGGGCGCGGGAACTGTAATCTCTCCTGAATATGCCACCCAGCTAGATCGAACCCAAGAATCAAAGATAGGGATAGAGAAGGCCACCGCCCGCCTCTCGTTCAATTCAGATTTGATCTCCAAAAGAGAGGTTGGGGGAAGCTGTTTGACGATGCCAGGCCTGAATCCCAATGCTTCAAGTTGCGCTCCCTCCGGCGGCGGCCCCTGCCCATGATTCGTTGGATCCGGCACTGAATTGTACGGCCAGGTTACCTCCAGGCAGCAGCCAACTCGTTCCATGAGCGGCATCGCAACTCCTAGCCATGTTCCGGAAATATGCGGTATGCCATCACTCTGCTTGCAATTCCAATAAGAAAACTGCTCGGACAGGTCTTTGTACGAGTCTGCGCGCTTCAGATGTTGTTCAAGTAAAGCTACGGCGGCGTGGGCGACACAAGTACCCCGAGTTCCTTGATCACGAATCGGTCCCATTTCATCAATTAGTACTACGTCAGGAGGAAGCCCCTCGGGTGGGGGTGATGCGTAACCTGACGATGAAGGCGGGCCAGAGCTAAAGGCTTCAATCGCAAATCCCAGACCGTACTTCGCCGCAAGAATCTTGTCCAGAGTTGCTTGTGGTATGGTTATCGCTGAACTTGAAGCGGCCATAATAAGCGTATCCAGATCACCATCGTCGATCTGAAGGAAATCCGAAAGATCGCGATGAGCGACCTGAGAGCCATGAATCAAGTGCTCAAGCTTGGTGTATCCGAGATCTCTAAGCCGTTGAGAGACTTTCTCCAACCCTACGACAGTTTCAACGGGCGTTCCAATCGATTGATAGTACCCTCGACTCCGCGCAACTCCTGTCGCACTCATGCAGCTTAGTCTCCCTGGTCTTAAATGTCTTCCAATTTAAAACAGACTATAATCGATTCCACAGGTAAATATCGACAAGCGGGGAGTGTAGTTACCATTTCTAGAAAATGCAATCATAAATCAATCGCATATGGGTTGTTTTCATTCTAAAACTTGGTTGTCCGCACCTTAATCGGCACTGATTTTCATCGACCTGATGATCATGTTGTAGACGCTCCATGCCTGCCCGCACCGGCGGCGAAGCGTGACGCACCTTCCCTTGATTCTCCGGAATTGAGGACTTCCAGCCCTCCGCGTAGTTCGATCAAGCGCGCTTGATCGCTCGAGAGCGACCATTGGTTGAAGGCCGAAAGTCGATCAGCACGAAGGCATCGCTGGGGAAAATTTGCAATCGTGTGAGCAAGCTCCAACGCCGATTGAAGGGCCTTTCCCGATTCGACCATCCGATTGACGAGGCCCATGCGGAGAGCTTCTTCTCCAGAAACCCCACGGCCGGTCAGGATGAGATCCAGTGCATGGCTTTGGCCAATCAGTCGAGGCAAACGAACGGTGCCGAGGTCGATCAATGGCACGCCCCAGCGCCTGCAAAAGACGCCAAAAACAGCATCCTGGGCGGCTACCCGCAGATCACACCAAAGAGCCAGTTCCAACCCACCCGCAACGGCGTGGCCTTCGACAGCTGCCAAAACCGGCTTACTGAGTTGCATCCAGGTCGGCCCCATCGGCGCAGGTCCCTTTTCTGAAATCGGACCGCGGCTGCCGGCGGCAACCTCTCGCAAATCCGCACCAGCACAGAAGGTTCCCCCAATTCCTGTGAGGATGGCAACATTCAAAGCCCCATCGCGATCGAAAGCGTCAAACGCCTGGAACAGATCGAGCGCCGTCGCCTGGTCAACGGCGTTACGCGCTTCGGGGCGATTGATGGTTACAAGCAGCACGTCGCGGTCGCGTTCAACTAGCACTGAAGGCATTGGAAGTTCTCCTGTGGAGAAATCGGCGATCGATACCTGTTGGGCTACGCCGAAGAAGAGGCTATTTCAGAATGCCCTGCTGGGCAACAGCGATATTGTCGCGGCTGGAGTTCTTGACCATGTACATCATCTCGTCGGCCTGGCGGATGATCTCATGGGAGCTCTTGGCATCTTCAGGGTAGGTGGCCAACCCCATGCTGCAGCGGACGTTCAGGTTCAGGCTGTCGTCGCCAAGAAAATGGGCTTTGCGCATCATCTCCTGGAGGCGGCGCGCAACAACGAGCGCTGAGATCTTGTCCGTCTGGGGCAGCAGGATGACAAATTCGTCGCCGCCATAGCGGAAGGCATAGTCGATCAACCGAAGCTGCGCCTTCACGCGAAAACCAATTTCCTGAAGAAGCTTGCTGCCGATCAGGTGCCCATAGGTGTCGTTGACCATTTTGAAATGATCAAGGTCCATGAAGATCACGCTGAATTCGTAACCGAACCGGGCGGAACGATAGACCTCGGACTCCAGAGTCTTGTAGAGATGCCGCGCGTTATAGAGGCCGGTGCAATCATCCGTAATTGTAAGTTCCTGGATCTTTTCAACGGAGCGCGCATTATCGATGGCGATGGCGGCGTAGTCGCACAGAGCGTGCAGGAAGAACATCTCCTGCTCGCCAAAGCTCTCCATGGCGCAATTGATCAGCTGAATCACCCCAAGCACGCGATGCTTGGACTGCAGCGGCACGCAGATGATCGAGCGGGTCTTCCACTTGGTCATCTCGTCCACGCGGCGGGCAAATCGGGGATCGTTATAGACATCGGGAACGATCAGAGACTCACCGTACTTTGCGACCCAGCCGGCGATTCCCTCGCCAAGCTTCATACGGACGGTTTTCAGCGTTTCGGCAGCGTCACCCACGGCGATCGCGAAGTAAAGTTCGTCGCGCTGCTCATCGACCATGAGCAAAGACCATGTGTCCGGACGAAAGAATTCGGCCATCTTATCCATGATGGTTTGCAGAATGGAGTCGAGATTTAGAGACGAGGTGAGGGCCTTCGCTACATCGTTAAAGATAGCGACTTCCTGCAGTTGTCTCCTGCGCTCCGGTACAGCGGCCTCATTCATTCAGGGACGATTCCTTCAAAATAGCTCAACAAGGAGAAAAGCCGAAACTTGCGCGTATTATATGCCCCCCTTTTTCAAATCAGCAACATGCCAAGCACATTCTGAAGCCCGGAAGTAATGTTCCTAAAGTGCAGGTAAAAGGTTGATACTGGATGCATTATTCCGTCCTTTTGGGTTTGACAGTGAAGGCGGCTCCTTCCTATGATGAGCGCCTTGGCAGTGAAATTTCGGCCATCCTCATAATTTTCAAAGACTGGAACAGCTCGTCGATGGGTGCATTCGGGGACCGGTTACGGCGCGAACGAGAGATGCGAGGCGTTACCTTGGGAGAGATTTCCGAATCCACCAAGATCTCCAGCCGCGCCCTGCAAGCTCTTGAAGACGAAGAGTTTGGCATCCTGCCCGGCGGCATATTCAATAAAGGCTTCGTGCGCGCCTATGCGCGCTACCTCGGAATCGACGAAGAACAGGCCGTTGCCGACTACTTGGCGGCGACCACCAAAGAAGCTCCAGCAGAAGAGGAAAAGTTTCCACTCGAGTTGACGAAGAAGCCTGAGGAGTCGCGTTCCATGCTTCCGCTTGTCGTGGCCGTGATCGCAGTGGCTGCGATTCTCGGCGGTTGGACAATTTGGTCAAAATACAAATCTCAAGAGCCGGAGGTCGGTGGAGCGCCGACGCCGAAAGCAAGTCCTATCGAAAAAGTTGCGCCAATTCCGGAGCACCCTCAGGCAGCGTCGGGTGCCGCCGGGCCATCCACAAACGCGGGTTCGGCAAGCCAGAGCGCCTCGCCATTACCACCGCCGAAATCGGTAGACACCAATCCCACGATGCGTGAGATTACGGCTGCGAGTGCAACGCCGGTAGCGGCATCTCTGCCCACAACCCCGATTGGAGTTCCATCAGGAAGCCCCCCCGCTGGAGGCACGCCCGAGCCTGCCGCCCAACCTTTTACGGTTTCGATCAAGGCAAAGGAGGACTCTTGGGTGCAGATTGTTGCCGATGGAAAGACCGTCCTTGACGATTTTCTCGGTCCTGAACAGGGACGTTCGATCAAGGCCAACAAGAAGCTCGTCTTGAGGCTCGGCAATGCAGGCGGAGTCGAAGTCAGTCACAATGGCAAGTCGTTGGGCATCCTGGGAAAAGAGAGCAAACCTCTTACGGTAGTGTTCAGCCCGGCGGGATTAGAACCTTAACGAGTCTATAGAAATCTTAATCTTCAGACGCTTCACTTCAGGGCATTTCTTTCGTGTTGTTTTTTGCGCTTCCCATTTAAAATTGTTTCAAGCTCATTTGGGATCGTAATAGCTACCGTTCGATGCGGTTTCCATGCCGGGCGGCATGAAGAGGTTGTAGGCGGGACATATCCCATGTAACCTACTTGTTTGTATCTCGGAGTAACTCCCGACGTTAAAATCATTCAGGAGGAAGTATCTTGGCTCCACGGGAACGTTTTTTATTTACGTCCGAATCGGTCACTGAAGGCCACCCGGACAAGATTGCAGACCAGATATCGGATGCGATATTGGATGCGTGCCTGGAGAAAGACGCTCACAGCCGCGTGGCTTGCGAAACTCTTACGACGACCGGGTTGGTCGTGATCGCCGGGGAGATTACCACCGAGGCTTACGTCGATTTTCCAAGCATCGTGCGAGGCACAGTTACCGCCGTGGGCTATACCGACGCCCTGTACGGCTTCGATTCCAATACCTGCGCCGTTGTCTCCTCGATTCACTCCCAATCACCCGATATTGCGATGGGTGTGGACACAGGAGGCGCCGGAGACCAAGGCATGATGTTCGGTTACGCTACGAACGAGAACGACGACTTCATGCCTACTCCCATCTCCCTTGCGCACAAGCTCACCCAAAGACTCTCCTATGTTCGCAAGACCGGTGAGCTCTCGTACCTTCGTCCAGACGGCAAATCGCAGGTTACAGTCGAATACGACGGCAATCACAAGCCGGTTCGAGTGGATGCGATCGTGATCTCCACGCAGCATGCGGAGACCATCGATAACAAAACGCTTCGCGAAGACATCCTGAAGCGCGTGATTCAAGTCGCAATCCCCGAGAATTTACTCGATGCTGACACCAAGTACCACATCAACCCCACCGGACGGTTCGTTGTGGGCGGGCCCATGGGCGACACCGGGTTAACTGGCCGAAAGATCATCGTCGACACCTACGGCGGCATGGGCCGACACGGTGGCGGCGCATTCAGCGGAAAAGACCCGACCAAAGTCGATCGCTCCGCGTGCTATATGTGCCGCTACATCGCCAAGAACATTGTCGCGGCGGGATTGGCAGATCGCTGCGAAGTGCAACTGGCTTATGCGATTGGCGTGGCAGAGCCGGTCAGCGTGCTGGTCGATACCTTCGGCACAGGAAAGGTTGCTGAAACCAAGCTTGAAGCGTTAGTCAGGGAGAATTTCCAACTCACCCCCAAAGGCATTATTGAATCTCTAAAGCTGCGCCGCCCCATTTACAAAAAGACCGCTGCTTACGGGCATTTTGGCCGTAAAGATCCCGACTTCAGCTGGGAGGCAACCGACAAGGCCGACCGTTTGCGGGAGCAAGCGTTGGCAAAATCCGGGTCTGAAACCGGCGCCACGAGCGGCAAGAATGTGGGCGCAGGCAAATAAGAACTTACATATGAGAAGCAGGGAGGCGCTTGCCTCCCTTTCGGGTTCGCTAACAAGCGAACGATTCCCCAGGAACGAATTGCATGGCAACCAAAGTACGTAAACAGGAAAATATGGCGACTTCTGTGCTTAACCAAGTTTCTTCCGACGTGCGGAACATCGATCTGGCTGAGATGGGCAAACGGCGCATTGAGTGGGCGAACCAGTCAATGCCTGTGCTCCAGAGCATCCGCAAAGAATTCATTAAAAACCAGCCGCTCAAAGGCATCCGGATCGCGGCATGTCTCCATGTGACTTCGGAGACCGCGAATCTTGCCATTACCCTGCGCGACGGGGGTGCAGAGGTCACTCTTTGCGGATCGAATCCCTTGTCCACGCAGGACGAGGTCGCGGCGGCCCTGGTGCGGGAATACGGCATCTCGGTCCACGCCATCAAAGGCGAGGACCATGACACATACTACAAACACATTCTCTCCGCCCTTGATACCAAACCCCACCTCACCATGGACGATGGCGCCGATTTGGTAACTACGGCGCTCACGAAGCGTCAGGACGTTGTGGAAGGCATCATTGCCGGCACTGAAGAAACGACTACCGGTGTTATACGGCTCCGTGCAATGGCGAAGGACGCTGCCTTGCGTTATCCAATCATCGCCGTGAACGATGCGCTGACCAAGCACATGTTCGACAATCGCTACGGCACCGGGCAATCCACACTTGATGGCGTGATTCGCTGCACCAACTCTCTACTGGCAGGCTCCAAATTCGTGGTGGCCGGATATGGCTGGTGCGGACGGGGATTGGCTGCGCGCGCCCGCGGCATGGGCGCGGACGTCATCGTAACTGAAATCGATCCGGTGAAAGCGATTGAGGCGGTCATGGATGGGTTCCGCGTTATGTCGATGGGCGAAGCAGCCAAGATTGGCGACTTTTTCGTTACGGTCACCGGCAACAAGAACGTCATCTCGCGCGAGCACTTCGAGCACATGAAAAATGGAGCCGTGGTTGCGAACTCCGGCCACTTTAACGTCGAAATCGACATTCCAGGTCTCGAGAAGATGGCTTCGTCCAAACGGCAAACTCGCGAGTTTGTCGATGAATATGCGATGAAGGATGGCCGAAAGATCTATTTGCTCGGCGAGGGCCGCCTTATCAACCTAGCTGCAGCTGAAGGGCATCCGGCTTCTGTAATGGACATGAGCTTTGCCAACCAGGCCCTGTCTTGCGAGTATCTGGTGAAAAACCATAAATCGCTGGAGCGGAAGGTCTACGCCGTTCCCGAAGACCTGGACAAGAAAGTTGCACGCTTGAAGCTGGAAGCTATGGGCATCAAGATCGACCGCCTGACTCCGGAACAAGAGGAATATCTGGCCTCCTGGTCTGAAGGCACCTAAGCAAAATAACTTTTAAAAACCCACACAGCGGCGGCCTTCAGGCCGCCGTTTTGCTTTGCGGAAAACCTAACCTCTCTCGAAACGATCTAAATACTAAATAGAAGAAAATGTTTTGTTCGGCAGCTCCCCCTGAAAGCGTGCTTTCATGAAGAAATATCTTCTTGCCGCGATTCTGGCTGAGGCGCTGATGGCGGCACCTCAGGAAACGACACATCTCACCTCTGCGCCTATCACTATCAAGCAGGACCAAGGGAGGCCTGTGCTCGTTCAAGGCTCCACGGTGGTGGGACAATTGACACAATCGCTGAATACGAGGAAGGCGAAAGAAGGGGATACGGTTACGGTGAAGGTAACCCAGGATGTCGTGTCGCAGGGCAGGATCTTAGTCCGCCGTGATTCAAGACTCATCGGTCGCGTAATGGAGGTCAAGGCCGCTGCCAAGGAGGATCCGGAAGCGCGCCTGGGAATTGTTTTTGACAGCGTGCAGTTGAAAGGCGGGGGCGAGCTTGGGTTGGCCGGTGTGGTCAAAGCGCTGGCTCCAGCACTCAATACGAATGAGTCGGAAATGCGGCCTTTGGCCTCCTATGACGGTGGATGGCCTGGAGCGGCGCAACCGCAGCCCGCTGGTGGATCGCCAGGCAATGGATCGATGGGTAGGAGTGTCGATCGGCCTGGAAACCCGCCTACCGGCGGATCAGAAAGCGCTGGAACCCTGGGCACGCCCTCTGGCAAGGCGGGCCATGAGACGGCACTCGGCGCTGGCAATCAGGGAGTGCTTGGAATGCCTGGCTTATCGCTGATACCCAGCGAAGGCTCTCATGCCGCCGTCATTCATTCCGATAAAGACATTAAGCTGGAGAGCGGCACGCAGATTGTGGTCGAGGTTAGGTGAACCTCCCCTTTTCGTCGAGGTTGCAGAGTTCCGCCCATATAGACAGTTCTTAAGCAGTTTGCCTTAGTTCATCATGTACCACGCATTTGTGTCATGCACTTCTGAATGATTGATAATCGCGCGAATCACGCTACACTGCTAAGTAATCCTCTTTTGCCGGTCTCAGATGATGGGGAAAAACTACCGCTCTGACATTGTTTTCACGGCCGCAGTCGTACTGGCGATATGGGCCGCCTATGCCGCCCGCGACGTGCTACTGCTGATCTACGTCAGTGCGCTTTTTGCCGTGGTGGTTTCGCCCGCAATCAATATTATCCGCAAGGTAAGAGTGAACGGCTGGCGTCCGGGACGGGGCTTTGCCATTATCGTGCTCATGGGAACCATGGCGATGGGGATTAGCCTCTTTGCCGTGTTTGCCCTTCCACCCATCTACCTCAACGCTCGGGAATTTGCGACCGACTGGCCCAAACATCTCGCCACGCTTACGCAGCATGTACACGACCTTCCATTCGGGCAGGACTTCAATCCCGCCGAACTTGAGAAATACGGAAGGGATATTGTTGGCGGAGCGGCGGGCCTGTTTTTTGACGTCGCAGGCGGAATCTTCGGGCTCTTCACGGGAATGATCCTTACCGCCTATTTCATCATTGACGGAGAAAGGGCTTTCAAATGGGGAGTCACCTTGTTTCCCCTTCATCATCAAGAGCGGCTCACGGCGGCACTGATGAGGGCGGAGGGCCGCATGCGAAAGTGGCTCATTGGACAAGGATGCCTCATGGCGATCCTGGGCGTGTGCAGCTTTATCGTGTATTTTGGGCTGCGTATTAAATACTTTCATCTGTTGGCGATGTACGCCTGCATCGCCAATATCGTTCCTGTCGTGGGACCTCTCAGCGCCTTCCTGCTCACCAGCACTGTTGCGGCCCTCGATTCGGGACCCAAGCTGGTGGGCGTGCTCATCTTTTATGCAATCTACCAGCAATTGGAAAGCGCGATACTCTCGCCTCGTATCATGAAGCACACAGTGAATCTTTCGCCTTTGGCGGTAATCATTGCGCTCTGTCTCGGCGGTTCCCTCGCCGGCATCCTGGGTGCGCTGGTCTCAGTACCGACTGCAGTGCTGGTAAGCGTCCTGGCGGATGAATATCTGGTGAAGCGAAAAGCTACAGCCGTAGCCGCAGATTGAATCAACGCGATACCCGTCACATTTTCGGAACCTTCCCGCCGCACCAACGTACTCATGATTACTGGCAACAGAGGGCCAAGCTTCTGCCGGCTGCACGGTTCCAAACAAAAGCACACCAACGCAGTTTTCGTCCATTCCCTGCTTGGAAAACTCTGGCTTGGGTGGCTATGACTTGAGAAATCATAACTTTGGGTGACTACTTAAGATGACACGCGCATTGCTCCTTCTCTTGATCTCTGCCTTTTTCAGTCTTCCAGCGACCTCCACGGCCATGTCTCCCGAAGAACCTGCTTCACTGTCCGGACGCTGGATCGTTACCGCAGACTTCTATGGCTCCATCCGTTATTTCCGGCTGCACCTGAACCAGAAAGGCTCAAAGCTCACTGGATCGTGGAATGGAATTCCCCTGGAAGGCACTGTTGAAGGCAAGCGCGCCCATCTCCTTGCAACGGACAAAGAGGGGGGTACCACCGACGTCAATGGTGATATAGAGAATGGCGCTCTGGCGGGAACTGTAGCCCTCAAAGATCCGCAAGACCAACCCCAAGAGGCCACGTCTTTTCACTTCACCGCCGCTTTTCTTCCACCGTTGCAACGAGGACCCGCAAAACGTCACGAATTTATACCAACGGTTTTCTATCGGCAATTTTCGCCCTGGAACAAGCCGGTCCTCAAGGTATCTCCGGGGGATACGATCCACACTACAACCGTCGATGCCGGAGGCAGAGACGAAAAGGGCGTTAGGCGCGTCGCTGGAGGCAATCCCGAAACAGGACTTTTTTACATTGAAGGCGCAATGCCCGGAGACACACTCGTGGTACATCTGACCCGCTTGCGGCTGAATCGCGATTTCGCCGGCAGCGATGACGGAATCGTAGAGAGCGGCCTCAATAGCAATCTGGCTGTCATGATGAAAGACAATGGCAAATCCATTCGCTGGAAGCTGGATCGTACGCATGGAGTGGCTTCACCCGCAAATCCAGGCAAACATCTCGCCAATTTTACGGTGCCACTGCGGCCCATGCTCGGATGCGTCGCTGTAGCTCCGGGGCCGGCGGGTGCTCCGCCGCCTACGGGAGACTCCGGCTTCTGGGGCGGCAACATGGACTTTAATGAAATCACGGAGGGCGCGACTTTATACCTGCCGGTCCTCAATCCCGGCGCGCTGCTTTATCTCGGCGATGGACACGCGCTGCAAGGCGACGGAGAGATCAATGGGAACGCGCTCGAAACTTCCATGGATGTGGAATTTACGGTCGATCTGATTCAGGAAAAACGGACGCCCTCGGTGCGCGTGGAGACCGCAAACGCCATCATTGCAATGGGACTTCAAGGTTCGCTCGACGACGCATTCCGCGAGGCTACCTCAAATATGTCCCAATGGCTCGCCGAAGACTACAAGTTAACGCCCTCCGAGATAGCACAAGTCATTGGGACAACTGCGGAATACAAAATCAGCGAGGTTGCGGACCGTAATTCAGGCATCGTTCTCAAAATCAGCAAAGAGCGGCTCAAGACACTGGTGGCGGAATAGAGGGTGCGGGAAACGAAGGCTCATGTTCAGCTTTAAAACCTTGGGAAGCTATATTTAAAGAAGCCAAACTGCTTCCCGTCCCCTCAAAAGATCGGGATTTGTACCAGAAAACGAGAAAGGTTTTCAGCTCGATATTCCGAGCGCCAGCCGCGCAGCACAGGCAGATCTCCATCGCACTTGAAGAGATCGGACATGGCCTAAACATCGCATCGTAAGGCCTCGCCTCTCGAATTGGCCACCCCTTTGCTTCTGCTAAAATGAAAATTTTAAGCCATGAACAACAAGATTCCAGTTGGCATTCTAGGCGCTACCGGCGCTGTCGGGCAGCGATTCATTCAATTGCTTGAGCACCATCCATGGTTTGAGGTGGCTTGGCTTGCGGCCTCTGACCGTTCAGCCGGAAAGCCCTACGCCGAGGCGGCAAAATGGTTTCTGAACACACCAATTCCTGAAAAGATTGCCGGGATGAAGGTGTCGCCCGCCGTCCCCAATGGCGCACCCAAGCTGATCTTCGCCGCCCTCGATTCGGGGGCAGCCAAAGAGATTGAACCTCTCTTTGCGGCTGCAGGGCATGCAGTCGTTTCGAATTCAAGCGCGTTTCGCATGGAACAAGATGTCCCTTTGGTGGTGCCCGAAGTGAATGGGAACCATATTGGGCTGCTGCGCAAGCAGAAGTGGCACAAAGAGAACGGCGGCTTCATGGTCACCAACCCCAATTGCTGCGCCATTGGCTTGGTAATGGCCCTTGCGCCCCTGCACCATAAGTTCGGACTTGAAAAGGTTTTTGTGGTCACGATGCAGGCAGTAAGCGGAGCGGGTTACCCAGGAGTTCCTTCGCTGGACATCTTAGGGAACGTGATTCCGTACATTGCGAGCGAAGAGCAGAAGCTGGAAGCGGAATCGTGCAAGCTCCTGGGCGAAGTCAACGGAGAGGGCGTGACGCCCGCAAACATTGCGTTTAGTGCACATTGTAACCGAGTGGCGGTCGAAGACGGCCACATGGAGTCGGTTTCCGTAAAGTTTCGCCAGTCCGCCAGCCCTGAAGAAATCATCGCGGCATGGAACGACTTCCGCTGCATGCCGCAGAAGCTTCAATTGCCGACAGCGCCAAAACAGCCGGTGATTTACGACACCGCTAAGGACCGTCCGCAGCCGCGCCTCGACATCCATCGCGGAAACGGAATGTCGGCGGTGGTGGGGCGCCTGCGGCCCTGCAATTTGTTCGACTGGAAGTTCACGGTGCTTTCGCACAATACGATCCGGGGCGCCGCAGGCGCGGCTCTTCTGAACGGAGAGCTTCTCAAAGCCCAGGGATATCTCGATTGATAGCGGGCACGGTGCGCGCATGATCGTGATGAAATTCGGCGGCACCTCGGTGCAGGACGCCGAAGCCATTGATCGTGTAGCAGCGATTGTGCGCAAGCGCCTTCCGGAGAAACCCGTCGTGGTGGTTAGCGCCCTGGCAAAGATCACCGACCAGTTGCTGGCCATGGCATCGGCGGCGGGCGCGGGCAAGCGCGACGAATCACTGGAGATCTCGCAACGCGCCAGGCAGCGGCATCACGGCACGGCATCGGAACTACTCGGAGAGTCCCGGTACTCGCAGATACGCCCCGAACTGGATACTCACTTCGACGCCCTCGATGAGTTGCTCCGCGGAATCGTGGCGGTAGGCGAGCTTACTCCCCGCACTATCGACAACATCGCAGGGTTCGGAGAGCGCATCTCCAGCAAGATAGCCGCAGCAGCATTCTCGGAGCGCGGCATTCCCAGCGCGCATGTCGATTCCCGCAAGTGCATTGTGACGGATGCCGGATACTCCAAAGCCGTCCCGTTATTTGAGGAAACCAATTCCAGACTTGCCGAAACGGTACAGCCACTACTGAATCGGGGATGCGTCCCCGTAATGGGAGGCTTTATCGGAGCCACGCGCGAGGGCATTCCTACCACGATTGGCAGGGGAGGCTCCGATTTTACGGGAGCCATTGTCGGAGCTGGCCTCGGCGCACAGAGAATTGAAATCTGGACCGATGTGGACGGGATGATGACCACCGATCCCAATTTGTGTCCGCAGGCGCGGCGCATCAAGACGATCAGCTTTGAAGAAGCGGCGGAACTGGCCTATTTCGGCGCGA
Source organism: Candidatus Angelobacter sp. (assembly GCA_035295685.1). Lineage (GTDB taxonomy): Bacteria > Acidobacteriota > Terriglobia > Terriglobales > Acidobacteriaceae > Angelobacter. The sequence goes on from DATGIO010000072.1 coordinate 162,673, forward strand.
AGGTGTTGCATCCCGCAACCCTGCTTCCAGCAATTCAGAAAAACATTCCCGTGCTGGTGCTGAACTCCCGCAACCCAGGCTGCGAGGGAACGAAGATTACCGCTAGCGCCCCGCGCAGCAAAAACATCTTTAAAGCAATTGCCGCCAAAAAGCGGATCACGGTTGTGGATGTTGTCGCAACCCGCATGTTGATGGCCCACGGCTTCCTGAAGAGCATTTTCGAGGTTTTCGCCCATCACCGCTGCCCGGTTGATATGGTTTCGACCTCAGAAGTCAGCGTCTCCGTGACCGTGGACTCCAATGAGTCTATTGCCGCCATCGCTGCCGACCTGGGCAAGCTGGCCGATGTGAAGTACGAAGGCCGAAAGGCGATCGTCTGCCTTGTGGGCGAGAACATCCGCAACACGCCGGGTATCGCAGCTAAGGTGTTCGGAGCCATACCGGACGTGACCATTCAGATGATCTCCCAGGGAGCGTCGGAGATTAACATAAGTTTTGTGATCGATGAGGCAGACGTGCCCGACGTGGTAGCGCGTCTGCACAACGCGTTCTTCTCACAGGTTGATGCGGAGGTGTTCGCTTGAAGATTCTCGTTCTCGGACGCGGCAAGACCGGGGCGCTGGTTGCCGAGGTGTCCACCGAGCGCGGCCATCAAACCCGCACTCTCGCGGGACAAGAAAACCAGGATGGCCGGGGGCTGACCCTCGACTTGCTCAAGCAGATCGACGTGGCCATTGATTTCACCACGCCCAATGCGGTGATCCCGAACATCATTCGCTGCGTAGAAGCGGGCGTACCGCTGGTGGTGGGAACGACCGGATGGTATCAGCATCTGGAAAAAGTCAGCGAACTCGTGCGCGAACGAAAAGCTTCTTTTCTCTATGGGTCGAATTTCTCTATCGGCATGAATTTCTTCTTCAAGGCGCTTCGCTCCGTCGCTCCTGCCCTAAAGCATTCGTATAAGTCCAATATCGTTGAGAAGCACCACGCGGAAAAGAAGGACAAACCGTCCGGCACGGCTGTCACAATCCAGAAAATCCTGGAAGGCGATTCCGGGCAGAAGATCGAGATCGCATCGATCCGCGAGGGCAATACGGTTGGCATGCACCTGGTCGTCCTTGATTCCTCGAATGACACCATTCTGTTGACCCACGACGCGAAGTCCCGGCTGGGCTTTGCCGAGGGGGCCGTCCGCGCCGCCGAGTGGCTCAAAGGCCGCACAGGTTTCTTTGAGTTTCCAGAGATCGTGGATCAGTTGTAAGCTTCACGAGCACGAAGATCGAGTCCGCGGCTTTCATCCCTTCCTCCCTTTCCTTTTTCTTGGCAGAATCAGCGGCTAGGATATCGGTTCAAGCGGTCCGTGTTAGACCGCCAAGAAAGAGGAAAGAAATGACAAAAACGCTATGCGCAGCCGTTTGGCTGGTTATCCTGCTGGCGATCGGCACGAACCAAGCACTCGCTCAGACGTCTCTCAACTCATACAACGTCAACCCGAACACGGTGACCGTGGCCGGAGTATCGTCGGGTGGATTCATGGCGGTCCAACTCCAGGTAGCCTACTCTAGAAGCATCTTCGGCACAGCGGTTTTTGCCGGAGGCACATACTTCTGCGCCCAGGACAATCTTCTTGTGTGGGCGACTCCATGCTCTACCGGAGTTGGCGTCCCAGTCGCGTCACTGGTCAACATCACCGAATCACAGGCGGCAGCGGGAGAGATCGATCCCGTCAGCAATATCGGAGACAAACCGATTTACATGTTCAGCGGGACGCTGGACACCATCGTCGCGCAACCGGCAATGGATGATCTGCACCAGTACTATCAGAGCTTTACCAACAATAACTTCATCACCTATAACAACTTCACACCAGCCGCACATTCATGGGTCACGCCCAACGGAGTCAATGCCTGCTCCGTACTGGCTCCCCCATTCATCAATACATGCGAGATCGATCCGGAACGCACCTTTCTCACCATGTTTTACGGGGCTTTGAACCCGCGACATGCCGGCAGCCTCGGCGGCAGCTTCATCCAGTTCAATCAGAACCAATTTTGTCCCAATGGAAACTGCACCTCTATCGACATGGATAGCAGCGCGTGGGTCTTCGTTCCCGAGAGTTGCGCCCAAGGTTCGGCGTGCCGCCTGGTTATCGCCCTACACGGCTGTCTGAACAACCAACAGGCCGTGGGTCTCACTTTCATTCAGCATTCCGGAATCAACGAATGGGCGGATGGCAACAACATCGTCGTTCTCTACCCTCAGACCATTGCCTCCATCGTTCCTGCCAACAGCGAGGGATGCTGGGATTGGTGGGGTTACACAGGTCCGAACTATGCTTTGAAAAGCTCACAACAGATGTCCGCCATCATGGCTGAGGTAAATCGACTTACCGGCGGCCAGGAACGGTTCCTCACCCATCCTTGAGGCGCCCCGAAATTGCACAGGTTTTAGGGTCACTGGGGCCGTGACGGATAAATCCATGAGACAAGAGGCAACCAACAAGAAGAGGCCGCTATTTGGGCGGCCCTTCTTTCTGCGTTTGTAGTCTGAGCGTGCGCTCATTGCAGTCGGTAACACATCCTCGATGTTCGGACGTGTCCTTGATCTAGCGGTAGAGCAGCTTGCCGCCCTCAAAATAAATCTCAACCAATGCTGAGTGCACTATGACCGGCCCCCCAAGCGCTTCCGACGCAAGAGAGGCCGTGATAACAACGTTTGGGATGAAAACTGCTCAGTCGCCAAGAATCCGTCAGGTTAAGAAAACCAAATTCAGATCAGTAGACTTCCTCGTTAGGGTTGGCACGGGCCGTTCCGGTGGCGATGGTGGCTCCGACGGATCATAGGCGCGTTGAATATATTGAGATTGCCATTGGCATCGATCAGAGGAAGGGCTACGCAGGACATAGATGCTCAGAACGTCGATAGCAACAAGCTTGATGCGTGATTTTTTACCTTCCGAATCATATTTCTCTATATCGAAATTCGCTGTAAAACTCTCGATCTTCCGGTTCCGGATCAGGAAGCGAAAAGATTTCTACCTCCGCGGAAGATACAAGATTCTTATAGCAGTCCACATGCAATATAGCCGTCAGTCCTGCATGTAGAGGACAGATATTAAGAAGAACAGCGCCATTTAGTCGGCCATCTTTAGAGCGAACCCCTACTGTGAGCACCTGTAATGTTCGATTTCCAGTATTTGTAACTTCAAAGATATGATCTCCTACATCATCAAATCCTAACACTCGCCACCGAATCCGTCGCCGTACCTCAACCAACTCTTGCTCCTCTGGCGTGAAAGGCTTCGGCCCACGCATGATGTCGCCCCATTTCTTCTTGCCATATTTCTTACGGGCGCGAGCGCAGCTCCCCTCGAGCCATTCAGAAAAATCATCCGCAACTTTCTCTTCCGAACCTGCTTCAAACTCAAAAATAGGGAGTCTGTCCAGATTGCGCTCTGGCTTCACATATACCCTCGCACCATCATGAAATCCCAAATGATAGAGATGTGTTCCGTCTTCCAGAATTGTTTCTCGCGGTGCTGCAAATATCCCAATCCGATAACCACTGCGGCTCAATCGATATAGTTTTGTATTGCCAAATCTGAGCACAAACTCCCTATAGGAGACAGGAGCCAAGATCTCTGATTGGAAAACTCCTTCCTTTAGCTTCTCGTCAGCAGGACCTTCCACGAGGTGAAATCGAGGCGTCCTCACAGCCGCTATTTCCTCTTGAAGCCAATCGAACATAATGGCCTCCCACTTCCTTCTTCGTGCCTTTGGTCCCAGTGCTCCCCACCTTATTATAATCGGTGAGACCATTAGACCCAGGGACATTGTGCGGATCAGTGCCTTGAGGATCTTGCGGCTCCACGACCAATGGGTCGCTCTCCTCTTTTAGCGGGTAGGATGGTAGGCAGGGCCAAAGTCCATTGCCTTCGTTCTCATTTTGTGCACTGGAATTCGTTGGCCGCTCCCGACGCGCCAAAAGATTTTACTCCTATCCTCACAGTGCAGATTTGAAACGATCTTCAGCGGCTAACCATAGATTGAACATTTCTGGATCTAATATTGTAAAGTTCTCCCTCCCTGCGCCAAGTTGTAGCTTAAAGGATTCAAGCGTCGGAAAGAAGCGTGTTCCAATCGGAGGCATCAATTCTTCCCCATCAAACATAACAAAGAAGCCAGGATCGTCAGTGTAAGAAACCAAATTCAGATTCGGTAGATTTTCCTCTTCAAGAGATCCGACCCGTCTGAGTTGCTGAATCCGATCTTTCCTATATATCGCCGTTCTTGCGACTATGTGGTGCTTTCGCTCACGATGTTCATCTAGCAGTTCAAAAAAACGATCTAACGCTGCTGATTCATCAGGGATCCGATTTAAGATCATAGCCCTATATCCGCCGGTCGATTCATAGAATCCAAGGCGATAGGCCACCCAGCCGTGAAAATCATCTGGCAGGTCGGACTTTACTTGAATGTTATATACCTGTAGAGCGAATCGCCACCCATCCAAGAAATAGGACAGAGCGGACAGTGAGCGCTTGCCAGTATATAAGGCGGTCCGAGTGCGGACTACGTCAAGCAATCCGCCATTCTTAATTTGCTGCAATCGGTCGCCATCCATAGCCGATGTCCTCACCACTTCTGTTCTGCAACCGCAGTATCCCCTCTTTCCCCACCTGCTTCGTGAATTGATCGAACCATGTAAAAAAGAGTGCGAATGCTCCGCCAGGGGTATGTCCGCAATCTATGCCACGGCTCCAGAATTCAATCACCTTATACCATGGTCGCGGCAATCCTTTGTTCTCTTCTGTTTCTACCCACCTCTGAAAATCATGGAACAAGACTCTGCCTTCATCGTTTTGCAATGTCAAATCGCCATAGGCGAGTTCATTACCCATAAGATGGGAATAACAACCCTGAAATGTGGAGTGCCCAAGATACATCACCGGCCGGGCTAAATCGCCCTGACTAGCCCGATGAAATCCATTTTTCTCCACGTTTCCAATCGAGGGTGGTCTCCCAGAGTTGCCCAAAGAAAGGAATTCCTCCAATAAGGAGAAATATTTGCTGAATGCATCAGACTGGTCCACCGAATATGACGACACAATCGTGGTATCAGCAAGTGTGTTGGCACCTTCGAGCTGAAAATGCCGACAGAGCCATTCCTGAAACTCGCGGCGGTCAAATTGCCAATCATGGGGCTTGCCTTCCATGATGCACCGCATCGAGTATTGCTCCCTGAAGTGTAGAAAATTATTCAGCGATACCTGCGGCAGATAAGACAGCGGAGCGTCTCGAATAGACCTTAGCAATGGATCCATCATCGTCCCTTCAAATCGTAAAGCCTCTTTCCATGCTCATTTATTTCGAACCAATAAGCCCTGCACAGTATGTCTCAGCGATTGACTGAAGCGCTTATCAGCGGGAATCTGCTTCAAATCGTTGAACAGCTCTCGAACCAGCGCAGGCTTGTGCATCATCCATTCAACCGCTTTTTGAGCCCAATATTCCGACGTCGATAGTGCGTATTGCAGGAGTAGTTTTTCCGGAAAAGAAGACTCGATAAAAGACCTCTCATTGTTCGAAGAGGAAATTCGCCTTAGAAAATCAGCAAAAACCGGTTCACCTGTATCCAATTTCAACCGATAGTCCTTCATGTTATGAACGGAGACTGCAGATCTTCAAGATATTCTCTCTCAAACCGAATCCACCACAAAATGAATATTCCCCAAAGGCTAGATCCGCGCTCTTTCAGCATCGAAATCATACCGCGACCAACGAAGAGAGCACGATCTTGACGATTATTTCGAGTGCATTGAAGGCGACGTTATTCATTATGCTTCAGAACAAACAGGGAAATGGGGCTATGCGCTGAAAACGATTTAAGATACGGGTGTGCATCGGCATTTACCTACCAACGCAGAATTTGCAAGTGGAACATAAAAAATAATGCATGGTCCTGCCGATATAGCTTATCTTGATCCTATGAAAGAGCAGATCGTGGAGGTAATTCTCCAACCCGTGCTTCTTGTTCTTTCAACCGCTGATTGTATGCTTCCGTCCGGTCAACACCGGCCTAAAGTCATGCCTTCCCAAATACCTGGGAGAGACCATTCATCAGCATACGGCTCTCCACGTTTCGCGGAAAGCATCCGCTCCAGCTGAAGAATTTCGGCCTTGAGCTGCTTAATTTCCGGAGAAGTTAATCGGCGTTCTTGAATCAATAGCTCAAGAGCGCGCTTTTTATCTGCAACTCTCTGCTCAAGATTAGCCTGGTTCATGTAGCTCTCATAGCGCGCGCTGAAAGACTCGCCCGATTCGGCCAAAGTGCCTTTTGCAACGCTATCACTTTCTAAAGTAAATGATCACTGCATCAGGTGTGCGGTCGGTTCTTCATCCATGGCCGATGTCTTCATCACTTCTGCGGACGCTCCAAGCGAAGGTATTTGTCACATTCCGAGAGCCGGCTGCCATTCGCGTCATAGGAGAAGGCTCAGCCCGTTAAGCTAAAAAACTTCGATTCCCCAATTTCCTTAGCGTATTCGCCAAGCCACTCGAAAAACAGGTTGAAGGCATCGCTGCAACACATGCCATCGCTCCAAAATGAAATAACCTTAAACCATGGTCTTGGAAGCGCTCGTTTTTTTCGGTTTCCACCCATGATTTAAAAGATTCAAAGAATATCCTATCCGGCTCAGGACACCCGTTGAGAGTCTTATAAGCGAACCCTCACCAAGTAAAAATGCTGTGGGCCGCCCTTACGTGCGCTTCTGCTTCGTTCGCTTGCATCGAGACTCTGGTGTCCTACTTCCGGTCCTTCATGTTCGGCCCTTCGCCCCCGTTGTCGGCGGCTACTATGGCCTCTGCTGACTTCTGCATGGCCCTCTTAAGCACCTTCCGATGCTCGTTGCTCATGGCAGCCACACAGATCTCCCCGGGTATGATGCACTCACCTTCACGCTTATGCCCGTCGGATTTACGTCGCAGTGTCCCGTGCAAGTACTGGGCTTTGCATCTATTGGCCTGCTCACCCCACTGTGCCGCCTCTATCCGCTTCCTGTTCGTCGGACCAGCGCTTTGCCTGCAGCTTCCTTCGGATTCCACCTCGCGATGGACACCCTTACCGTCTAGCTAACACTTCCCCTTGCCGGGTGTGTAGAGGACTTTCACCTCCAAGTGAGTGCGCCCTGCCGGGCGCACCAAATAGGAAGGGCCGCTATTCTAGCGGCCCTTCGTTTTCAAGTTTCGTTCGAGCGGGAGCTAATTGCAGTTCAGCAACACGCCCTCCGTTTTTTCGGAGTTGTCTCCGATCTGCCGGTAGAACAGCTTGTCGCCCTCAAGATAAACCTCAACAAATGCCGGGCGCACCGTGATCGTACCCTGGATCAGCGCTTCCGACAGCGGGTCTTCGATGTAGCGCTGCAAGGCGCGACGCAACGGACGCGCACCGTAGCTGCGATCGCCTAACGTCTTGTCCAGTACCCACTTCTTAGCCTCGTCGGTCACCGTGATGGTGATATGGCGCTGGGCCAGATTGGCGTTGAGCTGATGAACCAACAGCTCAAGGATCTGGATCAGGTCGGAATCAACGAGAGCGTTGAAGATAATCACCTCATCCAGACGATTCAGGAACTCGGGATTGAAGGTGCGCTTCACTTCCTGCTTCACCAATTCCTCAACCTTTTCGGAGACCATTTCTTCCTTGTCCACCTGGAAGCCAAGGCCTTTGCGCTTCATCAGGTGACGCGCCCCGATGTTGGAGGTCATGATGATGATCGCATTCTTGAAGTCGACCGTATTGCCCAACCCATCGGTAAGCTGGCCATCTTCAAGCACCTGCAGCAGGATATTGAAAACGTCCGGATGGGCCTTCTCGATCTCATCCAACAGCACGACCGAGTACGGCGATCTCTTGACTCGTTCGGTGAGCTGACCGCCTTCTTCGTAGCCCACGTATCCCGGAGGCGAACCGATCAGCTTGCTGACCGAATGCTTCTCCATGAACTCGGACATATCGAAGCGAATCAGCGACTTGTCGCTTCCGAAGAGGAACTGCGCCAAGGTACGCGCAACTTCGGTTTTTCCCACACCGGTCGGGCCAAGGAACAGGAACGAGCCAATCGGACGATTCGGCGATTTCAAGCCAGCGCGAGAGCGGCGGATGGAGCGCGCCAAAGCGCTGATTGCCTTATCCTGCGAGATGACCCGCTTGTGCAGCTCTTCTTCCACACGCAGAAGCTTCTGCGTCTCCTCTTCCTTGATGGAGGTGACTGGAACACCCGTCCAGCGGCTGACTACTTCCTCAATGTCTTCACGGTTCACGACACCCGTAGAGGATTCGTCGAGGTGATACTTTTCCCGGAGTCCGCGAAGGTTTTCACGCTCCTTACGCTCCTCGTCAGAGTAGAAGCGCGCTTTTTCAAATTCATGGTTGGCGATGGCGTTTTCCATGCGGTGAACGATGAATTTGATCCGTTTCTGGACTTCCGTGATCTCCTCGGGCAAAGACGTCTGCCGCAGCTTCACGCGGGCGCCGGCTTCATCGAGCAGATCAATGGCCTTGTCCGGCAGGAAACGATCGGGAATATAGCGATTGGAGTGATACACGGCGAACTGAATAGCCTCGTCGGTATAACTCACAGCATGAAATTTTTCGTAACGTTCTTTAATTCCGTAAATGATCTTCACCGCCTCCTCTTCGTTGGGAGGTGGCACTTTCACTGCCTGGAAGCGGCGCTCCAGGGAACGGTCCTTTTCGATTGACTTGCGATACTCGCCCGGCGTGGTGGCCCCGATGCACTGAATCTCGCCGCGTGAAAGGGCGGGCTTCAGGATGTTTGCGGCATCAAGCGACCCCTCCGCCGATCCGGCCCCCACCAGGGTGTGCAGCTCATCGATAAAGATGATGCAGTTCTGGTTCTCCATCAGCTCTTTCATGATGGTCTTGAGGCGCTCTTCAAACTGGCCACGGTACTTGGTTCCGGCGACGATCAAGGAAAGATCGAGACCGAGAATCCGTTTGTCAGCAAGGAATGAAGGAACGTCGCCATCGGCAATGCGCTGTGCGAGCCCTTCCACAATCGCGGTCTTCCCTACTCCAGGCTCTCCGATCAGGACCGGGTTGTTCTTGGTCCTGCGGCACAGAATCTGGACTACCCGCTCCACCTCGCCCTCACGTCCGACCAAGGGATCAAGCTGGCTATCCATGGCGGCCTGGGTAAGGTCGCGTGAAAACTCCGCCAACAAGGACGATTCGCGCGAAGCCCCGCGCTGCGGCTGGGCCTTTTCCTGGGTGCTGCGGGCCAACTCTTCACGAATCGCGCTCAAACGCAGGCCGCGCTCGTGCAGAATCTCCGCCGCAAAGCATTTTTCTTCTCGGAGCAAGCCCAACAACAGATGTTCGGTACCGATATGCTTATGGCTGAGACGTTCCGCCTCCTCCGCCGCATAAGCCAGTACCCGCTTGCACTCATTGCTTAAAGGAAGATCCACAGACGTGGACACCTTTTCCCGGATCGTAGTATGCCCCTCGATCTGCTTACGAATGGATTCGACCGAGGCATGAGACCGTAAGAACCGGTTGGTCAATGCTTTATCTTCGCGCAGCAGGCCCAGCAGCAGATGCTCCGTCTCAATGTACGGGGAGCCGAACTGACTGGCCTCATACCGCGCAAAAAAGATTACGCGCCTGGCTTTTTCTGTGTACCGCTCGAACATGTTTCCCTCACCCAGATGCTCCCGATCACCTCAATGCAGAAGCACCTTTCTCTCTTCCCGGTCCAATACATCGGGCCTCGCAGGAAGAAGCCTCTTTGTCCGGTTGCCTTTCTCCTGGTTACGCTGGAAAAGCTAGCCGAACCAAAAAACGATTGGCCCGCAACAGCGGACTCGTTCTCAAAAATGTTTCGGCCTCCACACGCCTTCAATTTGGAAGCGCATGGGGAGGCAACTCCTCAACCCGGCCTTGATGCAGGCGCAGAACCGAATCGCACCGGCGCGCAAAGTCAAGATTGTGGGTAACGATGAGGGAGGTTAGCCGATAGTCGCGATGCAGCCTCTGTATCAATTCAAAAACAAGCTCGGCGGTCCGATGGTCTAAATCGCCCGTCGGTTCGTCCGCCATGAGGATCTGGGGCCCCGTGATCAATGCCCTCGCAAGGGCCACTCGCTGCTGTTCGCCGCCTGAAAGCTCGCCTGCCCGATGATGTCTGCGGTTCTCCAAGCCAACCTCGTTGAGCCAACCAGCCGCTTTTTCCATCGCCAGCCGGTAAGGCATCTCGCGCATCAGGAGTGGCATCGCAACATTCTCCTGCGCCGTAAATTCCGGCAACAAGTAGTGAAGCTGCCAAACGAAGCCAATCTCACGATTGCGGAAATCCGCAGCGGCATCGTCTGTCAGTTTCGCCGCATGAATCTGCGCGCAGTATACGTCACCTGCTGAAGGCCAATCAAGAGTTCCGAGAATGTGCAACAAACTGCTCTTCCCGGAGCCGGACTCCCCCACGATCGCCAGCATCTCTCCCTTCCTCACCTGGAAAGACAAATTCTCAAAGAGCACAAGATCGCTTTGACCTGAACGGTAAACTTTCTTCAAACCCTCCACACGAACAATCTCAGGTCGCTTCTGATCCATTAGATGCACGTTGCTCCCGTAATGGTCCATTTCCTGAAGGCGGCTGAACCATCCTGAAAAACCGCGTCAAAACGTTTCTACCTTATTAGAACCCGTGAACCGATGGGTCGACTGCATTTTTCCGTTACGAAAGTTCTCTTTACGCGGCGGAAGAAAAGCTCTGCAGCCTTATTTATCATTATCGGCGTCCGAAACCAAATCCCTTTTTTGCAAAAAAGAAAACTTCGTTTCTGAATCTGTCTGAAGCTGATAGATATCTTCAATCGGCGATCCTGCCGATAGGGTTAAAGCCTCTGGTGCCGGAGAACTTAGCCCTTAATCCCGCAAAAACCATATTTCAGAAACAAGATTTGTTGTTTATGAACATCAGATACGTTTTATCGGAGAAAGATTCCATCATTCATAGCGCAGCGCCTCAGCTGGAAGCACGCGGGCAGCGGACCATGAAGGATAAATGGTCGATACAAACGAGATAAACAGGGCCACTGCTCCTACCAGGAGGCCGTCGAGGATACGTGGAGCGAAGGGAACGTAGTCGATCGCATACACTTCCGCCGACAACGAGATGGGATGATACTTAGCGCCAACTATAGCGATTGCATATCCTGCCGCCAATCCCAACAGGGTTCCAATGGTTCCAACCAGAAGCCCCTGCAGGATGAAGATTCGCCGTACCTGCCGTCGCCTGGCTCCCATTGAAATAAGAACCGCAATGTCCTTGGTCTTCTCCATGACCATCATGATGAGCGAGATCAAGATGTTCAAGGCGGCCACCAGAACAATCAGGCTTACAGTGATGAACGTAACAACCTTTTCCAAACGCAGTGCTCGAAACAGCGCCTTGTTCTGGTCCATCCAATTCGACGTCATGAAGCCCTTGCCGGCGGCGCTCTCCAAATCCCGGCCCACGTCGGACGCCTTGTAAATATCATCGATCTTGAACTGCACCACGGAGATCACATCTTCGAGCCCTTCGAGACTTTGCGCATCCGCAAGGCGCGTAAATGCCCAGGTACTGTCATAGTCGTAGAAACCGGAGTTGAAAATTCCGGTCACTTTGAATCGCTGATATTTAGGGACGAGCCCAAATGGGGTTAGCTCACCTTGGGGGCTGGTCACCAAGACGATGGAGTTTACCGTCGCTCCGAGGCTGTTCGCCAACTCCTTTCCCAGGACAATCGGCGGAAATCCAGCTTCACAGTCCTTCTCCCCTCCCGAACATTGGGGGCGGCCCGCTGGATTCAGCGCATCGGCGGAACCAAACGGCATGTTTTTCAACAGCTCGCTGACCTTGTTCTCATATTCGGGAACAATGCCCTTCAGCTCGATGCCGCTCGAGCGCGACGCGCGCGATACCAATACTTGATCATAGAGACCGGGAGCCGCCGCAAGCACATGGGGCTGCTTCTGGAGCCGCGCGATCAGCTCTCGCCAATTCCCGATTCCCTCGCTGTTTTGAACAAGCATCAAGTCAACATGGGAAACAGCGGCCAATAGGCGGCTTTGCAGGTCCTGTCGAAATCCATTCGTAATAGCCAGAGCTACGATCAGCGATGCCACCCCGGCGGCAACGCCAATCACAGAGATGATGGTGATGATCCCGATGACCGCCTGACGGCGCTTCGCCCGCAAATAGCGCAGAGCTACAAAAAACTCGAACCTCACGCAAGCTCCACGGGCTGGAGAAGATGGCGCAAGAAGGCGCTTCCAGCGACCGAGCATATTTTCATGAAGAATGTTCCCCAGAATGAAAGTTAGACGGAAAATTGGTCTGAGAACCAGACGGTGAATCGGAGCGGAAATTCAAGAACGGCAGCAAAGGGACCTGCCTTTTGTATTGCCGATAGCTTTCCCCGAAACGCAGCTCCAACTCTTTCTCCTCGATCCAAATCATAAACGGAAATGTTGCCGCGACACTGATTGCCAATAGGAGGAGCCCCACTGCCAAACCGCTCCCGATCGCCCATCCGGCAAGCATGGACGAGTGAGCCACATAGATCGGATGCCTCATGCGACCGTGCATTCCAACGACAATCAGGGCCTGATTGTGCTCGTAAGGGCGCAATTCGGCCAAGCCCGCAAAGCGAGCCATTCCGAGGCCCGAGCGGATGCCTCGATAGATCTTGATACCAAAGGCAAAAAATGGGAGAGCGGCCAGCCACGCCCAAGCTACCGAATAGATCTGTACCGAATGCCATGGCCAGGTTACCAGGGCAAGCGCGCCAATGATACCGGCCCATATCGGCAGCAAAATGCGATAAGGCGAGCGCTTCATCTTTTGCCAGCGTGAAGCCAAAGCGTGGATTGGAAGCCAGAACAGAGGAACGCTGCCATAGAAAATACTGATCAACCAGGCTATAGGCAGCAGAATGCCCATGAGCCGATTGTATCAAGCAAGGTTTTTACCGTCCCCACCTCGCGGGCCAACTCCAGACGGGCTTCGCCCACAATCAGGGGGCGATCAGGGCGTTACATATTTGGCTGTAGCCGCATTATCGTAACGGTCGTACACGCGAACCACGACTACGTGCTCTGTGCTTCCGGCTTTGGACAGTTTCTTGGACTCCGGTTGATCGTCAACTCCGCGCAGAGAAGACAACGGCACGCCGAAGTCGTATTTCTCGGAGCGGGAATCGGAGATCTGGCCAACCGGCTCAAGATATTGCCAGTCGCCCGCATCAATTGAGTACTCCGCCCGCTTGATTGGCGAAACCGCATCCGTCGCCGAGAACGTCACGCGCATTCGTTGGCCTTCCACCTTGGCCGCGAGATTGTCGATCCTGGGCGGCGTATTATCCAACTCGAAATACGTGCTTTGGCGTTCCCCCGTAAGGGCGTCTTCAGGAGTATGGGAGGGGGCGTCGCTGGCCACCACACGCACGAAATAGTTGCCGTCCGGCAGAAGACCGGATTCAAACGAGTAGAACTTATCGGTCAATCCGGATTTAAGAAGTTTCCAATCGCGCTCGCGCTCGCCGCGATAGTAGACCGAATAGACCAAATCGTCGTCGTTCTCATCATGGGCGGCCCAGCGAACCGCGACAAAGCCGCGGTCTCGAATCGCCGACGGCGTCGGATCGAATCGAGGCGTGGGCTGGGCAGGCGGACCAAAGCCGACGGTAATACCTTCCCCTCCGGAATTGTGCGCCACGGGCAGAAACCGGGCTCCTACATGCACGGCAATGTCATCGACAACCGGGGCCACATTTTTGGCAAGGAAGTTGATGCCAACTTCTTCGATCTGCGTCTGAGCGCGGTCCGGTTTCAATACGGCGCGCCACTGCACGAAGCGAGCCGAGGGGACATCCAGCCGCCAGTCTTTGGTTTCGTCCACGCGCGTCCACGCACTCCAATTGCGATCCGGATTATCGACGTTTCCACTACGCGCAAATAACTCAAAATTTCCGCGGCCACGAACTTCCGCTCGCCCCCATCGAGAAAAATTGCGGGCATCCTTCACATCGCTATCAAAAGTGCCTTCCGCCTCCGGCGCGTTGCTCAGCAGAAAGACCTTTCCCAAATTGCTGCTGGAGCAATAAATGCCGCCCCCAGGAGCTTTGCTGAAAGCGGTGACCTGGTTGGCGCTGGCCTGTAATAAACGCGTGAAGTCTCCATTATTCTCAATCGAATAGATGCGCCCTTTGTTGCCGGTTCCCGCGATCAATCGCCCTCCAGCATCGAACGCCAGGGCATAAACAATGTCCTCATGCGATGTCCAGAGTCTTTTTGGGGACCCATCCGGGGAGATCATATAGACATCGGACCCGCTCAGGTTCACGCTGCCGATAGTAACCACGGGCGACGGACTCGCTTGGGGCGCTGGAGCAGATGTGGCTGGAGTCGCGGGCGCAGTGCTCTTCTCACCCGTCCCCGAAGCAAAGATGTTACCGGAGGCATCCACGGCAAGAGCGACAATCTCTTTTCTGGGTGCGCTGTACAGCACAAAGCCTTCGCCGTTGGGCGCGATTCGGTAGATCAACCCGCTGCCGTCGGAGCCAGCGATTACGTTGCCTTTCGGATCTAGAGCCAGAGTCCGGATGTGCCCTTCATCGGACTTAAAGAAGACCGATCCCTGCCCGTTCTTGTCCACCCGGTGAATCTCGGCACGGTCGCCGGTGGCCACATAAAGACGGCCTTCGCCATCGAAAGCCAAATCCCAGATGTACTTGGTCTTGGGATCGTAGAAAACGCTGGAGGTAAACTCCGCGGCGGGCTTTCCGGAGCCGCGCGTCAGCCTGTAGACCTTGCCATCCGGCGAAGTGGCCGCATAGATGGCTCCATCGCCGCCCAGAGCGACTGACTGAACCTGCAACTCTTTCGGCTCAAAAATAACGCTGCTCTTGCCGTCGGGCGTTACTCGATAAACGCGTCCAGGAGCTCCCGTTGCCGCATAGATGTTCCCTTCTTTATCTGCGGCGATGGACCAGATGAATGTGGAAGGCGAGGTATAGATCAGTTTGAAGGCTGGGGCAAGCTCCAGACTGCCGGTACTGCGAATCGCCACACCTTTGGCTGTTCCACGTCCAAAATCCTCGTAGGTAGATTCTTTCCAAAGATTGGCGCCCTGGGTAACGGCCACACCGGCAGCTAGCAGGACAAAGAGAGAGACTGTCCTTGTCTTAATCATCGCTAACAGATTAGCAGGAAACGGCTTACTTGATCGTCAGACTGATCACCTGCGAACCGCTCACCACGTATCCCACAGCTGTGGAAGATTCATTGACGGCAGACTCCGCAAACACCATCATCTCGTGGGTCGTGCGCATGCCCTCCATCACATTCATGACGGAAAGAGGAACCGCGGGCATCACTTTGTCTTCGATTGCCGCCTGAGGGTTTGCCTCCAGGAGAGAGACGTAGAGGTGATCATTCGAATGCTCTTTGTTCAGCATCTCAATGGTGGAGTTCAGTTCCAGGCGCTGCGTCAGCGCGGGGGATAGACGGCGGGCACGATCAAGCGTTTCGGCGTCGCTGACAAGGATACGCAGCGTTCCTTTCGGCACCGAGGTCGGTATCTTGACAGGAATTTGCTGGACGATACGCTCTCCACGATAGGGACGCAGCACCGTTTCAATCGTGATCTGATCACCAGGGCGAGCTTCGGTCACATCCGTGCGGGCGCTTTCGAGCGCGGCCGAGTGGCGGTCGTGTTCCAGATCGAAATCCAATTGGACGCCGTTGATCTTGGGGGCCTGATAAGGATTCCCAAAGATGCGTCCGAAATGCTCACCGAGAGTTGTGGCGATGGGAAAAGCCGTTGGCAGGGCATCTACTGGCGAAAACATATTGGAGAGACGCACTTCCGGGAAACCTTCGACGTGGATGCTGCCGTTCATGCGGTACGTCGTTTCCTCGCCATATTGATTCATGCCTTGCAGAGCACTGAAGACCGTGGACATCATCAGAAGCGGAGTGAGCTTAGGATTGTTGATAACGTCGTAGTGGTACTCCTTCGGAGCGCCCGCTCCATGAATACTGAGCGTCACCGGAATCATCTCCGGTTCCTTGTTGAAGCGGCCCATGATACCGGTGTGGCGATCCTGGACAAACGCTCCCACCGATTCGGTGGTATTCACAATTTTGAATGAATTCAGGGGCGAAGAGAGCGTCGCCACCACGTCGGCCTTGGTCATGGGCATATCCACGGCACCATACTGCAAAATCGGATGACCGCAGGCAAGCAGGTGCTCTTTGTCTACATAGGTGACCGTACAAGTCGCCGCGGCATCCATGTCGCCTCGAACCAACACTGCACTTACGGCTGAACCAGGGACCAAAGGCTCCGGCTGCTTTTCGGCGCTGGAAGAACCCACACCCAAGACGGGGGTAATTCCGACGGCGGCGAATTTGTCCGCAAACGTCTTGATGGCAGATTCGCTGAAACCATTGAACACAAAGGGTGTATCAATCGGCTGGAGGAATTGCGCATAATTTTCGGTGCTTGGAACGTTGGCCACGCCAGGACCGGCCGTCTTTTCAGCTGACGAGCGCTTGCCCGCCGATGCCGGCAGCGATTGAGGAACGCTGCGGTCCAGTTCGCTGATCTCGAACATTTCAGCAATCGGCGTAACACCGCCGATCGGCTCTTTGGAGAACGCTCCAATCCGATACGATAAAGCGCCGATCAGCTTCCCATCGATATACACCGGGCTGCCGCTCATGCCCGCAACCACACCTGTATATTCGGGTTTCTCGCCGCGAAGACGCACCAGGATCATATTGCTGCCCGGACCATTCATGTTCCGGAGCACGCCTAAAACCTCAACCTCCATGGGCTCGGGCTTGACGCCTTCAAACACGGTATAGGCCACGCCGCGCATGCCGGGGCGAACGTCGTTTACCGAAAGGGTTGCGGGGGGTGCAGCGGCCGCAATATCTCCCGCAAGAGCGGCAGGCTTTGCCGTCGTCAAAGCGAGAGGCTGATTTTGGTTCTTTCCAACGTAAACTTGGGTTAAGGCGAGATTCGGCAGAACAAACAGGGCGCTGACGAGAAGAACTGTTTTTTTCATGGCGCTGAAGACCAAGACGACAAACACCCAAAAAGCGGCATCTAAAAATACTCCAAAAAGCGGATGTTTGTGCATCTATACTAATAAAGAAATCCTAAAAAGGGCAGAGCGGAAATGTGCTTAACTCAGGCTATGAAACTGCTTAGTTCTTTCAGAATGGCTCAAACGTCCAAATCCCTGCCGATCACGCTGATTGCAACCTTGTTCTTGCTTACATCGGGCGTTTTCGCCCAGAACCAGCAGGGGCAGGCTGCTCCTAGCCCCACTCCGGCGGCCCAGCAAAGCCCACAGCAGAGCGCTCCAGCAGAAGCAGGCGGGCCCCAGGGAGATATCGGCCCCATAGCTATTCCGAAGAAAAAGGACGAAGAACCGAAGCGAGAAGAGAAGCCGAGAGCTCCGAAGAAAGTTGAGGGTTTGGGCGATTTTTCGATGCGCGTCAACGTTCCGGTGGTGACGGTTGATGTGGGCGTGCTGACCAAGGACGGTATGTTCGTCCCCGGCCTGAAGCAGGAGAATTTCCGCGTCCTCGAAGATGGCGTGCCGCAGACCGTGACCGCATTCAATCAGACCCAGGCTCCAATTACCGCCGTCATGCTGGTCGAGTTTGCCAATAGCCAATACTTCTATCAATTTCAGATTGATTCGCTGATCGCCTCCTATACTTTTGCCAACAGCCTGAAAAAAGACGACTGGATCGCGCTGATTTCTTACGATCTTCGTTCGCACATCCTGCAGGACTTCACGCAAGATAAGCGTGCGATCCAGGCGGGAATCAGTTCCCTGCAACCGGGTATGTCGAACTCGTCGGAGACCGACCTTTTTGACTCACTCTACGACACCATCGACCGCCTTGAAACCGTTGAAGGACGGAAATACATCGTCCTTGTTTCAAGCGGACGCGACACGTTCAGCAAAAAGAATCTCGATCAATTGCTGAAAAAAATACAGGCATCGAAAGACATTGCCATTTACTCGGTGAGCACAGGTCAGGCGCTTCGCAACTGGGCCGAGAGCCACGGAGCCATGCGTTATCTTTGCGGCTTCACAAGCTTCAACTGCAATATCGAGTATTTGCAGGCCGACAATCAGCTGCAAAGCTTTTCGCGGATGACCGGCGGAAAGTTCTATAAACCGCTATTCCAAGCGTCCTTCGGAGAAGCATTCGCCGACATTGCCCAAACCATCCGGAACCAATACACGCTCTCGTACCACCCCACAAACCGCGCCCAAGATGGCGCATTCCGGAAGCTCAAAGTGCAACTGGTCGCTCCCAACGGCGATCCCTTGAAAATGAGGGACGAGAAGGGCCACGACGTTAAGTACACGATTGTTTCTCGTGAGGGATACAAGGCCAAACAGGAAGTGGAATAACCCTTTCACCCATGGGTCGGTTCACACGAACGTTGGCCTTCTGACGCGAGATGGGCCGTGATGGAAGATTGGGCTGGGCCTGGTGGCGATCGACAACGCTCATTCCGACTGAATATTTCTCTTTTTTCGCGTTCTCGGGTTCCGCTTGGGACATAGTTCGTGAACGTTCCAGGGAAGGAAGGGATTCGAGAGTGCGCGTGTCCTTCAACTTTAGGGCGCGCTACCTTCTGTTGATTGAATCCTTCTCCACTATAGGGCTCACCCGTCTTTAATTCGTTTACCAAATCGCCCGTCCTGCCAAGCCCTTGGACTCCGGTAATGTTCCAAAAACTGTAACCTCCTTTTATTCGCTACAACTCTATCTGCCTCATCGTGTTAAATAGTCTAACGTGCCTATTTCAGGGAGCTTCGGGGGATTTGTGTGCGCAAAGCCCCTGGATGAAGGAACGCTAAAAAAGAAAGCACCGGGCGTCATCTGAAGCAGTTGGGCCGCTGATTCGAAATCAGGAGAGATTAGACAATGATGGGAAAACATTCTTTGAAATTACTGGGCCTGTTGAGTCTGGCGCTGACCTTTGCAGTCGTTGCGCCGCCACGGGCAGCGGCAGACGATGACGATCCGCCTTCGCGCGTGGCGCGCTTGGGATACACGTACGGATCCATATCGTTCGAACCGGCCGGCACGGAAGATTGGGTCTCGGCAATCGTGAACCGTCCGATGACAACGGGAGACAAGCTCTGGGCAGACAATGACTCCCGTGCCGAGCTGCACATCGGCTCCGCGTCCCTTCGGATTTCCAGCAACACGGGCTTCTCGTTTCTGAACCTCACCGACAAGACTGCACAAGTCAGCCTTACACAGGGCACGCTTCGAGTTCGCATCAAGCACCTTGACGACGACGAGACCTTCGAGATCGACACACCCAACCTGGCGTTTTCCATTCTTCGCCCGGGCATTTACCGCATCAACGTCAACGAGGGCGGCGATACGACTATTATTTCTGTTCCCAGGGGCCAGGGAGAAGTCACAGGCGGCGGTTCAGCTTACACAGTCCATCCGAGAGAGGTTGGCACCTTCAGCGGAACCGATTCATTAAGCTCCGACATTGAGCCTTTTCAGGGTGACAACGATCCCTTTGAATCGTGGTGCTCCGACCGGGACCGACACGAAGATACTTCGGTTTCCGCCCGGTATGTTTCACCGGATGTGATTGGATATCAGGATCTAGATGCCAACGGAGATTGGCGCCCGGCACCCGGTTATGGCACGATCTGGTTCCCCCGCGTAGCCGTGGGTTGGGCTCCCTACCACTATGGCCACTGGGCTTACGTCGCGCCATGGGGCTATACGTGGGTGGATGACGCTCCTTGGGGATTTGCTCCCTTCCACTATGGGCGTTGGGTGGCGGTCGGTGGGGTATGGGGATGGGTGCCTGCTCCGCCCCCCACTCCTGGCGTTGTGTATGTTCGCCCTGTATATGCTCCCGCCCTCGTGGCATGGGTTGGTGGTCCACACTTCGGTGTGGGAGTTGCTGTTGGAGGTGGGGGTGGCTTTGCCGCAGGCGTGAGCGTTGGTTGGTTTCCGTTAGGACCGCGTGAGGTGTACGTTCCCTCGTATCCAGTAAGCCGTACCTACGTCAACAACGTCAACGTCTCGAATACCACCGTCAATACCACCGTGGTCAACAACTACTACAACACCACGGTCGTCAATAACAATACAACCGTCAACAACACCAACATCAATAACACCAACATCCACAATACCAATGTGGTGGTGAACAACCAGAAATATGTGAACCAGAGTGTGCCGGGAGCAGTCACCGCAACCACACCACAAGCCTTTACCTCCGCACAGTCAGTTTCCAAGAATGCCGTTGCGGTCAATCCAAGAGAAGTGGCCTCGGCCCCGGTAAGCGCCTCGACACCGGCAGTAGCACCTGCGAAACAAGCAGTTCTGGGCACGTCGACGCAAGCGGCGGTAAAACCGCCAGCCACCATGCAATCCCGCGCGGTTGTTGCCAAAGCGCCGCCACCACCACCGCCGCCATCGTTCGCAAAGCAGCAGCAGGCTATTCAAGCTAACGGCGGAAGACCGCTGGCAGCGGCACAGGTTCGCCAGATACAACCGCAGGCAGCCACAGCCCCCCGCCCAACCATCAAGATGGCTCCTCCAACGCCGGGCACACCTCAGAATGCTCAGGGCAACCGAAACGGGCAGCCCGCGAACGGAGGCAATGGGGTTAGCCAGCCACAGAACGCAGGCGGCAATAGGACGGGAGCGGTAAACAATCCTGGCCAGCCAGCCCGCAACCCGCAGCCAAACAACGGAGCGCCATCCGGCCAACCAAGCAACGCCGGAAATAGGCCTGGAATGAACAATCAGAACCAACCGGCGCAGCAACAAAACAACACTGCCAACCGCCCGACTAACGCCGGCAATCCAAGCCAGCCGATGCGCAACGACCGTCCGCCAAGCTCTCCAAGTAATGGCGGCAACACCTCCGGGCAGCCGAGCAACGCCGGTAACAGGCAAGGAGCAAATAATCAGAACCAACCTGCGCAGCAGCAAAACAACACTGCCAACCGGCCAACGAACGCGAGTAATCCAAGCCAGCCGACGCAAAACAACCGTCCGCCAAGTTCTCAGCCAAGCAACAGCGAGCAGAGCCGTCCCCAGAGAAGCTTTGACGATCGGCCGCAGCAACAACATAGCCAGCCTGCCCCAGAGCCACGGCCGGCGGAAAATGTAGATCGTGGCCGGCAAAATCAACCGCCAAAGCCGCAAAAGGAAGAAAAGCAGAAGCCGTCGAAAGAAGAACACTCAAAGGATGAGCACTCTCATGACAAAAAGGACTAACTGATTCGCGAGGCGGTTTGCGGCAGTTACGTTGTTCGATAGTTCGGGCGGAGATCGCAGCGATGCGCTCCGTCCGATTATTTTTCAGCATGTTTCGGCTTGGAGTGGAAAACTCCAGATTGAAAACTCGGAGGGGAAATCAAACGACTGAGTCTATCGTCGGCTGCCTACCTTCTTCTCAAGGTTCTTTGATCGTTATCCCACCGCCAAGCGGGCTCCGCTCCAGACAAATGCACTCCACCAAGCCACACGTCGATCCCGCCGCTGAGAGCCACCCAGTCCGCATCGCCAGCCAGTAGCCGTTGTCCGGATTCCGTGAGCTGAAATTCATCGTCGGAAATTTTCGACAATGCTGGTCGTGGCGCAAAGGCCAAAGCGTCAATCCTCCAATAGATAGAGGCATCCCCCCAGGGGCAGTCCTCGAATTGGCGGGAACCAAAGTAGATATCGCGCTTGCGTCGCGCGCCGGATTCGACCGCGCGGAGGATTTGGCGTTGCGTCCGCGAAAGACCGTCGCGCACCGCCGGATACTCCTGAAAAAAACGCATAAGCGCCGCACCGAGAAACGGCAACTCCGAAAGTCCGTGGTGCGTAAGCACCAGGAGCGACTCGGGATTCGGCGCGCTAAAAGCTCGCCAGGCATCCCGGGCAATCAGCATCTGCGCAGCGGTTACGGTCTTGCGGGCAGGAAAAAGCTCCGCAAGCTGCACTCCTGTCAGTTGCCCGAGGCTGTAAAAAGGACGAATGCCGGGGAACGAATCGATCTGAATGAGGCTCAGGCGTACATTGCCAAATTCCTGGGCAGAAAGCCAATCGAGCACCTGGATGAGCTGCAATTGATCGAACAAATCGTGCTCAAACCACAGAACCACTTCCTCGTGCGTATGAAAATCCGCGAGAGCGCGGTCTCTAGCCGCAAAAGCTGCACGAATTTCCTCATACGTTCCCCAACCAAATCGGCTGAGCGCTTCCGCACGCACGTCTGAAAGCTGAGTTAGGGTGGCGGTGTAAGGGACGGGCCCGTCGTGGAGAACATCCGCCCATGAGAGATACGCGCCGGGCAGCGACGCTTCGCGAAAACCATGAATTACCGACTCGCCATTGGTAATGTGCAACATCGCGACTGCTAGGATAGCACTCGGGAGACTCCTGCGTTTTCGCGTCGCCGGCCTATTCCGCTTGCCTGGTTATGTTCAAAAGGACACCGGCGCTGGCGAGCATTACAAAGAGAGACGAGCCTCCATAAGAGATGAACGGCAGCGGAATTCCCTTCGTTGGAAGAAGCGCTAACACTACGCTGATGTTGAAAAAAGCCTGAACCACGATCATCGTGGTTATTCCGGTGGCAAGGTATCTTCCAAATAGATCAGTAGTGCGCAGTACAGTGCGAAAGCCACGATAGCAAAAAACAAAAAACAAGGATGCGATTAGAATCGCGCCGATAAGCCCCAACTCTTCCGACGCAACCGCATAGATAAAGTCGGTGTGCGGTTCAGGCAAATAGAAGAGTTTTTGCTTGCCTTCCATCAGTCCCACGCCGGTCACACCTCCGGTTCCTACCGCGATCAACGACTGAATGATGTGGAAGCCGCGTCCTTGCGGGTCAGTCCAGGGATTCAAAAAAGCCAACATGCGGTCGCGCCGCCAGCCAACCCGGAACAAGAGCACATAAAGCACGGGGACCACGGGAATCAGCGCATAAGCGAAATACTTGGGCTTCATGCCGGCGACGTAAAAAATGGATGCCGCAACTGCGAGACACACCATGGACGTTCCCAGATCGGGCTGCTTCATGATGAGCGCAGCAAATAGCGCCACCGGGAGCGCCGCCGGAAGCAGCGTATGCCGCCAGTCATCGATGGATTTCGTCCTGAACTCGAGGAAGAAGGCCAGAAAGAGTATCAGCGCCGGTTTTGCGAGCTCCGATGGCTGGAACGACATCACGGAGCCCAATCGGATCCAACGATGGGTGTTATGGGCGCGATCCAAAAAGAACACTCCCACCAGGAGCAGCGCCGTAATACCGAGAAAAGAAAAAACGATCCCAGGGTGCTTCCAGCGGCGGTAGTCGATCTTGACGACTACAGTCATTGCCGCCAAGCCGGCCACCGCCCAGGCAAGCTGACGCGTAAGAAAAGCGTAAGGCGAACCGAAACGCTCTCCGGCCATCACAGCGGAAGCGCTGAAAACCATGACAACGCCGATCACGACCAAGAGCAGAACAGAGCCAAACATCCACTTGTCGATACCGACGCGTTTGGCCACTAGACTCTGTCCCCCATCGTAGCCGGATGGTCTGTTTCGGCGGCAATCGCCCGGACCAGTTCTTTGAAGACCCTTCCACGCTGCTCGTAGTTCTCGAACTGATCAAAACTGGCACAGGCAGGAGCCAGCAAAACGGTATCTCCATCGGAGGCTGAGTCAAACGCCTGGCGGACAGCATGATCCAAGGTCCCGGAGTAAACAAGCTGGGTTGTACCCTGAATCTGCGATGCGATTTTCTCCGACGCTTGGCCGATCAAGTAAGCACGCTTGACCCGCTCCCGGAGAAGGTGATTCAAGATGGAGTAATCGCTGCCTTTGTCTTTGCCTCCAAGAATCACATGAATCCTTCCTGGGAAGGACTCCAGCGCCTTAATGGTTGCGTCCACGTTCGTGGCCTTTGAATCGTTGTAGAAAGCGATTCCGTTCAGTGTCGCCACCAACTCCAGGCGGTGCTCTACCCCCTGAAATTCGGCCACGGCCCGGCGAATCGACGCTGGATCGCATCCGGCGAGCATTGCGACACAAGCGGCGGCCAGTACGTTTTCCAGGTTGTGAGCGCCTTTCAGCCGAATATCATTCAGAGCAAGTACCAAGGTTTCACGGCCATTCAAGGAAAAGACAATCTCATCACCACGGAGGAACGCTCCGTTTTCCACCCGCTGCTTGCGGCTGAACGAGAAAATTCCGGCTTTTGTTCTGGACTTAAGTCCGGCGCTCGGAGCGTCATCGGCATTCAGCAGCGCAAAATCGCCAGCCTGCTGGTTCTCGAAAATTCGAGCTTTGGCGTCTACATAGGCCTGAAAGCTATGGTGACGATCGAGGTGGTCGGGCGTGATGTTGAGCACCGCCGCAATCCAGGGTCGGAACCGCTCAATCGTCTCCAATTGAAAGCTGGACACTTCCAGCACCGAGAGCGTATCCGGAGTCGAGTGACCAGCCAAAGTCACGACCGGAGTACCGATATTGCCGCCCACCAATGTCTTTTTGCCGCTCTTGGCGAGAATTTCCCCGATCAGCGTGGTGGTAGTGGTCTTGCCATTCGATCCGGTTATGGCAACGACCTTACCCTGCAAAAATCTGTATGCCAGTTCAATCTCGCCGATCACGGGGATTCCCAGGCTCCGTGCATGCACCAGTTGAGGCTGGTCCGAAGGCACGCCCGGGCTCACCACAATCAGATCCTGGTCGCGAAAGGTACGTTCGCTGTGGCTGCCGGTTTCAAGCGAAACGCCACGATCCAGAAGCATTGAAATTTCTTTCTGCAACTGGACCTCGGTGCGGATATCGGAAACGGTGACGCGTGCTCCGCGCTCTT
Source organism: Candidatus Angelobacter sp. (assembly GCA_035295685.1). Classification (GTDB taxonomy): domain Bacteria; phylum Acidobacteriota; class Terriglobia; order Terriglobales; family Acidobacteriaceae; genus Angelobacter. The sequence continues at coordinate 187,628 of DATGIO010000072.1, forward strand.
GAAGGAACAAAGCCGCTGCGATCCCGGACTTACCCAGCCCTACCACAAGCACTCTTTTGCTATTTAGCTCCATGCTTGGCTCCATTGTGCCACGACCGGGCGTCTTCCTATCGCAGCTTCAGCGTGGTGAGTGCAAAGAGTGCAAATACCAGCGACGCGATCCAGAATCGCGTGATGATTTTCGACTCCGACCAACCAACCAGTTCAAAATGATGGTGCAAAGGCGCCATCTTAAAGATGCGTTTCTTGCGCAGTTTGTAAGAACCAACCTGCAGGATCACGGAAAGGGCCTCGATCACAAATACGCCGCCAATAAACGGGAGCAACAACTCTTGCTTGATGATGACGGCCACCGTTCCCAGCGCTCCCCCAAGAGCCAGAGAGCCTACGTCGCCCATGAAAATTTCGGCGGGATGAGCGTTATACCAGAGAAACCCCAGGCTGGCTCCGACCATGGCTCCACAGAAGATCGTGAGCTCCGCAACCTGGGGCATCTTTTGCAGCTCCAGATATTCCGCAAAATTCTTGTGTCCGCTGATGTAGGTAAGAACGGTAAGGCCACCGGCAGCAATCACCGTACAGCCGATCGCTAGACCATCCAAACCGTCTGTGAGGTTCACGGCATTGGTCGAACCGACCAGCACCAGCATGACAAAGATCACAAATGGAGCAAACGCCAAAGGCCAAAGGTGCGACGAGAGCAAGGACTCGATCACCAAGTCGGGGCGGAATTGCTTCAGGAAGGGCACCATCAACTCGGTGGAATACTGCTTATTGGACGCGAGAGTCACGAGCACCACCGCAATAAAGGCGGCCGCTGAAAATTGCAGGAGCAGTTTCATGCGCCCGGTCAGCCCCAGATTTCGCTTGTGGACAACCTTCAAATAGTCGTCGGCAAAGCCTATCGCACCAAAGACAAGGGTAGAAAGCATAGCCAGCCAGATAAACCGGTTGGATAGATCGGCCCAAAGCAGAGTCGGAATGATGATCGCGACTACGATGAGGATTCCGCCCATGGTGGGCGTACCCGCCTTCTTTTGATGAGTCTTGGGACCTTCCTCACGAATGTACTGACCAATCTGAAATTCGCGAAGCTGCCGGATGATCGCCGGACCAATAATCATGGTCATGAACAGAGCAGTCAGACTGGCAAAAGCGGTGCGAAACGTAAAGTACCGAAAAATCCGAAAGGGGGGAAAGTGAACAAATAAACGCTGGTAGAGAAGCCAGTAGAGCAAAATACCTCCGTGTCATCCGAGCATTTCCAGCGTGGCTTACGTCCAGTTGGAATGTGTTCCGCTTCTGGATACACCGACGCAAAAAACGCTTTAGCAGTTGTCCTGAGCTTGAGGTGGGAATCGATCCTGGGCTTAGAACCACCGAGGGAGCGCACCAACCGCATTACTGCGTAACCGTGCCGCTCAATCTTTCGCGCAAAGTCTGCAGCGCGCCCTCGAGCTTTACTCCACGAGAAGCCTTCAGAAGAACTGCGTCACCTTCACGCAGTTCCTGAGCCAGCCATAGACCAGCTTCCTCCGGCGTTTCCATATAGTAAGCATTCACACCCGCCGCGGAAGCGCATTCCACCAGGGCCTTTGCCAGACCACGCACGCCCAGAACAATATCGATCTTCTTCCCGGCGGCATGGCGACCGCTGTCGCAGTGGAGTGTTTCCGCAGTGTTTCCCAATTCAAGCATCTCGCCGGCAACTAGAATTCGGCGCTTGGCAGGCATGCTCGCCAGAGTATCGATCATGGCGTCAAGAGCTCTTGGATTGGAATTGTAGCAGTCATTAATGAGAGTAGCGCCCCCAAATTTCAAGATCTGACCCCTTTTTTCGGCAGGTTCCACCGTAGCTAAAGAATCAGCCACGCTTGAAGGAGAGACACCTTTTTCCAAGGCCGCGGCTATAGCTCCCAGAGCGTTATAGATGTTGTGCTCTCCCACCAGCGGGAGGCGCACTTGCTCCCTAACACTGCCTACGATCAGCTCAAAGCTGGAACCCTCCGCCCCGTGAAATTGGATGTTGGCGGCGCGCACATCTGCAGGTTGACGAAGGCCAAAGGTCACGACCCGTCCTTTGAAACCGCGGCCAAACTGTGAGACATATGAATCGTCTGCATTTAGAACGGCAGTCCCACCCGGATGCAACGTCTCGACGATCTCATATTTCGCACGGGCGATATCTCCCACACTCTGGAAGAATTCCAAGTGAACAGGGGCTACGCAAGTCACAATGGCTAAATCATGGTGGGCCAGAGCCCCCAAGGCGCGAATCTCCCCGGCATGGTTCATTCCCATCTCGACGACTGCAATGTCATGCTCGGGTTCCAGCTTAAGCAACTGCAAGGGCAGACCAATATGATTGTTCAGGTTGCCCGAACTCTTCATGACTCGGAATCGAGACCCGAGGAGGTGGGCCAAAATCTCTTTCGTGGTCGTCTTTCCAGCCGAACCAGTCACGGCAAGCAGAGGCTTGGCCCAGATTCTTCGGGCGGCGGCCCCGAGACATTGCAGGGCCTTAAGAGTGTCTTCCACCAAAAGCGTGCGCGGATCACCCGAAGTGTCTTGAGCGCGGTCCACGAGAACGGCAGAGGCTCCCTTTTCGAGAGCTGCCTGCACAAAATCGTGGCCGTCAAACTGCTCGCCCTTGAGGGCAATAAACAAATCACCGGGATTGATCGTGCGAGAGTCGATGGAATATCCCGTGACAACCGTCTCCTGATCAAGATTCCCCTTGGCGGCCGTAAATTCGGCGACACGCCACAGCGGCAACTTCATTGATTTCCTCCAGCGCCGTCTCGATGGCCCAACCGTTGTAACGCCTCTCGCGCAACCTGGACATCATCGAAGGGGAATGTACCTTCGCGCGTTGCCTGTACCTTTTCATGACCCTTTCCCGCAATCAGCACAACGTCGCCCGGACGGGCCTCGGCCAAGGCCGCGCCAATGGCCTTCTTTCGATCGGGCTCCAACGAATACCGCGCTCCAGCCTGCTGCAAGCCGGGCAGGGCATCTTGCATGATTTTGAGGGGATCTTCAGAACGCGGATTATCCGAGGTGAGCAGGACGAAATCGCTTCCCTTTCCAGCGGCCGCGCCCATCAAGGGACGCTTCGCCCGGTCACGATCTCCGCCACAACCAAACACGGTAATTACTCTCCCCTGACTTTCGGAGCGCACAGCAAGATCGCGCGCGATGGAGGTCAGGTTGCGCAGCGCATCGTCGGTGTGAGCATAGTCGACCACCACCGTAAACGGCTGGCCACAGTCCACCTTCTCAAAACGCCCCGGGACTCTCTGAAAACGACCTATGGCCTCCGCAATTTGAGGCAGGGAGCAGCCCCGCGCCCAGCAAGCGGCGGCGGCGGCCAGAAGGTTGTAGACATTCACGCGGCCAATCAAGGCCGTACACACTTGGATTCTTTCCCCGAAGGCAGTTAGATCGAAGCTGCTCTCGTTGGCATAGAGCCGAATGTTCGTCGCGCAAAAATCGGCTTGATCGATGCCATAGCTAATCGCCTGTTTGCTCAACTTCTTACTAGTGGAAAGCAGAGTTCTTCCGTAGTCATCGTCCACATTGATCGCCGCCGCCCGTGGTGGATGGACACCGGAACCCACAAATAAGAGCCGCTTGCTGGCGAAGTAGCTCTCCATGTCTTTGTGATAGTCGAGGTGGTCCCGCGTTAGATTGGTGAAAACCGCCACGTCATAAGGAATGCCATAAACACGCCCTTGCTCCAAGGCGTGGGACGAGACCTCCATGACGCCTTCGCTCGCTCCCGCGGCAACCGCCTGTGAAAAAATCTGGTTCAATTCCAGGGCTTCGGGAGTCGTATGAGGAGCGGGAATCACCCTACCGGCAACGTGATATTCGATGGTGCCAAGCAGCGTGGTTTGTCTATCACAGAAATTCAGAATCGACTCAATTAGAAAGGTTGTGGTGGTCTTCCCATTGGTCCCTGTAACTCCTGTGACGCTGATCTTCTTTGCCGGACAATCGTAGAAATTTGCGCTCAGTTGCGCCAAAGCCTTGCGTCCGTGGGGAACAGTTGCCCAAGCGATGCCCTGTCGTTGTGGCTCCCGCGAAGAATCGCTCACAACAGCAATCGCTCCGTTTGAAAGCGCGGTGTCGATGTAGCGGTTGCCGTCGGTGGTTTCACCGCGCAATGCTACAAATGCCCATCCCGGCCTAATTCGCCGGGAGTCATAATCAAGCCCAGTAATCTCAAGATCGTTGCCGTTACGCGAGGCTTCCGCGTTCTGCAGCAGGTCGGAGAACTTCATGAGCCGATTATAAGTTCAAGATCGAGTTCGTGGAGAACGCTGTCCGGTCAGCGGATGCTTGAAGTTACGGCCTCTTTCCGCTCCTGCCCAACCAGGCGCTTCATCCGGCGGCATGCCTCTTCGAGTTCCGCGTCCGTCTTGGCAAAGCAGAAACGTAGAAGATTGTCGCCCCCCTGGGAGTGAAAAAAGGCGCTGCCTGCAACCGCAGCTACACCTGTTTCGCGGAGCAGGCGCATCGACTTCTCGGTACTGGTTTCGCCTTGGAGAATGGAGGCGTCGGCTAGTACGTAGTAAGAGCCTTTAGGGATAGAGGGAGTCATGCCGATCTCTGTCAACGTTCCGCAAAGCAAGTCGCGTTTCTGAATGTATTCACGCGAGATATCTGTGTAAAAACTCTCCGGCAACTGGCGAATGCCATCGGCAACTCCCACTTGCAGCGGCGCAGGCGCGCAAACATAGACGAGGTCGTTGAAATATGCCATACCCTGCGCCCATTTGCGATCGCATATCGTGTAGCCAATGCGCCAGCCTGTGATGCTGAAGGTCTTGGAGTAGCCGGACATGGTAATCGTCCGCTCCCGCATGCCTGGCAGGGTCGCCAGGCTGAGGTGCTTTCCCTCGTAAATAAAATATTCGTAAATCTCGTCGGTAAAGACAAAGAGATCATGGCGCGTGGCGAAATCCGCCACCCACTCCATTTCCTCGCGAGTAAATACCTTTCCAGACGGATTCGCTGGAGTGTTAATCAGTATGCCTCTCGTCCGCGGAGTGACGGCCCGCTCCAGATCCTCGGGATTAAATTTCCAATCCGGCGCTCGCAACGTCACAAAAGCGGGAACAGCCTCTACGGCAATGAGCGTATGGCGGTGATAGCCATAGTAAGGCTCAAAGAGAATGACCTCATCGCCAGGATTCAGCAGGGCCAAACAAGCGGTATAAAAAGAGCCCGTTGAGCCGGAATTGACCAGAACTTCGGTTTCCGGATCGCAGTCAATGCCGTTGAACCGGCGCATCTTTTCGGCGATCGCATGGCGAATTTCGGGTAGCCCTTCACACCGCGTGTAGCTGTTGATGCCACTGTCCATGGCCCTTTTGGCTCCGGCGCGGACGACTTCGGGAACCTCTGTATCGCAAACACCCTGAGCGAGGTTGATGCCCTTCACCTTCTCACATTCAATGGACATGACGCGGATTTGCGATTGTGCTGTCCGCCCGGATCGCTTACTTAAGGTAAGGCTCATTTTGGGTAGCTCACTCTCGTAATCTATTGTAGTTAATGCGCCTGCTGGCTACTCAATCGCTGGGTGGTGAACTGCACCAGCGCTTCCAACCGGGAACGAGCTGCTCCCGAATCGATCGAACCCGCCGCGAGGGGCACGGCCTCTGCAAGAGAATCGGCCCGGCCCGCAGCCACGAGGGCGGCGGCGGCGTTCATCAGCACCACGTCGCGCCTGGGGGATTTTTCTCCCCGAAGAATGCCCTGAATAATCTCGGCATTCTTCTGGACATCGCCTCCGGAAATAGCGCTTAAGGGCGCCCTCGCCAACCCGAACTGCTCCGGAGTCACTTCATAAACCCGCACCCATTCACCTCTCACCTCGCCAATCTTGGTTGGGCCAGTGATCGTAATCTCATCCAGACCGTCGGTTCCATGAACAACCAAGGCGCGATTCAGCCCCAACATCATCAGGGACATTGCAAGTTTTTCCACCAAATCTTCGGAGTACACGCCCACGACCTGGGCAGAGGCATGAGCGGGATTGGTGAGGGGCCCGAGAAGGTTAAAGACGCTACGCAGGGGACGCAATTCCTTCCTGGCCGGCTGCACATGCTTGGTGGCGGAGTGCATGGCGGGAGCAAACATAAAGGCAATGCCTACCTGCTTGAGGCACTCGCCAATCATCGACGGCGGCATCGTGATATTAACGCCCAAGGCTTCCATCACATCAGCCGAACCGCATTTGGAAGTGATTCCGCGATTCCCGTGCTTAGCGACGCGCACACCTGCGCCGGCAATCGTAAGAGCCGAGGCAGTGGAAATATTAAAGGTATCGCTGGCATCTCCGCCGGTGCCGCATGTGTCCACAAGGGCATCGCGCTCGGTGCCGCTCACGTCGAGGGTGCCACCGTCCGAAAGCGAAAGAGGCATAGCGGCAGAGCGGATGGCTTCGGCAAATCCGACGATCTCCTCGACGGTCTCCCCTTTCATATGCAACGCGACCAGCAGCGCAGCAATCTGGGCGTCGGTGGCTTTGCCCGAAAGAATCTCCGTCATCACGGAGCGGGCTTCCTCACGACTGAGAGAGCCGCGGTGGTGGGCGATCTTGTGCAGCGCTTCAGTGATCATGGCAAGAAGATTTCCGGCACCTAGATTAACAGGTTCAGGGAGATTCGTGGCATTCATGCGAACCGGATGTTTCTGAAAGAAATGTTGGTGAAATGAAGGGGGAAAGCGAAGCTACACAGGAACATCAAGCCTGAAGGCTTAATCAACATTCATGTTTTTAACGCTAAATTTATGGCCCAAGCACGCCGCTAACGTTGCTGAATCCAGCACGGCTCTTATAGAATCACAAGTTCCTTTCAGCATCCAGACGTCTGCTGTAGAACCACCCAACATGAAAATTCACGAATATCAGGCAAAAGCGATACTGTCGAAGTATGGGGTAACCGTTCCTCGGGGCGAGATGGCCCTGACGAGCGAAGAAGCCGAAGCGGCCGCCAAGCGGCTCTTCGATCAAAAGGCCCAAGGCGTGGTCGTCAAGGCTCAGATTCACGCCGGAGGCCGGGGCAAAGGCGGGGGCGTGAAAGTGGCCAAGAACCTTGCCGAGGCCCATAATTGGATCGAGAAGATCCTGGGAATGCACCTTGTAACCCACCAGACGGGCCCCGAAGGCAAAGTGGTACAACGGCTCTTGATCGAAGAAACCGTGCCGATTGAACGCGAAATGTACCTCGGGATCGTGGTGGATAGGGCTACGGCGCGTCCGGTATTCATGGCTTCCAGCGCCGGCGGCATGGAAATCGAAGAGGTAGCAGCCAAGGACCCGAATGCCATCCTTAAGGTGGACATCGATCCGGCCATTGGCTTCCAGCCGTTCCATGCGCGCAAGCTGGCTTTCGGGTTGGGATTGAAGACCGAACAGATCAATGAGGCTGTCCGCTTCATGACCGCTCTCTATCGGGCCTTCGTGGAAACGGACTGCTCGCTCTGTGAGATCAATCCGTTTATCACCACCAGCGATGGCCGCCTGTTTGCCCTGGATGCCAAGATTACCTTCGATGACAACGCGCTGTTCCGTCATGCCGACCTGAAAGACTTGCGCGATGTTACGGAAGAAGATCCCCTCGAGGTAGAAGCCTCCAAGTACAGCCTGAACTACATTAAGCTCGATGGCGACATTGCTTGCATGGTCAACGGGGCCGGACTGGCGATGGCGACCATGGACATCATCAAATATGCCGGCGGTTCGCCCGCAAATTTCCTGGACGTAGGCGGCGGAGCCAATGCCGAACAGATACGACACGCATTCGACATCCTTCTGAGCGACAAGAATGTGAAGGCTCTGCTCATCAACATCTTTGGTGGCATCCTGCGGGTGGATACGCTCGCCAACGGGGTTGTGCAGGCGGCCAAGGCCACGAATATGCGGTTGCCGCTGGTGTTGCGGTTGGAAGGAACCAATGTGGAGCAGGGCCGCGAGATCCTCAAGAATTCAGGCCTGAACTTCACGGTAGCGGAAAACATGAAAGACGCCGCTGAAAAGGTCGTTGCGGCAGCTAAGGGCTAATCATCATGTCGATATTGGTAGACAAATCCACGCGCCTCGTCGTCCAGGGAATTACTGGACGCGAAGGAACATTCCATGCAAAGGGCTGTGCGGCCTACGGCACACAGGTTGTCGGAGGCGTAACGCCCGGCAAAGGCGGCACCACCCATGAAGGCTGGCCGGTCTTCAATTCCGTACACGATGCAAAAGAGAAAACCGGGGCCAATGCCACCGTTATTTTTGTCCCGCCGCCGTTTGCCGCCGATGCAATCATGGAGGCGGTTGACGCCGAGATGCCGCTGATTATTTGTATTACCGAAGGCATCCCCGTACTGGATATGGTGCGGGCCTACGAGTATCTAAAGCTGAAAGGAAAGTCGCGGCTCATCGGTCCCAACTGCCCCGGCATCATCTCGCCTGGCAAATGCAAGATCGGCATCATGCCCGGCCATATTCATAAAGAGGGCAAGATCGGCATCGTCTCCCGCTCCGGCACGCTCACCTATGAGGCGGTGTTTCAATTGACACAGCGCGGGGTAGGCCAATCGACGGCCATCGGCATTGGAGGCGACCCGATTATCGGGACCAACTTTATCGATGCACTCCATCTTTTCAACGAAGACCCACAAACCGAAGCCGTCATCATGATTGGCGAAATCGGCGGGAATGCCGAAGAAAACGCTGCGGAGTTCGTGAAGAAAAATATGAAGAAGCCGGTATGCGCATTCATCGCCGGTCAAACCGCGCCTCCCGGACGCCGCATGGGCCACGCCGGGGCAATTATCTCCGGCGGTCACGGAACGGCGGGAGAAAAGATGAAGGCTCTCGAAAATGCGGGTATTGCGGTGGCGAAGTCGCCTGCCGTGCTTGCGCAGACCCTGCTGGACCGCATGGGGTCGGCGGCGGGCGTGTAGGAAGCTGAATTACGAAGAAGATTTGAAACCAGGAGAACCGACCTAAGAATGCAGACCTTGCAACGCACGTTTTCTATCGTTAAGCCGGACGCGGTCGCCAAAAAAGCCACCGGCGACATTCTCCACATGATCCAGGAGAAGGGTTTCCGCATCCTCGGCCTCAAGATGCTGCACATCACCAAGCAACAGGCTGAAGGATTTTACGCAGTCCATTTTGAACGGCCCTTTTTCGATTCGCTCACCACATTCATGTCGAGCGGCCCCATCGTGGTCATGGCGCTGGAAAAGGACAATGCGGTCGTAGATCTTCGCAAGCTGATGGGCGCAACCAATCCGGCCAACGCTGAACCCGGTACGATCCGCAAAAAGTGGGCGGACAATATCGAGCGGAATGCGATCCACGGCTCGGATGCCGATGATACGGCACGCTTTGAATTGAGCTACTTTTTTGCGGGTTATGAATTAGCCAAGTAAACAAGACCTACTACACCGGGTAAACAGACATGCCACACGTTCAGATCACGATGCTGAAAGGGCGCTCCATCGAGCAGAAACGCAAGATGGTGGAGCGCGTTACCGACGCGATTGCCGAAGAGGCGAAAACAGCCAAAGAGGGTGTTGTCATCACAATCCTTGAAGTCGATCGAGAAGACTATGCCCACGGTGGCGTCCTGATGGCAGACCGGAAATAGCCTACATTTTGGGGCATGATGTACGGGCGCTTTCCTGTCCCACCGCCTCTTCCGAGACGGTTCCTGAGGTACTGGATCGGAAAACCATACTCAGCGGCGAATCTCAATAACATTCACGCTCCTGGGCTGCGGTGCAAATACGCTTTTGAATTCAACGGAATTTTGCTTTCATCGTGATTGTCTGTGAGAAAGGGCAGCCATCCTCGCTGTTTCCGTGTAGCCTCGTTCTCGCCCTTGAAATAATGCACCTCCATCCCAATTTCCAGAATCTTATTTCTTTGTATTCATCTGTTTTGTGATTCCGGACAAGCTCCTGCTCCGCGCCGGGTCGTTTTTAAATCGGTTCTCTGCCTTTAGAATGAGTGTCGGGATAATCATCGAATGCAGGATGAAGAGGTATTAGGCAAAGCGTATGACGGCCGCCTGATGAAGCGGCTGCTCGGATATCTCCGGCCCTACAGGTGGCAGGTGATCGTCGCTTTGGCTGCCATTATTCTTAAAGCCACTTGTGATGTAATCGGTCCATACCTCACCAAGACAGCCATCGACAAATACCTTTCATCCGCCAGCACCGCCAATCGAAGTTTTTTAGATAGCTGGCTTAGCACCAGTCCGCTGGTGGGCATTGGCGAAATCGCAGCTCTTTATGTTGGCGCGCTGGTGGTGAGCTTTCTGCTTGAGTTCCTACAGACGTATCTCATGCAGTGGACCGGACAGAAGGTCATGTTCGACCTTCGCAGCCAAATTTTCCGGCACCTGCAATACATGCACATCAGTTTCTTCGACAAGAACCCGGTCGGCAGGCTGGTGACGCGTGTAACCAGCGACGTGGATGCGCTGAACGAGATGTTCACAACCGGCGTCGTGGCCATTTTTGAGGATATCTTCGTCCTGGCCGGGATCATCATCATCATGCTGCGCATGAAGTGGTGGCTGGCCCTGATTGCGTTTGCCGTACTGCCGCTGATCTTCTGGGCAACCATGCTTTTCCGCAGGGTGGTGCGCGACTCATACCGCCGGGTGCGTGTGGCGGTCGCACGCATCAATTCCTACCTGCAGGAACACGTTTCCGGCATTGTGGTGTTGCAGCTGTTCAATCGCGAAAAGCGGTCTTACGACAGCTTTGAGCGGATCAACCAGGAGAACATGGAGGCATGGAAAGACGCCATTATGGCCCATGCGCTCTACTATCCTGTGATTGAAATCCTTTCCACGGTGGCCATTGCGGCCGTCATCTGGTTTGGTGGAATTCGAGTGATCATGGGCACGGTGACCATCGGAATTCTGGTGGCTTTCATGCAGTATGCCCAGCGCTTCTTCCGGCCCATCCAGGATCTGAGCGATAAATACAACATTCTTCAATCGGCCATGGCGGCCAGCGAACGCGTCTTTAAATTGCTGGATTCTCCTCCGGAGGTCATCTCGCCAGCTCAGCCACTCAAAGCTCAAGGCAGCGGGCGGATTGAGTTCAACCATGTGTGGTTCGCATACCGGAAACTGGAGGCAGAAACGCCTGCGGGAGGCAGCCCCGGAGATCCCATTGCTCCGAACGGCTCAAACGGCGATGCCGCCAATTATGACTGGATCCTGCGCGATGTGTCGTTTGCCATCGAGCCGGGAGAGACGGTTGCCATTGTCGGCCATACTGGAGCGGGCAAAACCACCATCATTTCTTTACTGCTGCGTTTTTATGACGTGCAGAAGGGGTCCATACTGATTGACGGTATCGATGTCCGGCATATGGACCTCGACGACCTGCGCCGCCGCTTTGGAGTGGTTCTTCAAGACCCTTTCCTGTTCAGCGGAACCATTCAGGACAATATCCGGCTTGGCTCGGAAGGCATTTCCGACCGGCAGGTGGAAGCGGCAGCCGAGAGTGTGAATGTTGCCGATTTTATCCGCGGTCTTCCCGAGGGTTTCAACGAGCCCGTGAAGGAGCGCGGAAGCACTTTGAGTACCGGGCAAAAGCAGCTCATCTCATTTGCGCGCGCCTTGGCGCACGATCCTAAAATCCTGGTGCTGGATGAGGCTACTTCCAGCGTGGACACCGAGACCGAACTTCGAGTGCGGGATGCACTGACCCGCATGGTAGAAGGCAGAACATCGGTCATCATCGCCCATCGGCTTTCGACCATCCAACGCGCCGACAAAATCATCGTGATGCACAAAGGGCAAGTGCGCGAAATCGGCAGCCACCAGGCACTGCTGGCAACGCGGGGGATATACTGGAAGCTCTATCAACTTCAATACAAGGACCAGGAGCTTGGCGTCCCACAGGTCAGCGCCGACGACTAATTCGTTCCTGCTTTCAGCCGGAGAGGCATCCGGCGACAATTACGGCGCACAACTTGTTGAATCTTTCCGGCAGCTAGCACCGGACATAAATTTTTGGGGGCTCGGCGGCGAAAAAATGCGCGCCGCAGGCTGCAGGTTGCTGGTCAACGCCAGCGAGGTGGCCGTCGTTGGGTTGGCGGAGGTGGTCACTCATCTGCCGGGCATTTACCGCCGATATCGCCAGATTGTCGAAGAAGCTGCCAGAAGCAGACCGGCCGCAGCCGTACTCATCGATTTTCCCGACTTCAATTTGCGCCTGGCGCGAGACCTTCATCGGCTCGGAATCCCGGTGTTCTATTTCGTCAGCCCGCAAATCTGGGCTTGGCGTGTAGGGCGAGTCAAGCAGATACAGAAATACGTCCGCAAGATGATCGTGATCTTCCCTTT
>DATGIO010000073.1:0-15506 GCA_035295685.1 Candidatus Angelobacter sp.
GCCACAACGAGGGCTTTCTCTCACAGAATGTGCCGCATGCACCCTGCGCTTCTTCTGAAGTCTCCCGTTTTCCATTGAGAGAATCGAAGAGCCATAAAAAATCTGGAGATGCATGGAAAGTATATAGGTGGAAGCAACGGATGAATCAACCACTTTTCTGGGCTGGAAGGCGGGGCAAGTAGAATCGTCCCCGCCCAATTTTCAGTTGTGCCCCAAGTTACATGATGGCAGATGTTGTCAGCAGCGGTCTAAGAACATCCACATTTTGGATTTGAGACCAAGCACTGCTTAACGTAGCTTCATTGATATCCGGGGACGCCGCAAAGTGCTCTCGCAAGAGTGATTTGGAACTATCGAAATTTGGATCTTCAAGCATTCTGTCGATCAGGAACAATGCTGAAGGGTTAATCCGGATCCCAGCGCGTTCCTCGCCGAAGATTTCACCCAACCACTGCAGAATCAGCGTCTTCGGATCGGAGGCGGGAAAGCGTTGCACAACAAGCTTATAGATTTGATTGCGGTCAGGCACATTGAGCAGCAACGCGATAAAGAAGCGGTGAACCGGATTGTGGATCATCGTGCGTAAGGCCAGCAAGCGATTGATACGGTCACCCTCTTTGAGGCAGGGGACGATGTACTGGACTAGGTCCTGGTTCTCTGCGGCAATGCTGGACAGCAAGGCATCCCAGTTTTTGGAATCGTCTACGTTCCTATGGGCTGTCCCAAGAACTTCACAAAGAACAAATGGATCGCACTTGGCGACGAGGTTGGCGGCGGTGAGCCAGAATGCCTTTCTGTCCACGGCAAAAAGAGATTCCAGCATGCGTAGTTGGATCATTTGCTGCTTTGGAAGGTTCTTGTCATGGAAGGCGAGGAAAGGCTTTAAGTAAGCGTATTGCGGCCGGTCCCCTTCCGCTTCGGCTCGGGTCCTGACCACCAGGCTGACGGAGGGACGATCCAGGTGAAAGAGAGCATGGATCAAGCCGTTGCCTGAAAAAATGGTACGCACGTCGCCCTGCTGCAGCAGTTCTGCCTGAATGAACCGGGTCTCGCCAATCACCACTCTCTTTGAGGCCACTTTCTTTGGAGTAAAACTGTAGGTGCTGTGCACACTTGAGCCCTGGAGCACCCCAAAAGCGCCGGAAAACGCGTGCTCATGGATTGACGTTGTAGCGTCGATCCAGAAAAGGGCCTGAATGTAAAAGTCTTGATTCACATACAGGTTGACCGGAGGTTGACCAAAGTCGCTGGCGTCCTGTGTGGGCAGGTGGTCTGAATTAACGATCCAATCGATGATATCTTCCGGCGTTACTTTGGTCAGGACTTCCGATGCAATCAGAGCTTTCGTCGCTATTTCGCCGAATGCATTTTCTTTGCGCCCGCATTCGTCCCAAGCCTTTTCGATTGCCGCGCCGAGGTCTTCAAATGGTGGTAGCACATGGCCTCCGTCATATTCTCAAAACGTGTATGCCTGCTCCATAGCAGGCTTTCGAATCGGAGTATGTCACAGGAATCTCCGGCGGCAATGTGCCATCTTTTGCCTCTCTCGTGTCGTCGATAAATTCAGCAATCTTGATTCGATAACGGAGTTAAGCTTTGGCTGCTAAATGGGTATCCATCCATTTCCACAGGTTGCCTTGAGTTTTACGAATGGCGACCACGATTTTTCAGCCAAGCACATCTGACGCAAGAAAAAGTGTGGATCGCCCCGAGGTTGCCGACCGAGATGTAGACGGAAGCCAACGAACTGCGGGGCTTTTTCCGCCTTGGTTTTCGTTTAAAGAAAGCCGCTCGGAAGCCATGCAAACAAGAGATCGCAACGGTGAAAACGCTATAACAATACCTCCCAAAACATAGCAATACGCCCCAACACATGAGACTTGTTTTAGATGCGTGCCTGCCGAATAATCGTCCTGTCTGTATGACTTCGCACCAATAGATGAGAGTACCGGTGGTAGACCAATGATTGTTGCCATGCAAGAACACGCATCAGAAGACCAAATCCGAGAGGTAAGCGAACATCTTTGCGGCATGGGTTTTGAGGTGCATCGCTCCTCCGGGAGACAGCAAATTGTGTTGGGCGCAGTGGGAACCCAAACAGAGGTTGATCCTTCCAATATTGAGTCGTTCTCCGGCGTGCAAAGGGTAGATCCGATTGGTTCCAGCTACAAACTTGTCTCAAGGATGTTTCGTCCCGAAGGGACAACCATCCGTTTTTCCAATGGAGTAGTTATCGGCGGGATTGATGTCGTCGTAATGGCCGGCCCTTGTTCGGTGGAGTCGCGCGATCAGTTGTTTGCGGTAGCGGAATCTGTTTCCCGTGCCGGAGCGCGCTTTCTCCGGGGAGGGGCCTTCAAACCTCGCACCTCTCCTTACAATTTCCAGGGATTGCGCGAGCCTGCCCTGAAGTTGATGCGTGAAGCCGGAGATAAATTCGGATTGCTCACGGTCAGCGAAGTAATGGAGATTTCGCAAATACCCATCATGTTGCCCTACATCGATATCCTTCAGGTTGGATCGCGAAATATGCAGAATTTCGATCTCCTGCGGGAACTGGGAAGAGTGCGGAAGCCGGTGCTGTTGAAACGGGGCATCGCTGCAACCATCGAGGAGTTCTTGTTGGCGGCAGAGTACATCATGGCAGGCGGAAACTATGACGTAATTCTTTGCGAACGAGGAATCCGCACTTTTGAACCTTCCACACGCAACACGCTCGACATTGCTGCTATTCCGATCGTTAAGAAGTTGTCCCATCTGCCCATGATTGCCGATCCCTCGCATGGAACCGGTCGCAGGGACAAAGTGCATCCCATGGCCCTGGCTGCGGTGGCCGCCGGCGCTGATGGATTGATGATTGAAGTGCACAATTGCCCGGATAAAGCCCTTTCGGATGGTCCCCAGTCTCTTTATCCGGAACAGTTTCAGGAATTGATGGATGAGCTTCGCCCGGTGGCGGCTGCGGTGCGCCGGAGGCTCGTTTGAACGATCCTGGCGCAACCGTCGCGCCATGGAGCTATAAGAGCTATGGAGCTGCTGAAAGAATCATCTTCTAGTCAACCAGAAACCAAAAGCGGCGTAAAACAAGAAAGGGCCAGGTGATCTATGAGCATGATGAATACTGAATCGAACAACCATAAGATTTTGCACTGCTGGAAAGAAATTGCCGACTATCTTTCGGCGGGAGTAAGAACGGTGCAGCGGTGGGAAACGGAATTCGCGTTGCCGGTTCGCCGGCCAAGAGGTACAAAGCGAAGCGCTGTGCTCGCATTTTCCTCTGAGATTGACGCTTGGGTGAAGACCTTGCCGGCAATCGCGCAAAGCAGTGCACTCGACGGGCGGGAAGAATCTGGCGTGCTGATGGAGATGAGCGTTGGTGCCCGTCTGCCAATGTAGCCGGCTGCGGCCCGTGAATAGATTTGAGAAACACGAGTCTTCCAAAGGTGTTGAATGCCAGGGCTTCTCGCGAAATACGAAAAGGCAATTCCGCCGCCCGGACCCAAATCCTGGAGTGGGCCGGCAAAACTGCTGATTTTCCAATATGGCGTTCACCCGCTGACCAAAGTTCCCGTGCCCGGATATCTGATTGAGAGCGCGGAGGGCCGAAGAGTCCTGATCGATACTGGATTCCCCCCATGTGGATCTGGCCCTGCTCGCGCGGTGCATTGGTTTCGTGTAACTCCAGAAGATCATGTGCTGCGGCGCTTGAATTCAATTGGTCTTGCCGCGACCGACATTGACTGGGTTATTTGCAGCCACTTCGATCCCGATCACTGTGGTGGCAACAACATGTTTCCGCATGCGGAATTTTTTGTGCAGCGGAAGCACTATGAAGTTGCCTGTTCAGGGCTGCATGAACGCTTTGAAATGGTTCGTGCTCACTGGGGTCATCCCGGCCTGTGCTACACGCTGATTGGTGGCGACCAGGAGGTGCTGCCAGGAATTTGGCTCATTGAGACGAGTGGCCACGTGCCCGGCCATCAATCCGTCATGGTCCAATTGCAAAGTTCGCGCAAGGTGCTGCTGGCCATTGACGCCATTTCAAGTGCGGCAAAATTGAATTCCCCAACCGGACGAGTTCACCCGTTTGATATGGACGCGGACGCAACAAAAAAGAGCATTTCCAAGCTGCGGACTCTGATTCGTGAGCATGACATTGAACAGGTGTTCTATGGTCACGATGCTATCCAGTGGCCGCTGCTATTGAAGGCGCCGGATGCCTATGTATAAGCGATCTGTCACAAGCGAGCCGGGCAACGGCTTGGCCGGCTCGCAGGCAACGGCCTTCTTTGAGAATGGCGATTTTTCCCGTGAGATGATCGTCATTTCCCCTCATCCTGATGATGCGGCTTTCTCCCTGGCCGGCACTCTCAAGGTCCTGGTTTCAGCCGGCTGCGGTGTTCGAATTATCAACTGTTTTACTCTTTCGCGATACGCCCCGTTTGGTGCGCGTGATGACCGTCTTTCTGTCGTGACTCGGCGCCGGCATGAGGAGGAGCTGTTCCTTCACGATCTTGGCGGAGATTGCAGGTCTGATGATTTGGGCTTGGTGGATGCGCCGGCGAGAACAGGCGGCATTCGCGGCATCCTGGCGCAGAATGATTCGCAGCGTGCAGAGAATGTCCGTTTGCTGGTTGCGAATCTCGAAGAGCCCGGGCCCGATACCGCTATCCTGGCCCCTTTAGCGATTGGAAAACATGCTGACCACTCGATCGCCCGGCACGCGGCTCTAGCCAAATACCGGAGGTATCCGCTCGCTTTTTATGAAGATCTTCCGTATGCGGCTATGCCGAGTGCTCAAATTTTGGCCGCCGTTGAGGAGACTTTAAGCCAGCTTGAGGAAAAGCTCCAGCCACTGTTGGTCCACTGGCTCGGAGATTCTGAATGGAAACGGCGATGCTGCGCACGTTACAAATCGCAAATCTCCGAAGCGGGAATTCAGAAAATAGTGGATTACATGGAAAGAAACAACGGAGAACGCCTGTGGTGTTCCAGCCGCTTTCTGAATTGGTGGAAGCGTCCCGCGGCAAACCGGCCGGCGGCCTTGCGCCTGGAGTCGGATTTTGCTGAACCAGCGCCCGGCCCTTGAAGCACGTAGAGCGCGTAGGAGCTTTATCGAGAGTGAATGTTCCACGCCGATCAATCCACACCAGCGATGCACGAGGTAAACATGTTCGAAGAATACTCTGAAAAAACGAAGCGGGTCCTCTTCTTTGCGCGCCATGAAGCCCTTGAAATGGGGGCCGAATGCGTCGAGAGCGAACACCTGTTGCTCGCCTTACTGAATGAAGATAAGGAGCTCGCGCAACGCTTCTTGAAGTCCAATGCTTCCATTGGTGTGATCCGGCAACAAGTGGAAGCGCATGCCCCGGTGATGTGCAGAAGGGCCGCGTCCACTGTCTCCGATGTGCCTCTCCATTCTGACTGCAAGCGAGCCTTGGCATTTGCGGAAGAGGAGGCCCGGCCGTTTCCGCGTAAACGCGTTGCTCCAGGTCATCTGTTGCTGGGCTTGCTGCGTGAGGAGAATTGCCTGGCGGCGCAGTTGCTGCGCCAACATGGGATCTCCGCCAAAGATGTTCGCGCGCACATCTCGCGTACGGCCCAACAACAAGCGCCCCCGTCGCGGGTGTCGCGCGAATCTTCGCTGCTGGCTGAGTTTTCACGCGATCTCACTCGAGCTGCGAATGATGGCCATTTGGATCCTCTCATAGGCCGTGGAGCGGAGCTGGAGAGAGTAATACAAATACTTTGCCGCCGCATGAAGAACAACCCGGTGCTGATTGGAGAACCGGGAGTAGGGAAAACAGCCATTGTCGAAGGGCTGGCCCAGCGCATTGCGAGGAGCGAGGTTCCTTCGTTTCTGGCAGAAAAGAGGCTTCTCTCTCTCGACCTTTCTCTGGTAGTTGCCGGAACTAAATATCGCGGCCAATTTGAAGAGAGGCTGAAAGGCATCCTCAAAGAGTTGGCAGAAAGCGGCGATTGTATTGTATTTATTGATGAGCTGCACACCCTGGTCGGAGCGGGATCGGCCGAGGGGTCGATGGATGCCGCCAATATCCTCAAACCGGCGCTCGCCCGCGGCGAAATTCAATGCATCGGCGCGACTACTCCCGCTGAATATCGTAAATACATTGAAAAAGATCGCTCGCTGGAACGTCGCTTTCAGGCAGTGAAGGTCACGCCTCCCACGGAAGCCGAGGCTGTGGCCATCCTGAACGGCCTAAGAGAGCAATATGAAAAATTCCATGGGGTGAGCTATTCAACCGCGGTGGTCCGCCATGCCGTTTATCACTCCAATCGCTATGTGCCCGATCGTTTTCTGCCGGATAAAGCGATTGATTTGCTGGACGAAGCCGGCGCCAAAGTGAAATTGCGGGAATGTGTTGTGCCGGAAGAAGTCGTGGAATCGCAGAAAAAGCTAAAGTTCCTCATCGACCGCATGGAATATACCGTACTCAATCATGAATTCGACAAGGCTCGTTTCTATTCCGGTGAGGAGCGCCAAGAGAGAGAAAATCTGCAGATGTTACGGGAGAAGTACCAGCTCGATGCCCGTAAACCCGTTCAAGTAGAACTGGGAGATGTGGAAGAAGTCATCAGCCGCTGGACCGGCGTGCCGCTGACGGCGATTCGAGAGGAAGAAAGCCAGAAGTTGCTGCGGATGGAAAAGGAATTGCACCAGCGTGTCATCTCGCAAGAGAAAGCGATCAGTTGTCTCGCCCGTTCCATCCGGCGCTCTCGTGCGGGTCTAAAGTCGCCGCAACGGCCGATCGGATCGTTCCTCTTTCTTGGGCCTACCGGCGTGGGCAAGACGGAAGTGGCTCGCACACTTGCTGAGTTCCTTTTCGGCAGTGAGAAGGCTCTGGTGCGTTTTGATATGTCTGAGTTCATGGAGAAATATTCAGTCAGCAAATTGATCGGTTCTCCTCCTGGATACATGGGCTACGACGAAGGCGGCCAACTTACGGAAAAAGTGAGGCGCTCGCCGTACTGCATCATTCTTCTGGACGAAATTGAAAAAGCGCATCCCGATGTCTTCAACGTTCTGCTGCAGGTGCTGGAAGATGGACGGCTGACGGACGGCCTGGGAAACACCGTAGATTTCAAAAATACCCTCATCGTTATGACGTCCAATATCGGCGCGCGTCACCTGATGAAAGAGGCCCCTTTGGGGTTCCATAGCGACAATGAAAAGCTCATGGCTGCCGGCCGTGAAGACATGGTGAAAGCCGAGTTGAAAAAGACCTTCAGTCCGGAGTTTATCAATCGGTTAGATGAGATCGTAGTTTTCAACATGCTAAGCGAAAAGGACCTGATACGGATTATCGATCTCCTGGTCCAGCAGCTCAATGCCAACCTTGCGGAGCAAGACATTAGGATCGCAATGACGGACCAGGCCAAGAGTTGGTTGCTCCAGCAGACAGCGCCGGACCGGAATTATGGAGCTCGCCCCCTGCGCCGCGCATTGCAGCGCTATGTTGAGGACCCCTTGTCGGAAGCCTTGATTGGCGGCAGCTTTAGCGCTAGACCGCTTTCGGTGGAAATTTATTTGGAAGAAAATGAGCTTCAGTATCGTCAGACCGAAATTGGAATGAAATTGGCTACGACAGATCAGGAGGTTGTGGCGGCAGATTGAATAGGAATCTCGTCGCGACAAGCTGCGGCGTGCGGAAAACAAGATCACCATGCGGCTTTTCTATCAAGGAAAGCCGCACGGGAAACAGCGGCCACAGGATCACGCACCGCTGGCAATGCCAGGGGGAAGAGACAAGGGGGAAGAGGTATAGCACGCTTGCCTAAAAGCGTGTGGGGCCAGAGAGTCGCAAGTCTTCTTCAGGGATACGCTCTCCGTTCTGAAGCTGAAAAGCCCATTCTCCAAGGCGATCGCACTCTAGTCCAAAAGCAAAAGACTGCGCCACCGAGAGGTGCGATGGGAGAAAACTAAGTTGAACTATTTGTTCGTAGCACGGCAAACTTGACTTTTCTGTGAGTGCTTGGCGGGTCTGCCTGTTCATGCGATCTGGAACGACCTTGCTACTTTCCGGATCGCGGCATTGGCAAAGGAACATCTCTTCAGAGAGACTGTAATGAATCTGACTGAAGTCCGGAACTTGATTCACGCCTCATTGACCGAGGAGCACTCCAACCTGGCTGCTTCCAGACTCACCCGCAAGAACCAGAATATTTTCTCCGTTCAAGTGACGAGTCATGGCAAGCACTCCATCGCCGGCAAGGGAGTGAACCGGGCCAGGTAGTTCAATCTCGGCGCCGGTTTCTTTTTGCGCGGCTTTCGCAAGGGAACGCATGCCGGCATCGGCGGGCCCGCAAAGAACAATTCGGTGAAGCTTTTGCGGCTGTAATTGTTCGAGTAGCCACTGGGCAGCTTGCTCTACGTCTTCAGGTCTCTGTAGTGTGCTCGATATCTGCGCGGTTGCATGTATTGTGGCGAGCACTTTGGCGCCTCGGTTCCGCGCTATATCCTCGCACTCCAGGATGATGCTTGCACCGCCTTCGACAAACTGATGCAGGAGTTGGCAATCTGGCATCCACTGGGCTGCCCGCCGTAGCCAAACATCGTCCGAGTCATAGCCCATCACCACCGCGGCCCGGGACCGACCGCATTCCAGCAGTCCGTGGGCGACAGCCACAGCTTGAAGTCCCGAAGATAAGCTGCCGCACACTGTGTGGGTAGGACCCGTAAAACCGTATTTGCGGCAAACCATCATGGATGCAATATGGGCGCCAAAATTATTCAATGCGGTGCTGGGAAATATCTGGACGGGATCGTATTGCAGCCCTTCGCACAGCGCGGAACTGGCCGCCGCCCACCCTCCGAGCCATACGCCGCCGACGACCGCAATGTCCTCGGCGGGTAACTCCGCCGACGCGCTTAGACCGGCATTCTGGATCGCCATAACTCCTACCGCCCCGCCAATCCAGGCGCTGCGGTTCATGTTGGCGATGTTCGTCTCTCTCTCGATCCAGCGATGAACGTCAAACCAGTCGAGCTCAGCAGTGCCTTGTGAACGGGCCGGTGCTTGCAAGGTGCCGGTTCCGGTCAATACCACTCGCGGCTTGGTCTTGGGCAGAGGAACGTTTGTAGATTCAATCTCTCTGGCTGTAATAACTACGCTGGTGCTGAGCCCCCCGCCGCCGCAAGCGTTGGAAATGGCGTGTTCAACCTGAGCTTGTTTTGCTTCGCGGCCCAGAACGGGAACAGGGATCTTGGGATCGGGAGTCTGCAATCCGATGTTACCGTGTAAGAACCCGTCTTCCATCTGTACGATCGTAGCGATGGCTTCGGCAATGGCAGACGCTCCGGACATGTGTCCCGTGAACGCTTTGGTGGCATTGATGGCGGGCGGTTGCGGTTGCTCTTTCCACAGGGCTGCAATTGCCCGGCTCTCGACGAGATCGATCCCCGGAACGCCCGGCGAGTGCGCGTTCACGTACTCTATCTCATGTATTTCGCGGCCGGCATCAGCCAGGGCGCGGCGCATGGACATTTGTAGGCCGATGCCGTCTTCTCCCAGGGTAATCGCGGCGGCGCCCGGTTCGCATACGCAGGCATAGCCTTCTATCCACGCTTTGGCCCGCTCCCGGGAATCGTCATCTTCAGCTTCGATAATGAGAGCGGCGGATCCTTCACCTAGGACCGTGCCTTTGCGGTTGCAATCGAAGGATTGCAGGTCACGGCCCACAAAACCGGAACGTTCGGCGCCCCACAGCCCCGGCAGGCTGAACCGGTCAACGCCAAGCACCACGACCAGCCGGCAGATGCCACGGCGAATGAGGTCAAGCCCCTGGCCCAGAGCAATGTTGCTTGAGGCGCACGCGTTATTGAAGATGAGCCGCGGGCCGCGAATATTGAGTGTTTCTCCAATCGTATCTACCAGGCTACCGGCGGGGTAGCGCCGTATCGCCTGCAGAACTTCGGGACTGATCTCTCCCTCTTTCAATTTGGCGTAAGCGGTTTCCGCCGCCTGCGTCTCAGCCCATACCGAGCCAGCCACCAGGCCTGCGCAGTACCCGTCGCCAAGATCGCACCCTGAGACCTCCATCGCTTCCTGGATTGCCTTGAGTGACATGCGAGCCGACCGGTTGCAAGAAGGCGGGAAATCGGAAAACGCGAATCGGCCTTTTCCGTGCGGGACCGGCATCCCTTCCAGCCAGCTAAGGTTGCGCCGCCCGGAGCGAAGCGCTTCGCGAAGACTATTGACCCCGGTCCCCAGAGAACTCACGATCCCATAGCCTGTGATTGCACATCTCATCCGAAAGTCTCCTGTTGGTCGTGCCCATTGGCGGAAGCTTGGTAGCTTATGCTATTCATGCCCGGCGTTGAGTATGTTGTCGAAGCAACCGGAACTTTCCACGGCGGAGGAATCGTGGTTTCGCTATCCTCGAGAAACCCGGTTAAAGCTTCCTCGGCGTCGTCAGCGCTTACCATGACGCGTCCTGCCCAGGCTCCTTTTCCAAGCTCGGGTAGTTCAGGGCGGAACATCGGTGGCCGGTCCCAGCTTGGCTCCCATGTAGCTAGCTTGTTGTCTTGTGGAATAGCTACTTTCCTGCCGGCGGAGAGATCGGCCAGTACTCGTTTAATCAAGCGCAATCCAAGCGGAAACAGAACCTCTTGCCACAGCGTGGTAGGTGTGTCCCCCGGGCGGACAAAAGCATGAGCTTGCGCGGCAATGGGGCCGCCATCGAGGGTGTCGTTAAGCCAGAATGCCGTGCCGCCGGTGATGCGCTCCTTCATGTGCAACGTCCATCGCACGGCGTCGCGACCGCGATGCAGCGGTAGCAGCGAAGGATGATAGCCAATTGCCCCTAACGCCGCCCTCAACCGGGTCTTGCGGCTCAGAAATGCATGGCTGTGCGCCGCAATAATAAGGTCGGTCCCTTTGGGAACGGCATCGGCGCGCAGTAGGTCGGAGGCAATCCAGGGCACTCCAGCCATTTCCGCGGCGAACCGGAGCCGATCCGGTAGTTGCTCTCCCGTCGTGGAGTAAGAACTGGAAAGAGGGGGCGAGGCTGCTGCCACGACTTCGTGTCCTTCAGACCTGCAGAGCTGCAAAACCGCCGCGCCGAATTGTTTTTGACCGCTCACTAAAATCCGCATATTGATTCCCCTTAGACTGCGACCATATCCTCTGCGAACAGTGGAGCTTGTTCGCTACTCTCATAAGCTCCCAAAGCGTATTCGATCGACGGGAGGACCTGCAGCAGCGATGCCGGGTCCGGCCTTTGTCCTGCCGAAATCTTCGGACCCACTGACGCCCAATAGGAGCGGTCGCGATGCCAGCCGCTCTGCAGCGGCCGATTCACGTGCAAAGCCCATACTGGATCGCCCAGCGGAAGGTAACGATGGTCCTCGGGAAAAAGAATAAGATCGGGAGCGCCTTGTACCAGGGGGCCTTCGTATACTTCTTCCCGCGCCGTTACCGAGGCAAATAGATTGAGTCCGGTATAGGGATTGATGGATGTGCGGAGCGCCGCTGCTACTTCTGCCCTGACCCTTTCATAGTCCGGAACGGAGACGGTTCCATCCGCATAACGGCCCTGAAGATTAATATTTACGCCGCTCGAACCCTGCACCGCTTCGGCCGCGATCGTATGTTCCCAGTCGACCACTGTCCCGGGCTGCTTCCATTTCAGGAAACCGGCTTTAGCTAGGATTTCATTGATGGAGAGATATGCTTTGAGTGGGCCAAAACCGATTTCCGAAAACGCAAGTAGCGTGGTTCTGTCGTCCAGGCAATCCAGCAATTTTTCAATCAGCTCGTCTGCGCACTGGAAAGCCGCAAGGATGGCCGATTCACCTCTCGTAACGCATGCTCCAGGCTCAAGCTCCTGCCAATAGTAATGGCACGCCCGATCGATGCTGGTGAGATTTACGATCACCACCTCTGAGCCTTCTTGATAGAAGTGCAAGGCAAGCGCGGCGCGCCTGCGGTCGGCCTCCACGATGCGGCTGACAAATTCGTTGCGCTCCTGGCCTTTGTACCAGATGGAAACATCGTGGGTGTAATGGAAGCCCTTCTTAGCGAGGGAGGCGAGAAGATCCCCGGGGTAGCTAGCTTTCAGCGTCTGGCCCATGGGATAGGTGATGGTCTCGCCCGGCATGGCAATTGGAGGATGACTTCCAAGCACATTGATGATCGAGAAATGCCGGGAGGAGTGTTCCGGCCTCAGCCAAAACGGCTTCACTTGCAAATCCGCGGAGCTGAGCACGCGGGGTTTATGATCTGGTTCGTGGACCGTCCAGTAGGAGTACCATCCGTGCTCCGCGGAACTGCTGCCTGTAAAAGCGGTCATCAAGCCCGGGGGTTCGTATGGGATAACATGCGATGCCAACTCTCCCCATGCTCCTTGCTGTAAGAGCTTGCTGAACCCGGGAAGATATCCCTGATCTATGAATTCGGTCAGCAATTCGCGGGAAGCCCCTTCGGTGATCACCACAACCACTCTCTGCTGTGACGGCATTTGTCCTCCGAGTAACATCAACTAATTGACGCTGAAGCTGAATTGCTCTTCATGGATCTGGTCTGTGTTTTTCTCGGCTACCCGTCCGCATTCCAGCTTGATGAGACGGTCAGCCAGGTGGAAATAGCGGTCGTCGTGACTGATGACAACGACTGTTTTGTTGCGGCGTTTCAGCCCCGAGAGAATCTCGTAGTAGAAGAACTCACGGAACTCTATGTCCTGATCTGCGGCCCATTCATCGAAGATATAGACTGGCCGGTCTTCCAGATAAGCGGTCAGCAGTGCAAGCCTCTTTTTCTGGCCCTGCGACAAGCTGATAGTCGACAACTTGCCGTCTGCGATCCGTACTTTGTGATCCAGCCGCAGGTGCTTGAGATACTCCGCTGCGGGTCCATCGATATTGGAAAGTCCGTAGAGTTCATCGAACAGATGAAAATCAAAGAAAACAGAAGAGAATCTCTGTCGGTAGTTGTCCCGGTCGGCTTCGGCTACAGTAGCGCCATCGACAGTAATCGTACCCGCCTGTGGTTGATAGAGACCCGATAACACCTTGATCAGCGTCGTCTTGCCGCTGCCGTTTCCTCCTGTGATGAAGACGATCTCTTTGGAGTGGATCGTAAGGTCAACCGGACCGATGCGGAAACTGGAATCGGGATCTCCCGTGTCGTAGCGATACTCGATCGCATT
This sequence comes from Candidatus Angelobacter sp., assembly GCA_035295685.1. Taxonomy (GTDB): domain Bacteria; phylum Acidobacteriota; class Terriglobia; order Terriglobales; family Acidobacteriaceae; genus Angelobacter. The sequence goes on from DATGIO010000073.1 coordinate 13,165, forward strand.
TAGGGCAATGTTCTCCCAACTCGGGTCGGTGAACGTGGCTTGTGAATCCGTTACGTCTGAATACTGGGCAAGTTCTCCAGTCAGATCTCCCAGGACTTTGATGGCTGATTGGGCCTGCGAAAAGTGGGGTAGTGTGGAAAGGACACCCTGAACAAAGGGCATCAGGTACAAGAGGCTCAGTACAAAGCCTGTGCCAACCTCGCGTTGCGAGTGGGCAACCACAAGAATCGCGGCGATGGCAAAAAACATCCCGGTGGTAGACCATGCTTCCGCCGCGCCATAGAGGAACGAAGATTTGATTCGATGCCGGGCGAGCCCATCCATGGGCTTTCCGATTGCCGACGACAGGTGGGCTTTGCGTCGCGCGCGGTGTAGCTTCAGTTCCTTGGCGCCATCTACTAGTTCGCGAAAACCTTTGAGTACGGCCCTATAGTGCGTGAACGCTGTCCCAAATTCTTTTTGAGCCCGTTTGTTCACCGCTCGATAGGAGAATACAAAAATCGGCCCTGCCGTCAGGATGACCAGCAGCGCCTTTGGAGATAGCCAGGCCATATAGGCGATGCTCCCGGCCGCCACCATCGTGTACAGCACAACGTTGGGGAGCTGCGCCAGAGCATTGGAAATGGCAGGCATGCTCTCGGTAAACACGGCGATAAGCTTCGAGCCGCCCAGTCGTTCGAGAACGGCAAGAGGTGCCGATGTCACCTTTTCGCAAAACGACATGCGCAGCAAGACCAGTGTATCGATCGTAACTTTGGTCAACAGATACTGTGCGCCGCCGCGCGTTATGCCCAGGAACGTGCCCAGTCCCAGCAGCGCAAAAATGAAACCTGCGCTGAAATTGGCTTTTCCCGATAAAATGCCGGTAACGATCGCCAGCAGCGCGATATTGGCGAGTCCACCCATCAGGCTTAAACAGATTGCGCCCAACAGCATAGTTTGCGTCTTGCGGCTGGCCGATGAGGACGTTAGGAAAAATTGAATCACCTTGAGCATGATTCCGGTTCTCGCTTTCTTATCTGATTTGCGCTTCCACAAATGGAACTTCCATCACCTTGGGGTGCATGATGGGGCCGTGGCCGAAGTAACCGTCCTCCCCAAAGAGCTCGCCGTGGTCTCCCGTTACCGTTACAAAAGTATTCTTGGGCACTAAGTCGAGCAGCTCTTCCATCACTTGATCCAGATAGCGCACCGCCGCTACTTGCCGCTCCCGCATGTCTTTCAGCGCCTGTTCGCTCGGAAATGATTGCTTCGTTTCCGCCGGGCCGCTGTCTGCCGCTGAGTCGCCCATGTGCTTGTAGACGCCGTGCACGCCATGGATCTTGGGCCAATCGCACGGGTCTTCGTGGGGTAGTGCGTAGGGATAGTGGGTCTCTCCCACATTCAGCAAATAGAAGAATGGCCGGTCTTCCTCGAACTGCATCCTCTTCAGCATGGCTCGCATGTCATTGTGTTTGGGCATGAGCGTATAGGTGTCAAAGCCGCGATTCAGCACCGTCTTGGGATTCAGCACAGGCAATGACACCATTGCGTGAGTTGAATAGTGCAGCTTCTCTTTCAAGAAGACCGGCAGGTAAAGGCTGGGCAGCATCGTCTTGAAATCCAGGTCTTTCGCGCCCAGCCGCATGGCGTATTTTGTAAATTCGTGTTTGTAGCTGTCGGATGCTACGGTATGGCGCGGGCTATCGTGAGGCATCAGCCCCATAAGCAGATTGAAATGGGACGGCGCCGTCCAGGAAGCATACGAAAAGCGCTGTTCGATCGTGCCCATCCTGCTCAGGGTCTTTGTCTCGGCCTCCGCAAAAGAGTCATACCGGCAGCTATCAAACACAATAAGGATGTAGTTGTTCATATCGTTAAATCGGGTTTGTCTAGGCCGTGCGCTGCGCAAAATGCATTGATTCCGATGGATACTTTCTCGGTGAAGAGGTGGCCCAGGATGTCCATGTGCGTAGCGCCGGCAATCCACCATACATAGGCAAAAGGCAGGGCAGCGGCCGAGCGATGGATGGTGTATGCCGCATGACTCTTTGTTCCGCCGATCAGCAAGATAGGCATCTTCAAGCTCGAAAGCTGCTCCGACGTAATCGGATGGTGGGCGCGGGCTAGCAGTTCCATGCCCATCGCGCGGCCGTTCTCCGTCGCCTGTATCACATATTTTGTGTAAGCTGTCGCCAGGTTTGGATCTTCGCCCAGATCTGGTTGCACTAGATTCAACAGTTCCTGGATGGAACCGGCTTCATCTCCTTCTAACGCCTTGCGCGCCCGGCTTAGGAGCTCCTCTTTTTCGTTGAATAATGCTGGCTCCACGAGGATCAACGCTGCTATTTTGTCTGGGTTTT
>DATGIO010000074.1:0-7846 GCA_035295685.1 Candidatus Angelobacter sp.
GATCCACAAAACTGATTTGTTGTATGCTCGGATGGAAATCGCAACCTATAATCAGCACGTCGGCTCCTTTTCCCAAGCCTTTGGTCGTCAAGCAACCTAAGTGTACTCGGGTGATCGAGCCGACTTCCTCATGAAATCACGAATTCTCTTTCGTTGGTGCTGTGTTTACGGATCGGAGCAGGCTTGCTGGAAATACATTTCCCCTCAGCGGCGGCTTGCCGCGAGCGACAACATAGCATTTAACCAGCCCTTTTCAATCGATATTTTTCTGTCGTGATTCCCAAACAATGAAAACGTAACTACCGCGAATTTCCCTTAAAAAATTGGCGAGAGTAAATTCATTTCCAGCAGGGATTTGTGCAGATTGGAACTTTCAGGCAGTAGCGTGATGGGGCGATAGGCAGGAAGCTGTGCGCCGGCGCGTGGAGGGAACTCGCATTTCAATCGATATCGCTTCAAGCGATGAAATTACAGCTCATTCAACGAATGAAACGGCAGATCGTCGTCTTGTTCATAGTATGGAGAGGAATAAGCCTCAAATTCATAAATGCGCGAGGTAGTCATTGTCATTAGCTGGCCCGGTACCGTCACTCTCAAGCGAACATAGCGGGCTGCGGAAGGAGGAATATTGTGCACAGTAACACTCTCGGCATTGTCGGTGACATGAACGACGGTTGTGAAATTGACGCCATCCAGGCTCACATCGATGTCATAGGCCTTTGTATTGAACTCCTGTGTTTCCCCGCCTGCTCCAGCGTGCCTCAAAACAAATGAGGCAACCCTATACGTCGCGCCGAGGTCAACTTCCAGGAAAGCGGGGGCGGCACTGGAGCACCATTTATCCAGATTGCCGCCCGTCACACTGCCATTAAACGCCTTGTCCGCTCCTTCGTGAGCATTGCAGGGGGTACTGCCCTGGGAAGGCTTGTTCAAAGCCAAGTTCACAAGTGGCCCAGGATGTGGATGGTTGTAGACAACCCCAACTACATTCGTAGAAACATTCGCATGGGCAAGTGCTTGAGTCGCCCGCCCGTGTGTGGAACTGCTTCCAATAGACTCTCCGTAGAGGAGCATCTCGACGCGGCGGTTTCGCTGTTTTCCATAGGCGGATTCATTCGAGGCGATTGGCGTTGCTTTCCCATAGCCGGTGATCTTGATTGCCGTCCTCGGAATACCTTGTTCCATCAGATAAGTTCGCACAGAGGACGCACGTTCCTCGGACAAAGCTTGATTGTAAGCGGCATCGCCGTCACTGTCCGTGTGGCCTACAATGCTCACCTTGAGCCCTGGATGTTCAATCATCACAGCCGCAAGCCTTGCAAGGTGCTCACGAGAATCGGGAGAAAGTGTGGTTCGTCCGGCGGCGAAAAAAACGATGGGGCTCTTGATGAGCGGTCCTTGCTTGTTTGGGTGCAACTCCAGTGCCCGATTGAGTTGCCGGAATAGCGCGGTTTGAACGTGTAACTTTTCTCTGTAGGCTTGTTGGCGTAGAGATCCTGCTTCGAGTTCCGCTTTGCGCGCGCGGTCGGCGTTGGCCACCGCCTCGTGCGCCATCTCCTGAACTTGCTTTTCCCGTTGTAGTCTTTCAACTTCCAATAGCTGCGTTTGTCTTCGCGCTGCGATGGCTCCTGCCAGCAGGCAGCATACTACGCACGCTGCTGCCACCACCCCTGGACGATGTCGCTGGAAGAATTTCATGCTTCGGTAAGCCAAGTGATCCGCACGGGCTCTTACAGGTAATTTGGACAAGTAGCGATGAATGTCGTCTGCAAGTAGAGCCACGGAAGAGTAGCGGCGTTCGGATGCTTTTCGGAGAGCCATCAAGACAATGTTATCCAGGTCTCCGGCGAGAAGGTTGCTGAGAGATCGGACACTTGCTCCTCGCTGCTCGGCGATCCTGCCTCTGCGCTCGCGATCTTCAGCTTGTTGCGGTCTCGATTTTTGCCATTCTTTGCCGAGTATGGCTCTGCTGGGCCGCTCCGGCGACTCATTGCAAATCATCCGAACTCGTTCGTCGGGTGTTTGGCCTTCTACCTGAAACGGTCGCTGGCCGCACAAAAGCTCGTACAGAATAACTCCCAGGGAATAGATGTCGGTCGCGCTCGTCACCTCTTGGTGCCGTAGTTGCTCTGGGCTCGCGTATTCTGTGGTCACTTGGAAAGCGCAGGTTGTGGCCGTTAGATTCCCACCAGGGGCCGTTCGGGCGGAGAGTTTGGCAACGCCGAAATCCAATAGTCTGGGCTCGCCATGAGCATTCACAAGAATATTGCTGGGTTTGAGATCGCGATGAATAACGCCTTCTTGATGAGCGTATTGAACGGCGGAGCAAACGTTCAGGAAGAGCCTCAGGCGATCGCGAATGCCTAAGCGGTGTATGTCGCAGTAGATATCGAGAGGTTGCCCTTCAATATACTGCATGATCAGGAAGGGCAGGCCTTCCTCCGTGGCGCCTCCATCGAGCAGTCGTGCAATATAGGGATGATCGAGGTTGGCGAGGATCTGGCGCTCCCGGCAGAATTGGCGGAGGCCTGCAGGGCTATCCAAGCCTGCCCTGATAAATTTAATCGCTACCTTCTTTTCATATTGATTGTCTTCGCGCTCGGCTGAATAAACGGTGCCCATGCCGCCATGCCCGATCTTCGCTGTGATGCGGTAAGGGCCGGCTCTTTGTCCTACCAATAACCGGTCGATCACACTGCCCACAAGTTCTCTGGGATCTCCCGCAGGCTGGTTCAAGAATCCGTGTGCTTGCCGATGGGCTGCCAGGAGTGATGAAACCTCGTCCAATAGCACACGATCGTCCTGGCACATGCTTGCCAGCATTTCTTCCTGGCATGCGGGATCGAACTCCAGGGTCGCAAAGAAGATCTGGTTGATTTTTTCCCAATCGCACATGTGGATGCCCGAAAACGATTATGCCGAAGGTTTGGCCGGATACATTTCGCGGTAAAGCCATGCGCGCGCCAGGCTCCACTGTCGCTCAACCGTGGCGCGAGATTTTCCAAGAACTCCCGCGATTTCTGGCATGGTCAATCCGCCAAAAAAACGCAGCTCCACAATGCGTGCCTTTTCTGAGTCGATTGCCGCTAGTTCGCTAAGTGCGTCGTTGAGCGCCACAATACTAAGATTTGTCGCTGATGCCGAACAAAATGAAGCTTCTTCTTCCAGCGGGACCCTCAAATCGGCTCCTCGTTTCTCCGCGTTGTGTGCCTCTGCGTAGTTGACGAGAATGCGGCGCATCATCAGCGCAGCCATGCCGAAAAACTGCATCTGGTCGCCGATCGCGGTATGACGCTGCGTCGCCAGCCTCATATAGGCCTCATGAATAAGGGCCGTAGGTTGAAGGGTATGGCTCGTGCGTTCACGCCTCATGAACGATAAAGCCATCCGTCTGAGTTCGCGGTAATAAATCGGAAATAATTCATCCAAAGATCTTTTCTGCGGTTTGGCGCAGGCGGTCTCTTGGCAGGGCGGCATGCCTTCGTATTCCATTTCCGGACGATTCCCCAGAAAAAATGGGTTTGGGTGAGGGATTCTGCATCAATTTCCTGCGTTTGTAAATAGGAGCTGCCTTTAGGGCAGGCTCCTGGAAATGAATCGGTCACATGTCTATGTGATGAAGGAGCTTCTCTATGACCATGTTTCGAGAGCGTGTAACTCGATCCAATCAACTTGGCAAGCATGATCCAGCAGCCCGTTGTTTTTATTTGCGTGGATTCACGGCCTTATTTCACGGTGTGTGTGTTGTATTGCTGCTTTCGGCGGCAATGCTCGCGCAGACCACAACCCAAAGTGCATCTCTCGGCGGCTTCGGCTCGCTGAGCTATTCGCTAACGAAAGGTGCTGTCTCCCCTTGTTCTCATACAGCAGCCTCGGTCGGTGCAGCGGAAACGTCGCTTGGTCAGGGGGAAACCTCGCTCACTCCTGGAGGTGTTGGGGATTTCTTCGTCGGCGGTCAATTTCAGGTATTCACGTCAAGCGGGTTTGTTTATCATGAGCCCTCTGGAGTAACTCACTCCCTATCCGGCTCTGCGTCGTTCATCTCATCCACGAGCGGCGCTTCATGCCCGCCAAACGGCTCTTCCGGAACTATCACGCTGGCGGGACAGGGCTACAACATTGCCTTTGCTCCGGCTGCGGGTCCCGGGACGGCCTCCATGTCCGTCATTCTCCATCCTCAATACTATATTTTGTCGATTCTGTATGATCCGCCTGGAAATCAGAGTAATAACGGATACACCAGCTCTACCAGCTCTGCGGCAACAACCACCATTTCCAACACCTTTGCATCCGGCACCTCAACCAATATTTCTGCAAGTCTCCCATTCGGGGCCGTCACCGGAAGCGTCACGTTCGGCACGACGAAATCGTCAGGCACAAGCACATCGTTTCAGGTCACGACCGGCAGCGGCAACGGCGCTCAGTTGAAATCGAATCGAAACCCCATTGACCATACGCAGGATGTGGTCTTCCTCTGGCTGAATCCGGAGATTGTAATAACTCCAACGGGACCCAGTTCGGCGACATATACGATTGGAACGGTCACGGACTCCAATGGCCAGCAGGAGCTTCCGAATATCGTGAACGTCAGCGTTGCAGGCTTGCAAAACCCAAGCCTGATTGGTGTGGATACACTTGGACCTCAGGCCTTAACGCCCACGGAAACCCTTCCGGGACTTGCCTCCATTTGTGCTCATCCTCTTCCCGCGGCGCAATGCACCCAGGCGAATGCTTGTGGCTGTGTCCCAAGTGATTTCGCCACCATCCTTCAGCAGGATCCTCTGGTTGGCAGCTCTCAGACCACCGCTCCCTCGCAAGTTGATTCCAATCGCTACAAGTTTATTGGAACCCAGAAGCTTGAAGGTCCTCCAACACCCGGCGCTCCGAGCCAAACTGATTTTTCGTTTACGGAAACAGATTCGAATACCACGACGATGACCGAAACTAGCCAGAATTCCTATAGCGTGGGATATAGCATCGGCTCGGGCGTCGACATTTTAGGATTCGGTCTAAAGATCAATAATACGAACACGTTTACTTGGACCAATTCGTTGAGCATAGGGAATAGTTCAACGAACGCTCATCAGGCATCGATCCTGCTTCTGACCTCGGATGTGGGCTGCGTGGAAAATATCGATATTTATGAAGATACCGTGTACCACACGTTTGCTCTTGCTCTGCCCGCAACGCCACCCTCGAACTGCAACTAAGTTGCATTCATGACTTCAGGCGGCCTTTGGTTTCGTTGAGCATAAGGGGACAGAGGCCGTCTTTTAATTGGTGCCGGTTGACTTTGGCTTCAATGCGCCGTTACTGGAATCCACCGGCGCACATCAGCCGTCCTGCACCGCCCACGGCCAGCCCATCAGTACGCTCCCGAAAGTAGCGGAAGTTGATCGCCTTGTTGTCGAGATCTTCGATTGCCCCAAATCCCATCGCGCTAAGCTCCGCCACGAATTCTTTCGGATCGAAAAAGCTAATAAAGGGCTCGCCTGCGGCGGCCACGCGCGCCGTTAGAGCGTCGAATGCGGCTTGCTGCGTGGGTGCCAGCGCCGCTCGTGGCACGCTGTAATCGAATGTCACGCCGTTTTGCGGGCACGCAGAGACAATCCATCGAAGTGTCGAGAGTACCGTCTCTCGCTCCAGATATGGCGTTACCCCAAGCCATGAGAAGAATGCAGGTTCTTCTTTCTTGAAGCCCGCCATGGCCAAGCCATTCGGCAGCGTTTCTCGTTCGAAATCGACTGGTGCGTAGTGAAGGGAAGAGGGAATCTCGATCTTTGCCGCGTGCAGAAGTCGTGTTTTCCATGCCTGCGTAGCCGGATGGTCTACCTCAAACACACGCACGTCCTTGAACGGATTGCGATACGCAAAGGTGTCGAGCCCGGCTCCTAGCACAACATACTGTAGGACTCCCCTTTCGACAGCGAGCGCAAGCTGGTCCTCCGCATAGCGGCTTCGCACCGCAAGAAAGGCTCGGAGAAAGCGGGATGGTAGAAAATCCGCAGGTGGATTTTGCTCCAGCTCCGCCGCGGCCTCACGGCCAATAATCCTCACTGCCAGGGGATCGTCAAAAACCTTGGGGTCGTCCCAAAGCTGGTGGACGGCGCGTCGCCGCGCAACGCCGAATGCAGTTTGGCTGGGTCGGCCTTCAATCATGAATTTCTAAAACAGCTCTCTGCTTCAACAGATCGCCTCTCGTGGAGAAAGGCTGATCGTCTTGGATTTCTTTTCCACCCACAGCGACTTGGTTTCTGCCCGATTATTGATCCTGACCACCACAATGACGCCGCTGGCCGACTGATAGTCTTTTTTCGGCAGCTCCGTGGAGCACTCGACACGATGAGTCGTAATCGGGCCGTAATCGCCGCTCGGTCCCCAATCTAAAGCAAATTGGTTGTAGGTGTAGTCTTTGTATTTTTCGGGATGCTGCTTCCAGGCTGGATCGGAATTATAAAGCGCGTAGGCCTGATCAAAATTCTTCGCCTCAATGGCGGTAAAGAAATTGTTGACCACATGCTCCTCCGGCCAATACCAGAATTTCCAGATAAAGATGAGCACGGCAATCAAGAGCGGCACGCCGATCAAGAGCAGGCGCTTGATCCGCTCTGCGGGCCTCGGATCGTATTCTTTGGCGTCCATCAGTCCCATCGAAGTTTGTCCTCAAAATTCCGGTTGAATGCTAACAATATAAATCCATCGGCGATGTGTCCAAAGCGCACTCTATACTTGCTCAAACCAACAGTTCAAAGAGTACGCTTGAAGAGCAGCGTCGAAAAGGTAAACATGGTAATGGCGAAAACCAGCAGGTAGACCACATCCGGCCAGATCGCCGCAATGCCCACGCCCTTCAGGATTACCGCCTTAAAACCGTGCACAGAATAGGAAAATGGATCGAGCCATGCGATGGCCTTCAGCCATTTTGGAAACGCCTGAATCGGATAGATCGCCCCGCTTGGGAAATAGAGCAGCGTGTTGAGGATGCCGAAGATGGCGCGTGGAATAAGCGGATCGCTGATGCGCACCATGAGCAGGAACATCATGGTCACGAAAGCAAACGAGGTTAGCACGATCATCACCATGAGCCAGAACAGATTGGCAGGCTGAAACGAATTGCCGACGCCGGCGATCAGCGAGCCGATCACGGTGAGCACGATTCCCGCGCCCATTGCTTTGAATGCTCCGGCCACATTCAGCCCCGCCACCAACTCCAGCTTAGTAATCGGAGTAACCAGATAGCCTTCGTGAACGCCGCGGGCCTTGTCGTCAATGTACACAATGCCGCCGCCGATCATCACGCTCACAAACATCGCTAGCGTAATGGAGCCTGGCAACAGATATTTGATGTACTCGATGTACGGGTAGAGCTCCACGACTTGCAGCTCCGCCTCCTGTGCAATTCGCGGCGGTGCGTCCGGCTGGTTCAGCGCGCTCACCAGTTGCGTCATGGAGTCTTCAAACGTAGAGGTCAGGAAATTGTCGGTGTTGTCCATGACCAGCGCGATCTGCGGACGGGATCGCTGGTAGAGATTGCGTGAAAACTGCGTTGGAATCACGATACCCGCGCTGAGATTCCCCTTGCGTACGTCCTCTACCATCTCCCTTTCATTGGTGTAGACGTACGTCTTAAAGGTACGGGCGTTGCTTTCGATCGATCGAACCGATTCCAGCACGCGGATCGCCTGCGGGCCGTTGTCATGGTCCACGATGCCGAGCTTGGCGTCGTGGATCTTGCCGCCGAAGGCGTTCCCCAGGACGATGAGCTGAACCAGTGGAAACACCATCGCCGCCACCATGAGCGCTGGTGAGCGAAAGAACTTTCGCATATCGCGCTCCACAATGGCCA
>DATGIO010000075.1:0-10150 GCA_035295685.1 Candidatus Angelobacter sp.
GAGACGGCGACTGAGATCATTGAGACCCTAACCCAACTTGGCGTGACCGTCAAGGTGGCAGGCCCCGACCGGCTGAGAATCGAACCGGCAAGCCGAATTCCGCCTGAGTTGATTCCCCGCATCAAAGAGGCTAAGCCGGACATTTTGAGGGTTTTGCAGGGCCGCCCATCTTCCTCGCTGGATTGTGGGGCAAGCTGCTATGAGGTTACCCACCCTGAGACCGGCAAGCCCGCAAAGATTCACCGCCCGTGGGATGGTGGGTGTCGGGCAAGGCCCGAAGAGCTGACCACGCGCCAGGTCGAGCGCGAGTGCTGGCATTGCGCTGGTGCCAAAAAATGCCGTTGCGTCAGCTGCGCCTTGGTGGACGAGTCTGGGCCGTGCGCGGCGTGCGGCGGGAGCGGAAAAACGGTGGCGTGGGTGCATTAAAACTATTTGGAGGTACTTATGAACAGCAAATTGCAATTACTCTTTGAGGGAGTCGTCCTTTTGTCGGCAGGGATCCTCGGCGGCTACGGCGTTATTTTGCTCACTCATCTTCTCGCCCGCTGACGAAGCGCGCGCAAGCCCCTGAGCCGACAGAATTTGCAGGGCGCAAATTTCGTGATAGTTCGTAAAGCTTGTAGCGTCATGTATTAAAGGGGCTTATATACTTAACTCAACCAAGGCGCTCTTTCTTCGTGTAGAGCCTGCAAACGTCGTCGGGTGAGACTCGGAATTTCGTGCCGTGATTTCGCAGTCCCTTGCTGCCGGGTTTTGCTTCCCTCACATCGAAGTCGATACGGATGGTGCCGCGAACCAACTCGTAAATGAAAAAGCCTATATGCAGGTTTTCGTAGCAGTCGGCTTGCAGGTAGCGCACTTTCCGGCCTGTGCGCTCTCCCTTTACTAACACCATCCGACGAATTTTCCCGCCCGCGATGTTTAGGAGTTCATCGTGTGTCCAGTACGGAACAGGGCCATTGCCTTTAACCGGACGGACAACGATTTGGTTGCCGTCGCTGTCCACTCTGAATCTGTCAGACTTCCCCGCGATGGTGTGTCGAAAACTCAATCTTCCTTGGGCGTCTTTCCAGCCCCACTTGCTCACCATATATCGCATGATGTTGGGCGGCTGCGCTTCTTTGTGGAAGAGTGTAATGAGATTCGTGTCTGCCGTGAAGTACTTGATCTCCCAGCATACAGAGTCCGGTATGTCCCGCTTTCCTACGTTTAACCCCAGCAAGTCTTCAAGGAAGTTGCTGGGCCCTCCAGTTCCGGCGTTGCGGGGAGTGTCCGGCATTTCGTACCAGCCATGTTGGATGATGTTTCGAAGGCGTGAGAATAGCTCTTTCTTCGTTGCTGGGGGATTAGGCATTCAGTCTCCGCAATTGAGTGGGGGCCATCCTCGACTGCTCCGAATAGCAGCCGCTCTTGCACGCAATCCAGCCTGGTCGTTTTTGTACTCTTCTACAAGACGGTAGATACGCTGCGAGGCATGTTCAAAGCCGGTTCCCCCAGTATCCACAAACTTGATATTACGAATGATTGTATCGAGGGCGCCAGGGCTTTTTCCAAGCATCTTTGCCAATTCACGGCACATCGCGTGCGAGTCTGTGTGCATTCGTTCAGGGCAGGTATAGTAAAACTCCATCGCAATAATGATGTCTTCGTCGGTCCAGGCGGGCATAGCCACCTCCTTGAACAGGAGCATTCTTCGGTAAGCTTCGATACGTTCGTTGGCGACTTTGCAGTACTCTTTGGCGATTTCCAAGCCTATCCATTTGCGACCACAAATCTCCGCCGCAATCGCCGTGGTGCCTGACCCGATAAACGGATCGAGCACGATTTCTGCATTAGTGGACTGAATGCATCGTTGCGCTAATTTAATCGGAAAAGGCGCAGGATGCGGATTGTTATTTTCTTGGGGAATCTCCCACACATCCCCGAGCGCGTTCGCTTTCGGCTTGAGCTTGAAATCGTCTTTGCAGATCATATAGATAACTTCATAAGTTGGCAAGAAATATCCAGGGTTGAAATTAATTCCGCCACTTCGCTTCCATATAATGATTTGGCGCACTGGGAAGCCTTGTACGATGTCCGCACGGTCTTGGAGTAGCCCATTTTGAACGCGCCATTTGTGGTTATAGAAGATCGCACCATCCTGTCGTAGGACTCGCATCATGGCCGTCAGGCACTCGCGCTGCCACTTTACATACTCCTCGTGTGGCATGGCGTCATCGTGATTCGAGTATCCATTGATTAGCTGCGCGTTCTCCCACTTACCCCCGCGCCCGTCCTTCATTCCGTTCCCCGTGCTGTTTCGAAGGTTGTAAGGAGGACTTGTAACGATCAGACCCACTGAGGCGGCTGGCATCTTAGACATCAACTCCACACAGTCCCCACAATGGATTTTACCAAGCCACTGTTCCATCGAACTCAGAGAGACTTTGCTGACCGCCGCTGCTAGCAGGTCATCCATCCCCATCGGAATGTGAACTGTTTTACTCATGCGATTAGGGCTTTATAGGTCAGTTGGCCGTCAATTACTGACTCCAACAGCGAGTCCATACGGACATCTTCATCTTGCTTGGACGTATTCCACCAAGCTTCAAACTCAGTAAGATACCGATGCAGGCGTTTCCACGAGAATTGGTGAAAGACTCCAAGGTAGCCACGCTTCAACAGCGCCCAAAAGGATTCAATACCGTTCGTGTGTGCCATGCCGCGAACATACTCCCCAACAGAGTGATTCACGCTCTCATGTTTATAATCGGCCAATCCGAGATAACCCTGATGGCTGTCAGTGTAGAGCGTAGACCCGACCACGACATTTGCCTTAATGAAATTGTGGAGAGATTCCCTGTCAGTGTTCGAGGTCATCTGGGCCTTCACCTTGCCGTTCCGTTCACGAGCCCCAATGACCGTCTGCTTTCCTACCGTGCCCCTTCCAGCCTTTAGCCTCTTGCTGGCGTGCTTGTTGTGTTCCTTGCTACCCAAATACGTTTCGTCGGCCTCTACGATGCCATTCATCGGCCCACCTGTTTCCCCCATCACTCCCGCGACTTCACGGAGCCGTCCAAGCATGAACCATGCAGTCTTTTGAGTTACGCCGATTTCACGAGCCAGTTGACAACTACTGATTCCCTTCCGATTGGAAGTGACGAGCCATGTAGCAGCGAACCACTTTCGTAGCGGTAGACGGCTTTCCTCGAAAATAGTTCCTTTGCGGACGGAAAATTCCTTCCGACAGTCAGAGCATTTATAGCTGTTGGAGCGCGAAACGCGATAGATTTTCCTGCTACTTCCACAGTGGGGGCAAATGACGCCTTTTGGCCAGCGCAAGTGTTCCAAGTGCATGATGCAGGACTCCTCCGTGGGGAAAGCCTTCATCATGTCGTAGAGGCTTTTATATGTCATAGTGGCGGCTCCTTGCAATAGTTATCTTACACCACCAATCTACTGCGCCTCTGTAGTGGAGTCAAGTATATAATTCCCATTCAGATCAGGGCAGGCGATTCCATTTTTGGATTGCTTTCCAAGTTATCCGATTGCGGCTTGGAGCTTCGCTTGGAATGCGAGCCGGAGGGCAGTGATGTGTTGATTCTATAACCCAAATTGAAAGTGGTTTCGGAGGCAATCCATGATTGACAAGGTAAAAGGGCTTTTTGAGCCGCTCATAATTCTGGTACTTGGGGCTGGCGGAGGGTTTGCGCTGGTAGAGTTTCTTAATCTCGTCGGCCGCTTGGTGCGATAGCAACCTGTTGAGCCAGCGGGGTTTATAAGCCGCAAATTTCGTGACAGTTTGCAAAGACGAGATATTCATGTCTTAAAACGCACAAAATACAGATTTTATCTGATGCATGGGCCGTGGCAGGGGAAAATTTGGCAGGATAGTTCCACGCTTGACATTAGGGTTTCCAGATTTTTGGCTCAACGGCGCGGATGACGAGACCCCTTTTTCTGGCCCTGCCTTTCCGCTCTTTCCAACGCTTCCAGATCCCGGCTTTGCCCCTTTCCAGCCCGACAATTTCCTTCGTTTCTGTTAACCCGGCTTCCCCTGATGGCAATTTTTCTCCAATTTCTGGCCGCGGCAAGCGGACAGGCAGGGTCTTTCCAAACCGCCGACGACGATGCCCGCCTATCCCCTGGCGCGCGTGGATTGACGGAAGCCGGGGTGCTACGGGCGGACTATGGCCGGTGGAAGGTTGGAGCATGGGCGGAGGTGAGAGTCCGTGGCTGGCGTCGTCCGGTCGGCCTCTACGTAAGCCATCAGCCGCGCGCATTGGCTCCCTGGCGCGTTCCTCGTGCCGGGGTAAAGCAATCCTTCATGCAGCTATCGTTGGGCGGTTCTGGGCGCGCTGCAGGGCTGTGGAAAACGTTTCTCAGCGTAGCACTAGCGTAGCACCCAAGGCATGCCCAAAAGTCAGTGGTACTAGCTAAGTCCTTTGGAATCATGGTGAGCCGTGAGGGACTCGAACCCCCAACCTACTGATTAAGAGTCAGTTGCTCTACCAATTGAGCTAACGGCCCAGCACAGTACTCATTGATAAGAGCCAGCCTTTAAGGCGTTCATCCCTGGCCCCCATCAGAGAGCGCCTCAGTGAGTGTAGCATAAAATCTGCAGGGCATTTCAAGCTTATGGATTTTGATTAGCCCAGCGATTTCGTAAAAAACCCAGGCCCTACAGGTTAAGTGATTGAGCGTGTAGCGATCCCCTGCCTGCCCATCCGTTGAGTCATTTTTGCAAATTCTCAAAGCGCTTGACTTTTCTGCGTTTCTGACATTATATAAGGTGTCAGGGAACAGCAGGTCACAACCATGCCCGGTGACGAAGAACTTCAGGCACGCGGCAGACTGGTTCGGAGCCTGGGCGCACTCCGGGAAATGCTCCCCGGCAGTTTCATTGAACGCCAACGCAAGTGCGGTAAACCGAATTGCCGCTGTGCGGAGGGCAAAAACCTGCATCCGCAGTTTCAGCTTTCGTTGCTCGTCGACGGCAAGCCGAGGACCTTCAACATCTCCGCCGAACGGGCCGAGGAGGTCCGCAAGAAGGTGGAGATGCATAAGCGCTTTCGGCGAACCGCGGACGCCATTTGCCAGATCAATCTGCGCCGTTTCTTGCGACGCAAGCAGAAAAAGGAGAGTGCCCGGGGTTGAGCCGCCACCCGTTCGAGGCTTATCTCGATAAGGTGTTCGATTTCTCTGACCAGGTGGCCGAGTTGCCCGAGGGGCGACTGTCTCCGTCGCACCCGTGGAAGAAAGTCTTTGACGCCGTCTTCCTGGGTGCGGCTTGCCAGTTTCCTAATGTCCATCAAATCGAGGCGGAGTGCCGCCACGGCGCGCTCGCCAAGCGGATCGGCCCCTTGAGCGAGGACGCCATCGGATACGCCCTGGAACGCCAGGACTCGAAGTCGGTTTTTGCGCTCGGTTGCCAGGTGGCTCGCCGCCTGAAGCGCAATGCGGTGCTGCATTCGAACTGGGCACGCGGGCGCGTCGTGGTGGCGGCGGACGGCATGGAAATCTGCAGTTCGTTTGTCCGTTGCTGCGATCAGAGGTTCAGGGGTATTTACTTGACGCCACTGATGCCATGCCTAAGCCCACCACCCACAATAACGATCGTGCTTTTTCTTTTCTCAGGTTGAATGAAAGGCCTCAGAAGCCGCGGTCGCGCGGCATTACCGAAATACGCGGCCCTTATTACACGCCCATGGGGACCCGTTACCTCCAAGATATCCTCGACACCATGGGCTGGTACATTGATTCGGTTAAGTTTGCTGGCGGATCGTTCAGCCTCATGCCACGAAAGGCCGTTAAGGATTTGATCGATCTGTGCCATGGCCATGACGTCCTTGTTTCCACAGGCGGATTCATTGAATACGTTCTCACCCAGGGTGCGGAGGCCGTGGATCGTTACATCAAGGAGTCGAAGTCGCTCGGGTTCGACATTATCGAAATCTCAAGTGGATTCATCACCATACCCGTCGATGACTGGCTGCGGCTGGTCGAGAAAGTCCAGAAGGCGGGATTGAAGGCAAAGCCAGAAGTGGGAATCCAGTTTGGCGCTGGCGGTGCGACCAGCGCCGAAGAGCTCGAAGCTGAAGGAACCCGCGATCCCGAAGGAGCCATTAATCATGCCAGGCGTTTTCTAGAAGCCGGAGCTTACATGATCATGATCGAGTCGGAAGGCATCACCGAGAACGTGAAAGTGTGGCGCACCGATGTGCCGGCCAGAATTGCTAACGCTCTGGGCATCGAAAAGGTTATGTTTGAGGCGGCAGACCCCGAAGTCTTTGCCTGGTATATCAAGAACTACGGCCCGGAAGTGAATCTCTTTGTCGATCATAGCCAGATCGTACAGCTTGAATGCCTGCGTTCTGGCATCTGGGGAACCAAGAGCCTTTGGGGCCGGGTCTTGACCTATAAGGGTTGAGCTTTGCAGGTCCGGGTTCACTGCTCTTGCTCGTGATCAACCGCGGACGGACCCGCGTAGAAGAAGCTTCAGCTTAAAAGATCTTGCAGATTCCAAGAGAGAAGGAGGTAAAGGGGTGACACCGCACCATATTGTGATGTACACCAAAGCGGGCTGTGAAGATTCAGATGCGGCCCGGGAGTTTCTGAAGCAACACCATATACCCTTTGAAGAGGTAGACATCGGCAAGAATAGGGAGGCACTCGAGTTTGTGATGAGCGTCAATGAAGGGAAGCAGCGAACGCCAACGTTTAACATGGATGGGCGGGCGTTCCATTGTTCTCAGTTCGAACCCCGGAAGCTGGCTCGCGAGCTCGACTTGCCAGATGCGACCCAGGCCCAACAGCCGCGGCCTAAAACGCCTTGAAGAGCGCTCGAGTCGAGCGTGCCGCGTCCTCGTTTCGCGAGGCGTTGCCCCAGGAATTCTTGGCGTTCCGGCCAGATGATGATGAACCTTGGTAAGCCGCCCGCAGAAAGGAAAACAAGTGGCCGTCGAGCTTGAAGACAAAGTCGCGCTCATAACCGGCGGTGTCGTGGTATCGGATTCGATATCGCCGAGCGTCTGGTCAGGGAGGGTGCAAGCGTCTTTATTTTTGGTCGTGATCCGTCGCGTTTGCAGTCAGCGCTCGATCGCCTGCGGATTCCGGAGGCCAAGAGTCGCGTAGAAGGTGCTCTTGCCGATGTAAGACGCTATTCAGAATGTCAGCACGCTGTTCACGGCGCCGCCGAACGCTTTGGGCGGCTGGATATTCTGGTGAACAATGCGGGGATCGGGATTTTCAAGCCGGTCGATCAACTCACGCCAGAAGAAGGGGACACGACCATCCAAACCAACCTTTCGGGAGCGTTCTATTGTTGTCGAGAAGCGATACCCATCATGCGCCAGCACGGAGGAGGCCACATCTTTAATGTCTCAAGCCTTCTGGCCGTCCATCCAATAGTGACTGGAGCGGCTTACAATACTTATAAGTTCGGGCTGAACAGATTCAGCGAGGCCATGATGCAGGAAGTCGGCGATGACGCCATCCGTGTGACGATTATTATGCCGGGAACCGTCGCCACGGATTTCGCAGGCCTTCCCGGCAGCGCCGGTCGTGAGCCCTGGAAACTATCCGGTGCCGATATTGCCCGCGCGGTCGTCGATGCCTACCGGTACCCGAGCAATGCACTCCTCAGCCGAATCGAGATCCGCCCATTGCAGCCCCCGCGAAAGACATGAGAACGAACTCTTTGCTCATTGGACTGCGTCTTCCTTACAGCCGCAGCCGGATGGCGGAGAAACGGGAGTGGTTTCAACGCGTTTTGCCCACAGCGGATAGTCAAGTCCAGCCAGGCGGTTGATCACAATCCCCTGGCCCACCAGCAAAGCCACCGCGATTTCGATGATCAATAGATAAAACGGCTTGGTCACGACACCGAGCGAAACGATCAAGGTAGTGGCGCCAGCTGGCGGGTGCGCTGCCTTCAGCAGGATCATCAGGCTGGCCGTAAGAGCGAGCGAGAGTGCCGCAGCCATGATTCGGCGCCCGTCAACGTTGGTTCCAATCGCGGAAGGGGCGTGGTGAAGTCCCATGAGCAGAAGCGCCCCATAACCGCACAGGATGCCGATCGCGTGGCCATAGAGAGTGTGGCGGGGCGAGGCGGTTGGAGAAAGCGGTGTGTAAAAAAGCAGGATTGCTGTCGGACCAAGCGAGGGAAAAACAAACGGCGTGCCGGAGACCATCGCTACCCCGGCGAGAATGGCAATGGTCACGAAACCATTGATCAGCATGAAGAGCGCCCAAATAGGGCGCTCCGGAAAGCGGCCGAGCAGGTGCGCGAGCCGAAGCCGCATAACGAAGCCCCGGGCCACGGCGGGGTCAAGTAGAGCCAGCCGGGAGGTGTGTTTCACGGTTGGTTCAGCCATAATCTCACCTCAACGGCCTGCTTATGCTTCTCGAAAGATCCTTGCTACAGAAACCGCCATCCTTAGCTTAGCAATGGCTTCATCCACCGTCCGCGTCTTCAGACCGCAATCGGGGTCGACCCAAACATTCTCACGTGGCAAAATCTCCAGACCCTTTTTTAAACGTTCCTCGACCGTGCTCCGCTCTTCAACGAAGTGGGAATGTACGTCAACGACGCCGTAGCTGATATCCTTTGTAAAAGCTTTCTTCCTGAAGAGCCTGAGCATGTCCAGTCCGCTGTTCGACATTTCAAGGTCGAAGTTATCCACGGCGAGATCGAGCATCCCGGGATAAATGCTTGCAAAATCCCCATAACAGATATGAGTAATGAAATACGCCTCGAAGTCCTGTGTTGTCGTCTGCATAGCCTCGATCGCCAGCGGCAATTCGTCCGGCCGGGCGGAGATTGCCGGCTCATCGATTTGAATGACCTTGCACCCGGCACGAATCAAGGCCTCCACTTCCTTACGAACCTCCTTCGCCAAGGCCAGGCATGCATGTCGCCGTGTTGCATAAAACTCATTGAACGACCAATCCATCAGGGTGTAGGCTCCGGTCACAATGCCTTTAACCGGCTTTGAGGTTAGCCCTTGGGCGTAGCGCCACCACTTGACCGTGATCGGTCCCTTCCACTTCACTTCACCCACAATAATGGGCTTGTGATAGTACCGGTTGCCGTAGGAGCGAACCAAGCCTCCCTGTTCGAACCCTGAAAGCTGATCAGCAAAATAGGCCACCATGTCACCGCGATACATCTCGCCATCGACCAGAACATCCACACCTAACTCTTCCTGCTTGCCGATCCAGAATTCTATGGCCTGTTTCTCTGCCTCTTCCAGGTCGACCGCGCGTATTTTACCCTGGTTGAAATCGGCTCGGGCTTTCACCAGGTAGTCGGGTTTGGGAAAACTGCCCACCGAGGTTGTGGGCAGCAGCGGCAGGTCGATCCCGAGGTGACGGAGCTTTGAGCGGCTCATCCAACCTCACCCAGAAAGGCTCTCTTGATGGAAGTCAGATGGCGGAGTTTCAGCCGCGCTCGGTCACGGGGCAAATATTCAAGACCGCAGGAGGTGGTCAGGTAGGCATGCCCCGGCTTAACCTGGCGGAGCATTGCTTCGAGTTGATGAAGAACTGCTGTTTGATCTTCGAGTCTTGTGTTCCGCCCATCGAGCAAGCCCAAGCCAAGCTGTTTGATGCCGCCCTCGCTCTCAATCACCTGCGCCAGTTTCGAGCTGTAAGTGAAATCCAAAATCAGGATATCAAAGGCCAAGTCTTGAAGCGTGGCGTAAAGCGGCGCTGCGTCGGCAAAATACAGCGCCAGCGCGAGTTCGGCTCGGCCTTTTTGGGCGGCGACGAACTTGAGGGCCGCGCAAGCAAGGCGCCGGTCTGCGGGACAGCTCAGCAAGGCCGGTTCATCAATCTGGATCATCCGCGCACCTGCGGCACCGAGTTCAGCAACCTCCGCCCCGAGTGCTTCCGCAAAGGACATAACCACAGATTCTATGTCTCCCGCACCGGCTTGCCGAAGCGATAGCCGAGTGAGCGTGTACGGCCCCGTCAGCACCGGTTTGACAGGCCGGTGTGATCTTTCAACGGCCCATCGGAATTCATCAACCACGAGCGGCCGTGACCGGGCAATCTTCTCTTCGATTACTGGCTGGCGAAAATAGAAATTAGTATCGAAAAATCTCAACAGGCCATCAATGCGGATGCCTCGAAGCTTTCCAGCCAAATGCGAGATGGGATCGTTCCACCG
>DATGIO010000076.1:0-19679 GCA_035295685.1 Candidatus Angelobacter sp.
GGAGAGGGAGGGAGATGCGGGTTGGGGTCGGTGAAGAGCAATGTGGGGCATCTGGATGCTGCGGCTGGGGTAACCGGGCTGATCAAGGTGGTGCTAAGCCTGCAGCATGGGATGCTGGCGCCGAGTTTGCATTATCAAGCGGCCAATCCGGAGATCGATTTTGCCGGGACGCCATTCTATGTGAACACGGAGTTGAGGAAATGGGAGCGAGGAGAAACGCCGTTGCGGGCGGGAGTGAGCGCGTTCGGGGTAGGTGGGACGAATGCGCATGTGGTGGTGGAAGAAGCACCGGAGCAGGCTCCGGAGCAGACAGGGGAGAAAGCGAAACAGGAATGGCAGTTGCTGGTGGTGTCGGGGCGGACGGAAAAGGCGTTGCAAGAGGGGATAAAGAATCTGGGGCAACATCTGGGAGAGCATGGGGAGCAGGAGCTGGGGGATGTGGCGTACACGCTGCAGGTGGGGAGGCAGCGGTTCGGGTATCGGCATACGGTGGTGAGCCGGAGCCGAGAAGAAGCGATAGCGGGGTTGGAGCAGGGATGGGAGGGGCAAGGGGAGGAAGGGGCGAATGAGCCGGGGGTGGTGTTTTTGTATCCGGGGCAAGGGGCGCAACAGGTGGGGATGGGATGGGAACTGTACGGCAGGGAAGCGGTGTATCGGCGGAGCGTGGAGGAATGCTCGGAGATATTGCGGCCGTATCTGGGAATGGAAGTGAAGGAGTATCTGAAGGAGAGAGGAGAGGAGAGAGGAGGAGAGGGAAAGGGAGCAGAGGAGATGGAGCAAACGTGGCTGGCGCAGCCGTTGTTGGTGACGATGGAATATGGGCTGAGCCAGTTGTGGAAGTCGTGGGGAGTGGAGCCGCAAGCGCTGCTGGGACACAGTTTGGGGGAGTATACGGCGGCGATCGTGGCAGGGGTGATGAGCTTGGAGGAAGGGCTGAGGCTGGTGGCGGAGCGAGGACGGCTGATGCAGGCGACGGCGCCGGGTGGGATGCTGGCGATCTCGCTTGCAGCGGAGCAGGTGGAGAGATGGATGGGAGGAGGGATGACGGTGGCGGCGATCAATGGAGCGGAGTTGTGCACGGTGGCGGGAGGGAAGGAAGAGATAATGGAGCTGGAGCAGGAGTTGCGGGAACAGGGAGTGACCTGCCAACGCTTGCGGACGTCGCACGGGTTTCACAGCGGGTTGGTGGAGCCGGCGCTGGGGCCGTATGGGGAGGAGGTGAGAAAGGTGAAGATGAGGGCGCCGCGGATTCCGTTTGTATCGAACGTGAGCGGGACCTGGATAGGGGAGGAGGAGGCGCAAACGGCGGAATACTGGGTGAAACAGATGCGTGCGCCGGTACGGTTTGATGAAGGACTGCAAACGATCTTAAGGGAAGGCGGGCGAGTGCTGCTGGAGGTGGGGCCGGGGCAAACGTTGCGGCGGCTGGCGATGAGGCAGCCGGAGGCGCGGCGAGCGCGGCTGCTGCTGTCGACGCTGCCCGGGGATGATCGTAGCTCACAAGTGCGGAGCCTATTGAGCACGGTGGGGCGGCTGTGGGAAGCGGGAACGAAGATCGATTGGGCGGGCTTTCATGCCGGCGAACGGCGGCGTCGGATTCCCCTGCCCACCTACCCCTTCCAGCGCCAACGCTACTGGATCCATCCCGCCTCTCATCCTCGCTCCGCGGAGTCCAGAGCTGCATTGCCGAAAGTAGCCAAAAACAAGAACGTTTTCGAGTGGTTTTGGACACCTTCGTGGAAACTTTCAAATTTGCTCCCGATCCCGGCAGGGAACCTACAAGCAGCTGGAGCTTGGATCGTATTCGTTGACGAGGAGGGACTTGGGTGGGAGCTCGTTCGTCGCCTTGAGCATCAACAACAGGAAGTGATTGCAGTTGCGAAGGGCGCTTGTTTCAAGCAACGGGGCACAAATCGTTTCAGCATTGATCCCGCAAGTCTCTCCGACTATAAAGAACTTTTTGAAGTGATTGGTGAGTCTGGCAAGCCCCACCGCAACATCATTCACCTGTGGGCGACGGAGAGCGCAGAGAAACTGCCAGAAGAGATTGCCTTCGAACAGTATCAATCTCAAACCGTCTATAGCTTGCTTTGCCTGATTCAGACCCTCGCCCCAAAAGCATCAGGGACTGCACAAAAACTGTGGGTGGTTGCGACAAAGTCAGTCTCAGTCGAAAGTTCAGACACACTTGCTCCGGAAAAGTCTGGACTGCTGGCGATTTGCAGAATTGCACAGCAGGAGCACGATGGCCTGAGTTGCAGCGTCATCGACGTCCAAACAGCGGAAACACCAGCAGGGCAGTTGCAAGTCTGCGATCATCTCATGAAAGAAGTGAGTCGCAGCCAGATGGATTCGCTCATAGCGTACCGCGGCCGCAATCGGTGGCTGCAAAACTTCGAGCAGGCGGCACTTCAGCCAGGAGATCACGCGAACAATCCGTTGCGTCCGGGTGGTGTCTATCTGATTACTGGCGGTCTTGGAGCCGTAGGGTTGATGATCGCGCAGCATCTTGCGACAAAATGGAAGGCAAAACTTGCATTGGTGGGCCGTTCGACGCTGCCTGCCAGGGTGGAATGGCCGGATATTCTGGAACGGCAATCTAACGATCTTGTATCGCGGCGGATAAGCGCGCTCATCGCCCTGGAACAAGAAAGCGAGGTGGAGATCCTCAATGCCGATGTAGCTGACTATGAGGCGATGCGAGCCAGCATCGAGCGCTGCTATGAACGTTTCGGTGTATTGGACGGAGTCATACACGCAGCTGGCATCACGAATGGTCCCACGGTGTTTTGCTCGATTCGCGAGTTGAATCCTGAAGCATTCGCGATACAGGCGCGCCCAAAGGTCCGCGGCATGTATGTGCTGCACAGGATTCTTCGCGACAAGGATATTCCATTTGTGCTGGCACTTTCGTCTAATGCAGCGGTACTTGGCGGCCTGGGATTTGCCGCGTACGCCGCGGCTAACGCTTTTATGGACGCATTTGCCAACCAAAAGGCCGCGGATGGTGGAGGAACGCGGTGGATCAGCGCAGCGTGGGACCACTGGCCTCAAGAAACGAAGCAACTGACGCAATTTCATACGAGTCTGGACGATTTTGCAATGACCGGCGAAGAAGCGATGAAAGCGACCGAGCTTGTCCTGGAGAATTGCGGAAGCGGGCAGATCGTGGTTGCGACGGGAAATCTAAACGACAGGCTCAATATCTGGTCGAACCCCGGATCTTTACCGGACAACTCTCAATCGGCTTCCGGCCCCACTTCCTTGAGAAATACCCGCCCGTTGTTGGCGAAAGCTTACATTGCACCTAGAAATGACCTCGAAAGACAGCTGGCAGCCATCTGGGAAGAGTTTTTCGGATTGGATAGAGTCGGCATTCAAGATGATTTTTTCGAACTCGGCGGACACTCTCTGCTGGCAACGAAACTCATATCTAAAATCAGCTCTGCCATCAAAGCAGAGGTGCCGCTGCGAAAACTCTTTGAAGGTCCTACCGTGGCGGCGCTGTCAGAAGCGATCTCACAACTCTCAGCCGATTAGCAATCAACTTTCGCGTAAGTGACAGAGCGGGCAGGTAAGAGCCCGATCCGACGATGCTGACGTACAAGACACGAGCCCGTTCCCTGATCCGGAGTTGGACCCATCTCGTTAAGCTTTCCGGCTGGATGCTGGCCGTATGCATTGTCACGAGCCTATTGGTCTCCGCGGTCAACGTGTTGGTTTTGAAAGTTACAGCCGACGCAATGCAAACGCAGACTGCGGCCGGGAACAAGAGGTTGTGGTTTGCATTGCTGTGTGGAATTCTCCTCATCTCGCGCAGCGCGGCGGAAATCTCATTGACCCGCATGATGCAGGACAGTGCTTACAATCTGCGTGTGAGATTGTCGCGGCAGATTGCGGCAATGAGCCAAAAGGCCCTCGAAGCGGTTGGCCCGGCCGCGGTGCTTTCGGCGATGGTGGATGACATTGCGACGATTTCATCGTTGGGGGGAGTGTTGCCGGCGATTACCACCAATGTCTTTCTCACGATAAGTGTGCTTGCCTATTTGTGCTTTGTCTGTCCGCCGGCATTCGCCCTTGTAGGGATTTCTATCGGCATTGCGGTGGTTATCTATCTCGGCTTGACACAAAGCGCGACACACTTGTTTGTTCATGCCAGGGATGCTCAGCAGGAAGTGCTGGCCAGAGCCAATACTTTGGTGACTGCGAGCAAAGAGCTTCGATTGGACTCGTCCAAGCACCAGACAATCTTATCTGACCTTCGCTCTTATGCTGAGCGATCCAACCGTGATGGATTCAAGGCATTTACACGGTACAGTGTGGCTTCCGGTTGTTCATACACTGCCTACTTTATTGTGATCGCCATACTCCTCACCATTCCCGAGGGAGGCTGGTACGGTGTAAGCCGGAGTGCAGCATCAACAGCCATATTAAGTGTTCTGTTCATGAAGGGTGCGGTTGAGACGATTGTCGGCATGATTCCGACGATCCGCAGGGCGGGCGTTGCAATGGAGCACCTTCATCAGATTGGCCTCCAGGTGGAAGCAGGGAATGAACAACAGCATGATCCATCATCAAAGGCTGCTGATTCATTCAAGTATATTCGGCTGACCGAAGTCATGCATTGTTACGACCGCCAGAACGGAAACACCCCCTTCCGACTGGGCCCCGTGTCACTGGACATTTACCGGGGAGAAATTCTTTTCTTGGCGGGAGGAAATGGAGTTGGCAAGACATCTCTACTGAAAGTGTTGTGCGGACTGTACAGCCCCACCCAGGGGACGATCCATCTTGATCGGACGGCGCTCGATGAGAAAACGATGCCGGAATACCGGCAATTGTTCTCCGCCGTTTTTCAGGATTTCACCTTGCTTCGGTGTCTCCCGCTATTAGCACAGCCTGAAGTGGCAGAGCGCGCCCGAGG
The DNA here is from genome assembly GCA_035295685.1 of Candidatus Angelobacter sp. Lineage (GTDB taxonomy): Bacteria > Acidobacteriota > Terriglobia > Terriglobales > Acidobacteriaceae > Angelobacter. The sequence continues at coordinate 4,925 of DATGIO010000076.1, forward strand.
CTATCTCCATGAATTCCACCTGGCGGATAAGGTGAAGGTCGGCCCCGATGAGTTTATTTGTGGCGAACTTTCCCGTGGCCAACAAAAACGGCTGGCTCTGCTGGTCGCGTTAGCAGAAGGGAAACCTATATGCCTTCTAGATGAATGGGCGGCCGATCAGGACCCGGCATTCCGGCGTTACTTTTATGAAGTTATCCTGCCGCGCATGAAACGGCAAGGTACAACGATAATAGCGGTGACCCACGACGAAACGTACTATCACATCGCTGATCGGGTCCTATGGCTCAAAGAAGGGCTGTTAGTTTCATCGAGTGAACGCTCGTCCCCTATCGTTGAACCTGGAACTGACGAAAATCCAACGATACACCTCCGCAGTTGAAAATCAAGCTACTCGGCGATCAAAGCGAACCTTGACATGTTGAGCTTTACTGAAGGCGAGGTGGAATGGCAGAGACCATACCAGCGATGAATCTTTTAGTGCGTCTAAGGCCGGTCGCGCTCATAGCAGTGTTGCTGGTGGCGTGGCATATTGGGGCAGAGTATCAGAGCTTTCATATGTTGCCTGGGCCGTTGGCTGTGGTCACCGGTATCGTGGAACTCGCGCAACGCGGATTACTGCTGAATTATATTGTCGCTTCATTGTTCCGGGTTACCTGGGGTTACGTCATGGCGGCTTTGTTGGCGATTCCCCTTGGGCTTGCCATTGGCTGGTATCAGAGGGCGGGAATGGCCTTGAATCCGCTGATCCAGATCTTACGTCCGATTTCGCCGCTTGCCTGGATTCCGATTTCCATTTTGTGGTTCGGCGTTGGCGATATGGCGGCAATATTTCTCATCTTTCTGGCATCTTTGCTGCCACTCACAGTGACGGCCATGAATGCGGTCAACGGCATTCCCCAGGTCTATATCAATGCCGGCCGTAACTTTGGCTTGAGTCAGGCGCAGTTGGTATATCGAGTCTTGTTTCCCGCGGTAGCTCCCCAGTTGATTATTGGCCTGCGGATTACGCTGGGTATTGCGTGGCTGGTGGTAGTGGCGGCGGAGATGATCGCTGTGAATTCGGGACTGGGGTTCTTGATCGTGGATGCCCGCAATGCTGGAAATCGCTATGACCTGGTGGTGGCGGGCATGGCCATGATTGGAGTAATTGGCTTGATGCTGGACATCAGCATGAGGTCTTTGGAAAAGATCAAATCTCTGCAATGGGGCTATTCCGAGGATTAGCAATGATAGAAGCGATTTTTACCGAGCGTGCGGTCAAGAAAGGACGTGCGCTAAAGACGAAGTTGCGGGCTGAAGGCGTTAACATGGTCTTCAACGGGGACGGCCATAAGGTCCAGGTCTTGCAGCATATTGATCTGGAAGTTGGCGATGGAGAATTTGTCTGCTTGCTGGGCCCGTCAGGCTGCGGCAAATCCACGATGTTGAACATCATTGCGGGATTTATTTCTCCCACCGGCGGACAGGTGTGGATTGATGATGAGGCAGTCCGCTGTCCTGATCCGCGCCGCATCTTCGTTTTTCAGGAGCGAGGTGTGTTTCCGTGGCTCACGGTCGAAGGCAATATCGGCTTTGGGCTGTTCCGGCTTTCAAAGCAGGAGCGCGCACAGCGCATTGCGCACTACATCCAGCTCGTGGGCCTGCAGGGCTTTGAGAAGGCCTATCCACAGGAGCTCTCGGGCGGGATGAAGCAGCGGGTCGAAGTTGCCCGCGCGCTGGCTGTGAATCCCGATATGCTCTTTCTGGATGAACCATTTGGCGCGCTGGATTCCATCACGCGCCTGATCATGCGGAGAGAATTGCTGCGCATTTGGGAAGCCGAACGCAAAACCGTCATTCTTGTTACGCACGACATCGAAGAGTCGATTCAGCTTGCCGACCGCGTGGTGATAATGAGCACCCGGCCGGCAAAGATCCAGCAGATTGTTGAGATTGATATTCCTCATCCTCGTGACATCAGCTCCCCACGGTATCTGGAGTTGCGCGACGGCATCTTTGAACAGATAGGCCTGGCGCATAAAGTATGAGGGCCATGGGACAAGCCCAGAAGTGGGAAAGATATATATGGCCGTTGCTTACGGCAGGCGTATTTCTCGTATTGTGGCATTTCTCGGTGAAGTGGACAGCTACAAAGGTGTTCCCATCACCTCTGGACGTCGAGCGTGGCATGGCAGAGCTGGTCAGGAAAGGTCTGCTGTACCATTACGTGGTTGATTCGCTGCGGCGCGTAGGAGTCGGCTTCTTCGCAGCGGTTGTCCTGGGTATTCCATCTGGACTGCTGCTCGGTTGGTATCCAGGATGGGCTTTTGTAGTAAATCCTGTCATACAAATGCTGCGGCCCATTAGTCCTATCGCATGGATCCCCGTTTCCATCGTCTGGTTCGGTGTGGGTGAGGTAGCGGCTATTTACCTGATCTTTCTTGCATCCTTCTTTCCGATTGTAGTTGCTTCCATGAATGGGGTACGCAATATTCCTTCAATGTATCGCAGGGCCGGACGCAACTTTGGGCTCTCCTCTGCCCAGCTGATTGTGAAGGTGGTATTTCCCGCGGTGCTGCCCCAGGTCATTGTGGGGCTTCGCATCGCGCTGGGAATCGCATGGCTGGTCGTGGTAGCGGCGGAGATGATTGCTGTGGATTCGGGCCTTGGTTATTTGGTAATCGACTCGCGCAACTCCGGAAAGCGATATGACCTGGTGGTAGCCGCCATGATCTTGATTGGTTTGACGGGACTGGCCCTGGATACAGGCTTTCGCCGCCTGGAGAAGCTCAGGTCGGTTCGGTGGGGGTTTCTGAATGATTTTTAAAAAGAAAGTTCCGGTTCTGGTCTTCGCATGGCTGGTGCTGGTTTCAGCACTTCATGCTTATCTCAATGTCGATTGGACATCCATTGTGAACGACTACCTGCCGCCGGAAAAACGAAAGTTTACTGTCGCTTACATCCCGGTTACCTGCCACTTGGCGTGTCCGGTGACCGACTATATCTCCAAATTCTCCACGGGTGGAGAAATTTTCCTGCCCAAGATGTTTCAAGGATTTCCAGAGATCAAAGAGGCGCTGATCTCCAATAAGGTGCAGGCGGCATTCATTGTGGCGCCGCTGGCAATTGCGCTGAAGTCACAAGGTGTCCCGATCAAAGTTGTTTACCTGGGACATCGCTACGGCAGCGCGGTGGTGGTGCAAAAGGACGGTCCCGTCCGGACGTTTGCAGATCTGCGCGGCCGGATCATTGCGATCCCGAGCCGGTTTTCCGATGAGCGGCTGATTGTGTTCCGCGCGATGAAGAAGTTCGGGATCAAGCCAGGAGAAATCAAGATGGTGGAAATGGCTCCGCCGGATGTGGCAGGAGCGCTGGCGGCACACGCCATCGATGCGTTTTCCATGGGTGAGCCGTTTCCGTCGCAAGCAGAGATGGGTGGATTTGGACGGATATTGTTTCAGGCCCGGGAGTACTGGCCTGATTATATGTCCTGTGTCCTGGTGGTGCGGCAGGATGTGATCGACCAGCGTCCGGAAGCGGTGCAAACGCTGGTAGATGGCATCGCGCGTTCCGGGCTGTGGCTGGAAAAAGGGAAGCCGTATCGCGAGAATGCGGCTGATTTTGTAGGACGCTTCTACTACAACCAAAATCCAGCGCTGCTGCGCTGGGCGCTCACCAAGCCATTGGACCGGGTGGTGTACACCCCACTCGCACCTCGCAAGCCGGATTTCGATCTGGTACGCGATCTGATGATCGAAACCGGAGTACTTGATAGGAAAATTGAATTCGAGGAGTACGTGGATCTTCGTTTTTCTGATAAGGCAAGCATCAAGACCGCCTGGCGCTACGAGCCTGGCAGCGCGCAGGCGGAATAGGAGAAAACTCAAATGGACAGAAGAAAATTCCTCACCCGTGTCATGAGTATCACAACCGGCTTTGGACTGGCAGGAGCGGGTCCGCTGGCCATCCACAAGCTGGCCAAGGCTGGTCCGGTTGAAAACGAAAACGTTCTCTATACGGTGAAGGGGTTTACGTGCGTAACCTGCGCCACAGGTCTTGAAGTAATGCTGCGAGAACAGAAAGGCATCGTGCGAGCCCGAGCCAGCTATCCAGAAGCGGCAGTGGTCATTGGGTTTGACCGAAATCTAACTTCGGAACAAGCCCTCAAAGAATTCATTGCAGGTTGCGGCTTTTCAGTAATTTGTGTGGAATTTTTTGCGTAACGGCATAGGGCAATTGGTGAAGAGCCGCAGTTGGCGTTTTGACCGGATCTCAACGCTGTTCCAATATCAAACGATACAGGAGAAAAGCAATGTACAAGGATGATCAAGAAGATACGACTGTCTACAACGTTGTCGTCAATCATGAAGAGCAGTACTCGATTTGGCCTGACTACAAACAGATGCCACTGGGATGGCGTGCAGCGGGAAAAACGGGTTCAAAGCAGGAATGCCTCGCGTACATAAAAGAGGTTTGGACTGATATGCGTCCTCTCAGTTTGCGCAAGAAGATGGAAGAGGATGCGCAACATCAATAAACCGCGAGACAGCTCATGATCTGAACGATCTTTTGGATCTTTTCTTGACCCGCTAGTCAAGGCCGCCATTTTTGGCTTGCCTGATAGAAGAAGAACCAAAGCAAACCTCACAATCAGTACAATGTGGTCAAGGCCCTGGCCACGCATGCTTCCCATGCTGATTGAACGGATTTCATTTCGAAAATCTTCCCGCTATGATGCGCCGCTTTAACACTTCAGCTTAATGGCAGAGGACCCAAGGCATATCCACCATGTCGAACGATTCCCATTCTTCTAAGCCTACGTTGCGCACTGTCACTCCACTTTCAAAACAAGAAGCTGAGTCCCGCGCTGTGCTTCCCATTGACCACACGGATGACGCGGCTTCTGGGCCTGCTCCGAAGTCGCGAGCCCCGAAATTTCTGCGGGTCACGGCTGTTTTGATCATAGGCTTAGTGTTGATTATTTGTACCGGTGCAACATGGTTCTATTGGACCGCCCACCAAGCCTTGCCCCAGATGGACGGCAAAGTCTCGGTCAGAGGGCTTTTCACAGAAGCCAAGGTGATTCGCGACGCGCGAGGCGTACCTCACATTGTGGCCGAGAACGCCGAAGACTTGTTCTTTGCACAAGGCTATGTGACGGCCCAGGATCGGCTTTGGCAGATGGATTTGTCCCGGCGTCTGGCTGGGGGCACTGCATCCGAGGCTGTCGGCTCTGTTTTGCTTGATCGCGACAAAGAACAACGGATCCTTGGACTGCGCGAGGTCGCGGAGCGTTCGTGGCAGGCGCTTTCAATGCGCGATCGTTCCCACTTTGAGGCCTATGCACGAGGTGTAAACGCTTTCCTTGAAAGTCACCGCGAAAATCTGCCGATTGAGTTTCGGGTGCTGCGTTATTCTCCAAAGCCGTGGACCGGAATAGATTCGCTGCTTTGCGGAATTCTTATGAGTGAAGCGTTGAATCATGGTCTGTTTGCCACGAAACTGGCAAGGGAAGAGATTGCTTCCAAACTGGGGCCGGAACTTGCCGTGGATCTGTATCCCAATTCCTCCTGGCGTGACCATCCTCCAGGTGTGGACGAAGGTGTGGCCACAGAAAGTAATTTATCTTTACCCGCTGACGCAAATCCATCCAGCAATAATTCTGTTGGCGGCCAGGTTCACGCAGCTTCGCCGGCACCAGAGGATGTCTTTGTTCCTGGCTCCAATAACTGGGTGGTCTCAGGAAGGCATACTGTAACCGGCAAGCCGTTACTTGCTAATGATATGCACTTGGGACTCCAAATTCCGAACACCTGGTATGAAGCCCAACTGGAAATTCGCGCTGGGAACGGTGAGCCTGGGTTCGATGTGGCAGGGTTCACTTTGCCAGGATTGCCTTATGTTCTGGTAGGGCATAACCGGCGAATTGCGTGGGGATTCACGAATCTTGAGCCGGATGTGGAAGATGTTTTCGTGGAAAACGTGAGAGCAGACGGCGAATACCAAACTCCTGACGGTTGGAGGCCGATGGAGAGGCGACGTGAAGTGATCCTGGTAAAAGGCAAGCCGAGCGTGGTTTTCGATGTAATGCTTACACGACACGGCCCGGTGATCACCGGCCTTATACCGCATGAAAAGCGCACGGTTGTTCTAAAGTGGAGCGTCTATGATGATCCGGTCACAGTGCCTTTTTTCGATATGGATGCTGCGCAGAACTGGCCGGAATTTCGCCAGGCGCTATCTCATTTTTCCGGTCCTGCGCAAAACATAGTCTATGCCGACGTGGATGGCCACATTGGATATCAAGCAGCCGGTCATATTCCTCTCCGCCGCTCGGGAGATGGTTCGCTTCCGGTGAACGGAAGCGACAATAGCCATGAGTGGGCAGGGTATATTCCTTTTGGCAAGCTGCCCAGCGTTTACGATCCTCCGTCAGGGGTCATTGCGACGGCAAATGGACGGATCGCCCCAGATAAATATGTGTACAGTATCAGCACGCAATGGGGGCCGCCTTACCGGACCGAGCGCATTTATGACGTCCTGAACTCACAAGAAAAGTTTGCGGCTGAGGACATGCTGAAGTTGCAGGCTGATACCTATTCGGTTTTCGATCGTTTTTGCGGAGAGCGTTTCGTTTCCGCCGTCAGCCATTCTCCCAAAGCCTCTGCCCGCGCGCGCAAGGCATCAGAGCTGATGCAAAAATGGAACGGCTGGGTTTCTCCTGATTTAGCTGCGCCAACGTTGATTACGCAGGCGAGGCAACAACTTTTGCAATTATTGCTTGAACCCAAACTGGGGCCAGCGAACGGGCAATCCGCAGATATTGATATGGGATGGACTCACTATCACTGGTCAATGAGCTCCGTAGCCTTGGAGAATATTTTGCGCCAGGAGCCACGCCGATGGTTGCCGGACGGGTACGCGACTTACGAAGATTTGCTGACGGCCGCAGTAGAAAAAACTGTGACTCAAAAGAATGCGCCTGGCGACCTGGCATCCTGGAAGTGGGCAGGTCAGGTCCTATTGCGCGTGCAGCATCCACTCTTTGGCCAAATCCCGATCTTGAATCGCTGGAGTGGTCCTGACATCGTGCCTCAATCGGGCGATGAATACACGGTGAAACAGACCGGCAGCAGATTTGGGCCTTCCGAGCGAATGACGGTGGATCTTGCCAATCTTGATGCCAGTAATTTCAATCTCCTGACCGGGCAGTCGGGACAGCTTTTCAGTCCTCATTACATGGACCAATGGCGAGCGTGGTATGAGGGTTTCGCTTTCCCCATGGCGTTCTCGGATATCGCAGTGGCCAAAGGTAAAACTCATGAATTAACCTTGGTACCGCAATAGCTTTGTCTTTTACCCAGGTCAGGCCAACAATAAGGAAACCTAAGTGTAACCACGAGAGAAACGTGCTCGCGCGAGCCACGTTTCACTTGCTCTGATCGCTTTCTTTCGATCCCGCTTCAATCAGTTTTTTCGTGAGCAGACCAGACCCAAAATTTGTGTTCACTCAGAAACAATGTTGCCCACAACCTGGCTCCACTTCGATTCTGAATCAGAGTGCGCATACAGCAGCGCCCATCCGACACCGGTTACAAGTGCTTTTTGCTCCGCTCTTTCCCAGCTACGAGTTTTGGCGCTGACCAGTTTGTATTTTCCTTCCCGATGTACAGCCACTTCATGCAATTGCATCTAGCCCAGTCTGACTGCTGTCGCTTTGAGCAGCCGCGATTGTGGCGCGTGTAGACCAAACAAGATATATGTCTGCAACGCAGGGGACTCAAGTGTCACTGTCGTGGACGGAACGGATGTTGCGCAACAGGGGACGCCAGGACCTCCAGGGCCCATTGGCCCCCCAAGGTCCTGTAGGGTCTCAAGGTCTGCAAGGGCCTCCGGGACCCCAGGGACCACAAGGGTTGCAAGGACCAATTGCGACCAATTGGACGAATTGGCCCCCAGTGGCCGATTGGGCCAGCCGGAAGCCAAGTTTGGAACGCCTATCTTCCACAAGCTGCCAAAAACTCAGCGAACGTGGCCAGGCTCACACCTGCGAACGACATCGTGCTGACTCGTATTGAAGCGGACGCTGTGATCCCGCCATCAGGATGCACCAACAACATCGTTCTGCAGGTAAGTGATGGCACTGCTGCCGGCACGAAAACGCTCGTGCTAGCTGCTGACGAAAATGACAGCGGCCCGCTTTCAGTAAATTACTCCGCAGGAAGTACTCTGCGGTTGTCGGTTGTGCCGCCCACAGGATGTGTGACGCCTGCATCTTCGATCAATGTTGTGATTCAGTACCACGCACGTTAGACAGTAATGCTGTTCGGAAAACCTTTTCTCCAACCCGCCCTTTAAAGGCGGGTTCATTTTGTGTGCCGAGCATGTTCGACAGCTTGGAGGTGAAAGTCCTCTTCACAACCTGATGGAGGTGAAGTGATAGTGAAGCGCAAGGGTGTCGTCGCGAGGCGTGGTCTGAAAGAAGCGTGGAGCAAAGGCGCGAGCCGATGAACAAAAACCGGATGAAGAGGCCTACGGCAGCGGGCGAGCGGGCAAAATACCGCGAAGCCCACATCCATCAAGGCGGCCGGTGGTAAATCCGGCGGTTGTGCGCTGAAGGCGGTCGAACTTACCTCGGGAGGTCTGCGGCGTGTCACGGAATCGCGACTGAGGGTGAAGGGATTCACTCTGACCGCGACGCAGAAGTCAGCAGCGGGCATTGTAGTTGCGCAAGCGACGAAGGCCCAAACGGAAGGGAGCGGCAAGTAGTCGGCGGGACTCGATGAGCGACAAGCGGCAGAAAAACCAGATCCAGATGTTGTTGGCCTTTACCGATGAGGGGAGGAGTGAAGCTCCGAAGGCTCGACGGGAAGGGCCCGAATCGCTCCGTCGGGCTACCTGAAGCAGCACTGGCCAGCGATCCGGGAACAGCTGCTGAGTGGAAGCTACGAGCCGCAAGCGGTGAGGCGGTCAGTATCTACGTTCTCTCGCTCCAAAGGAACGACCAAGCCGGTATGGGAGTTGAAGGATTGCATTTATACCGCCAATTCCGCACACCAATGAAATGTCCAGCCACTGCTGCAGCGGCCTGGTCAATGCGGGATAATGCATCTGTACCGGGATGACTTTCACCATAGGGTAGATAATCATCTGTCCGGCAAGTGCGAGGCGAAGGAAAAGCCGAAACCACCTATGCAGCCCAACGTAATCCGACAGCCACAAGTACTTGGAAATGTTCCGGCATTACTTCCCTTGCGGGTCACGGTAATAGCGGCCGAAGGTGGACGTCTGGGTCCAGTGGAAACCTCTTGAGACCAGTACAAAACTATTCCGGTCGATCAACTGAAGCTCCATATGCACCTGATGATTGTCCATCCGGCCATCCAGGATGAGCTGATCCTTGGCAGGCCGCTGGAACGTGAAGTTCGCTGTCCAGTTCTTGTCGTCACTCTTCGTGAGGTCGAGAGTTCTCTCCTGGAGATTGAAGGAACTCTTCGTGAGGGTGAGAGTTCTGTCCGGGAGATTGACGGAGGCGACATAAGGAACGAACGAATCGTCGGTGCGCTGAAAGGCCATCCCGTCGGGGTAAGCATCGAAGATGGCGCGCCGCCAACGGGTGGAGTCAGTAAGCAGCGGCGGGCGTGGTTGTTCGTCGATCGACATCTGCTTCACCTCCCATATGCCATAGAGCGGCGGGAGCGGTCTGCCCCCGCCCCGGGTATTCCAGATACCCCAGGCGTAGTTGCAGGCCACACCTACGAGCCACAGACCAAATAGGATTTGCGCGGCAAGTGCGGTCCGGTTGGCCCGGACGCTGCGGAAGAGTTGCGCTTCCGTGGAAAGCGACGTGGTCTGGCGCAGCAACAGGAATCTGACCATGCGTGGAACGTCGGGGGCCAAAAGAAAGCAGGAGAGCAGTATGAGGTGGAAGGTAAACAGCTTTAGCGGCACATCGTGTGTCATGTTCAGCGTAAACACCTGGATCATGGCAGCGAGGCTGACCAGGGCGCCGAGGGTGGCCGTGCGAGGGACGATCAGCAGCAATCCACCTGCGACTTCGACGCAGCCGGTGAAGATTTGATAAGCCGGGGCCGAGCCCATGTCGGCCCAGAGAACCCCCATGGGAGAGAGCGTGCCGAAAGGCTGCAGCAGCCTGATCAATGAGGGATACGCCATCTGTACCGGGATGACTTTCACCATACCGTAGAGAATCATGTGTGCGGCAAGCGCGAAGCGAACGAAAAGCCGAAACCACTTATGCAGCTCAGCGTAATTCTCCCGGTTGCGGTCGAGCGGTGACCAGACGACTGTTGCGGCAGTGGCGATCACCAGCAGGCAGAAGGCCGTGACCCAACCGAAAATGCAGTCGGGGCCGGCGCTGTTGCCGCCCCAGAAGACGGTCAGGGGCGCATTCACGTGGAAAATATGGGTGGCGGTCCAGTCGATCACGGGGCGCAGCGGCCAGACAGTGGCCAGATCGGGAGGGCTAACTGTCGCTGCCGTGGTAATGGTGCGCAGGACGCTGAGAACTTGCGTGGCAAGACAATACAGCCCCAAATATACCATCGAGAATCGAAAGGCAATCTTGAGGAATGGGTTCCACCTCGGAATGCTGAGTTGGGGCTGGCGTTGGATCGGTTCGGTCTGGGGCTGTAGAATCGTCTGATACTGTGCGTTCATTTGACACCTCCGTCAGAAAGCGGCTGAGAATAGACCATCAACTATCACTGCAATGAAAGAGGCTCCAAGTTGTAACAAGCCGCGCAGTTTCGCAGCACATTATGAACCTCTGTTGTGGATTGCAAGGACTCTGTGGGTGATTTTCCAGAAACCGACAAAAACCAAGATAAGCAGCCAAAGTATAGAAGCGCGTTCCCGCTAAAGCGTTTTTCGCTTTGGTGTAGCCTGTTCACAGGCGCTGAAGTGCCCGCAGGGCTGGAAGGCCGGAGATTTCAGCATACTGAACGGCATGGCTGAAGCCAGGACAAGGAGGCCTTGGTCGGGCTATAGCAACTCAGGAAACGCTCTAAGTTAAAGATGGCATTAAGATTTCCTGGCCATTGATGGACCGGCCCTAAGCCGGTGAGTTCATGCTTCGCGAAGGGCAATCATCGGGTTCACTTTCGTCGCGCGGCGTGCAGGAAGATAGCTAGCCAGCGCGGCCACTGCAAGTAAAAGCAGAGGCACGATCAGAAACACAGCCGGATCATGGGGGCGCACCCCATAAAGCAAACTTGCCATCAGGGAAGCAGTGGATGCAGAAAAGACCACTCCGGCAACGATGCCCACGCCGGCAAGCGCGACCCCCTTGCGTAAGAACATTCTCAGAATGTCGTTCCGCCGCGCGCCCAGGGCCATGCGGATACCGATCTCGTGCGATCGTTGGCCGACCATATAAGCCAACAAGCCGTAAATTCCGATGGAGGCCAGAAGCACCGCCAGTCCGGCAAATCCGCCCACCAGGCCGGCAGAAAAGCGGCGCGAAGCCAGCGAGCGATTGAGCACGTCATTCATAGACAAAGTATTGGATATCGCCAAGCCGGGATCAATGCTCTGGATTTCACGCCGAATCTGTGGTTCGAGCAGGTTCGCGGGCAGAGACGTCCGCAACGCCACGCTCAGTAGCGGGAGGTTGTCTTGATAGGTCGAAACGTAGATGTGGGGAATGCCATCGACGTCGAGACCGTCACTCTTGATATCCTTAACAATGCCCACGATGGTCGTCCATGGCTTGGTTGGATCTTTTCCGAACCGCACTCGGCGGCCCACAGGATCCTGGGTTGGCCAATACTTACGAGCGGTGCTTTCATCAATGATGCCAACCAGCGGTTTGCCGTCTTCATCGCCCTCGGTGAATGAGCGGCCGCTTAGGAGCGGCGTCTGTAACACCTGAAAATAATCGGGGCTTATCCGAATTTTCTCGGCCTGCAGGTCCTGCGAGGACTCGACAGGTCTATCTTCAATCGCGAAGCCTTCAAGCGTTAAGCTACCGGCTGCGTTGGGGTTATTATTGGTGGTCGGTAGCGCCGAGGTGATTGCGGCGAGTTCCACTCCTGGAATTGCCTTCATGCGCCGCAGCAACTCACGATTGAAGCGGGCCTTACCAGGAATACCGGCATACGGGTCCGCCTTCGGATCGCTGGGAATTCCTAGCCACATGTTTGCCGTGACAACTTGAGTTGGATTGAAGCCTGGATTTTCCTGCAAAAGATGCCGCAGCGTGCGCAGCAGCAAGCCGCCTCCCACCATCAGTATGACGGCGAATGCCAGTTCCGAGACGATTAGAACATCCCGCAATCGGCCGGTCTTAGCGCTGTCGCCAGACCCGCGACTGCCTTCACGAATGGCCGAGGAGAGCGCGCCTTTTGTCGAATGAAGCGCTGGCGCAAGTCCAAACACTAAGCCGGTGAGAATGGAAATCAGCAGGGCGAACGCCAGCACCCCCCAATCGATTCGTACTTCGCTGAGCCGGGGAAGGTTCGATGGCACAAAGCGCAGGATGAAGCCTAAAGAAGCAACTGCGGTTACGATTCCCGCAGCACCGCCGATGAGCGACAGCAGCATGGACTCGGTCAGCATCTGGCGCACCATGCGACCGCGGCTCGCACCCAGGGCTAACCGCACCGCCAACTCTTGTTGCCGCCCCGAAGCGCGCGCCAGGAGGAGATTGGCAATGTTCAACGATACGATGAAAACGATCAGGATTACCGCGCCCAGTAACACCAGCAGCATGGGCCGAACTTTGCCCACCAAAGCTTCTTGCAAGGGTTGAATCTCAATTGTCCATTGCGCCTGCGGTGGGTAATCTGTGGGAAAGTCGTGGCGCAATTGGGCAGCCATGGCAGTGAGCTGCGCCTGAGCTTGCTCCAGTGTCAGGCCAGGCTTAAGTCGTCCGATTCCAGCTCTGAAAAACCGGGTACCACGCTTTGGCGGTGGAAAGGGATCTGCGCTGAACCCGGAGGCGCCAAACAGTTCCACGTCGCCGGAAACCGTCGGCCCAGGATGGCGAAATCCGCGTGGCAGAACCCCGATAATTGTAATGGGATCACCGTCGACCTGGATGGTACGGCCGAGAACGTTCGGATCGGCGCCATAGGCACGGCGCCATAGGCCATCGCTGATCACAACCACTGAAGCGGAACCGGGCACGAAGTCTTGCGGACCATACAACCGTCCAATTTGCGGGACCACACCCAGCATGGAAAAGTAGCTGAAACCGCTAACAACCGCCTCGACACGCTCGGGCTGTTTGTCGCCGGGGAAATTATCGCTACCCTGAATGATCGGGTTCACATCTTCAAATACACCCGATCGCGTCAGCAGGTCATCCAGTTCGGGCTTGGAAAACCTAACGCCCCGCAATCCTACGCCGGGCTCGTTAAAGAAGATTCGTACCAGACGATCGGGATCGGGGTAGGGCAGAGAACGCAGCAACACGGCGTTCACGATGCTGAAAATGGCCGTGTTGGCTCCCACGCCCAGAGCCAGCGTCAGGACAGCCACGATCGCGAATGTGGGCTTCTTGACCAGCATGCGCAAACCATAGCGAACATCCTGAAGTAAAGTCTCCATGAAGGTGCTCCTATCGTTATGATCACACTCACGAAATCATTCTCAGAATGAACTCGCGAGTGGCCCTTCAGTCAGCCCAATTAGAATAATGCAAAACACTTCTATCCAGAAGGATTAGTTTCTCGCGGTATATGCCGACTTTCGAGGCCTATCAGCTCACCGGGGCTCATTCACCACAGTTTCTAAACTCTTCATCAATCTCCTTTACTCATCAGCGGAACCTGGGTGGGATCTCGCTCCACTTGCAGAGAAATGTCCCTCATGACCGCTTATAGCTATTCAGATTTCGTGTGGACTGTAAGAAGCTGTCCTCCCAGGAAAAGGCCAGCGTACTCATTTCACTGCCTGGGTTATTTCGTCCAGCAGAGTTTTATAGGAGTTGAGAAGATTTTCAGCGAATCCCAGGGAGACTGCTTTCGGGTCATATTCAAGTTGAAGATAGCGCCCGGAAGGAATAACCCCAGCAGTGCAAGTTAACGCAAATGGGTAACGATCAACGGTATAGGAACCCTGATACCGCAGACCGCTCTCCTTCGGAATCTGCTTCGCGTTCCAGAAATTCAAGTACCTGAATGCCGAGTAGAAAAGCTCCTCTCCACCATTGCCAGCCATGAGCTTTAGCAGCGGATAAGAAGCATACGGCTGAACGGCTATCAAATCTTTCTGCACAACCTCCGCCTGCTGCAACACCGGCAATTCTTTGCGCGAAACAACGGGTACTACATTCCAGAAAAGCCCCACGGACGAGAGAGGATCGACGAGATACTCTGATCTGCCGTTGGAAATCGCCCCAGTTGTTACAACGGAATCTCCCGACCACCGCCGCAAAACCTCCAGCCAGACAGCGAGCAGCAGCGCCTGAGCGGAAACGGCATGCTCCCGCACGATCCGCTCCAGGGCCACATTCTGATCCGGCTCAAGCACAGATACGATCTTTGGATCGTTTGCCTCATCGGAAGCCGGCAAAACAAAACCCGGAAGCGGCGGAAACTGCACCCCCGATAAATAGGAACTCCAGAACTGCGCGGCCTGTTCCGAGCGGCCAATCGCATGCTCCAGATTTACAAACTCGTGATACGTGTTATCGGGCTTTCCCAAATCAGGAGCCCTGCCGGATTTTATGCTTGTATACGCCTCCAGCAAATGGCCGAGAAAGATCTGGTGCCCCCACCCATCCATAATGGCGTGATGGCAGGAAAAGAAC
>DATGIO010000077.1:0-36967 GCA_035295685.1 Candidatus Angelobacter sp.
CGTCCGGGAGCGAGCCAGCTGCTCAATGCGAGGTTTGGGGCAGTCTTTCTCAGAGGCTTTCCTAACTGGTGTGGCACGGGAGAGGAATTTAAGTTGTATCGGCTGCCACTCATATGAAATATCTCTAGAGCGTTAAGGTAAGGCCCGAATCAAGTTGTGCATTGCCAGCATCGCCACAAGGATCGAACAAGGAAAAAGATTGCCTAGTGCAGGAGGCCCTGGAGCATTATGTTTACCGGACTGATTCGTGAAGTAGGCCAGGTCGCCGGGTTGGCTCGCCACGGAGATAAGACCCGTCTTTCCGTTTCTGGCAGAAGTCTCGTGCCGCAACTCAAGATTGGAGACAGCATCGCCGTAAGCGGTGTGTGTCTTACGGTGGTGGATCTCGTTCCGTCAGACGATTCTGCTCAACACGTCTTCTGCGCTGATCTTGCGGAAGAGACCGTTCAAAGAACATCGCTGCGGCAATTGCGGCAAGGGGCCCGGGTGAACTTGGAGCTTCCTGCACGCGCCGAAGAGCGGCTCGATGGCCACGTCGTCCAAGGGCACGTGGATGGCGTTGCTACCCTGGTTTCGCTCGCGCAGATTCCTGGCGGCGAAGATTGGCGGCTCACTTTCGGCGTTCCCCCCGATCTCATGCGTTACGTTGTTCCTCAAGGGTCCGTTACCGTTGAAGGCATTAGTTTGACAGTCGCGCGGATTGACGGCGATCAAGTCGAGATTGCCATCATTCCGCATACCTATCAGGAAACCAACCTGTCGTCTTTGCAGCCGGAAGCTCCCTTGAACATCGAAGTCGACGTGCTGGCGAAATACGCCGAAAAATTGGCCGCCAAGAAGCCCTCCAAGCAATTCAGTGTGGAGGAGTTCGTCGGCAAGGGCTTCTAAGCAGGGCAATCGCATGAAAACTTTTGATAGCCTCTTTATGTGGGAAGGTTAGAGGCAAGCGTCAGCGGAAAATGCCTAGTACGATGCCTTGGAGCACAAATGAGAACAAAAGCTCTCATTTGTGCTCCAAGGCATGAAATTTATTGGGCGTGCTTGACGGGGCCATCAATGGCCCCTCTTCCACAGTTGTGCCAGCTTCATCGCCAGCCTGAGTATCGGGGACCGAAGGAGAACGCGAGCCGTGAGACAAAATTTTGAGACGGCACAAACGATCAACATTTCTTTCATGCGATTGCCCTGGGCTTCTAAGAAGTTTCGAGTAACAAATGAGTAGGAAGGTTAGAATCCTGGTGCTCGTTAGTTACTTGGGTTTCTTGCATCGCGTGCGATGTAGGGGGTAGGATGCATTCCGCGTTGGCCCTCTAAACCAGAGGAAGCATTCGCGCCATTCGCTCAAGAACGATGAGGTGGCTGCATGAAAAGAGACACAATGAGAAACGACAGGCTGGCGCCGTCCGTGACTCTTTTGACAATGACTCTCTTACTGTTGCACCTGTTATTGCACGTGGCCCAGCCACCAGCGGCAGCCAATCCTCTACGAGCGGCAGTGGCTCCGCCTCCAGCGGCACAGACTCATCTTCGAGTGGAACAGACTCGTCTTCCAGTGGTACGGATTCATCTTCGAGCGGCACAGATTCATCTTCCAGCGGGACCGACTCATCTTCAAGTGGTATGGACTCTTCCTCCAGCGGCAGGGATTCTTCCTCGAGCGGTTCCTATACATCTACTATCGAGTCCCCAGCTCAATTGTGCATGTACATAATACGAATGTAGAGCACACAACCATTCATGTGAATATTTACTTTAACCCTCAGCCAACAAACTCGAAGTAGGTCATGTGCGGGGCATCGGTCATTGATTGTTGAGCCTTGACAATGACCATGGACGATCGTTCATCGATCTTCAATTATGGATCATCAATTTTCGATTATGGATTATGGATCACTTAAGACCGTTGCTATTTTCCGGCGTACGAACCCGAGGATAATCCGTTCCCTACTAAAATAGATCCCGTGCGCCAACCATTAAGCGGATTTGTGCTGGCCGGAGGCCAGAGCTCCCGGATGGGAGAAAACAAGGCTTTTCTCTCTCTTGAGGGCGCAACGCTCATCGAGCGAACAAAAAGCATTCTTGCCGAAGTTTGCGAAACCGTCTCTATTATCGGTAGCCGCGAGTTGTATGGGGCGTTCGGGCCTTGCTTTGAAGATATCTATACGGGATGCGGTCCCCTGGGCGGCATTCATGCCGCTTTGCTGAATTCCACGACTGCGCACAATCTGATTACCGCCGTCGATACTCCCTTTCTTACCCCGAAATTTCTTCGTTATCTGGCCGGGAAAGCCCTTGACTCTACGGCGTTGGTTACGGCTCCTTCGGTCGCCGGGCGCGTGCAGCCGCTGTGTGCGATTTTTTCCCGGGAGTTCCTGACGGTAGCCGAAGCCGCGCTGCGGGAAGGCAAGTACAAGGTCGAGCCGCTCTTCCCGAGGGAACACACGCAAATTCTGACCGAGCGCGAACTGGGCGAATTTGCGTTGGCACCCGGGATGTTCGACAATTTGAATACGCCTGAAGATTTTGAGCGTGCACGATCGAGGAAATCTTGAACGAAGAGGCCGTTCATTCGGTTGACCATTCGTCTCCTATGACTCCCCGTTCGTCCCCTATGATTCAATGACCCATTCCGCCCATCAGCATCCTCAATCGCCCCAGCCTTACATTGAATTTCAGGGAGTCTCCAAGTCGTTCGGCGATCGCCGGATTCTCGACAATGTGAGTTTCGAGGTCTTTCCAGGCGAGACTCTATGCATCCTGGGGCGAAGCGGCGTAGGGAAATCGGTTTCTCTGCATAACATCATGGGCTTTCTCAAGCCCGATTCGGGCCGCATCGTCGTTGCCTTTGAGGACATCACCGGCGCCACCGAGGGCGACATGGAGCGTATCCGGAAGAAAGTAACCATGGTGTTCCAGAATGGCGCGCTGTTCGATTCGCTCACGGTTGGCGAGAATGTGGCGTTCCCACTGCGCGAAAGGCACGACCTCGAAGAAGACCAGATCTACCAGATCGTCGATGGTTTGCTCGATATGGTGGGCGTGAAGGCCATGCGCGACTTGCTGCCGTCCGATCTCTCCACCGGCATGAAGCGCAGCGTGGCCATTGCGCGGGCGCTCTCAGCGCAGCCGGAATGCATTCTTTACGATGAGCCAACCACCATGGTCGATCCTCTCATGGCCGCTCTTCTTGGCAATCTGATCCAAAAGCTGAAGCATCAGCTTAAGCTCACCAGCATTGTGGTGACCCATGACATGAGGCTGGCCAAGAAGCTGGCCGACCGGATCGTCTTCCTGCACGAAGCACGAGCCATCTTTTTCGGAACGGTGCCCGAAATGGAGCGCAGCGAGCAGGAGATTGTGCAGGAGTTCCTCAAGTTGGATGAACTGATTGTTCCGGGCGCCAGCTCCTCCGGCCCTCCTGGCCCGCCGCTGCATCTCTGAATGGAAGCTCCGGCTTCGGCATTCGCTTTGTCGTTTCCCAGACATCCGTTCCCAAACACGCGTTTCCCAAACATTATGGAAAACTCCGCGTTCGCGTGATACTGTCTGCTATCACCCATTGCCGGGGCGGCGAAAGACACGACAACCGAAAATTTAAAGACGAATATTTAAGAGACAAATATTCAAAACACAAGGATCGAGGCCATCCTGTGACCGACGACCAATATAAGCAATTCCTAAACCTGCTGGCACACGATTACCTCCGTGCCGAGGAGTTCCGCAGGAACGCCGACGGAAAGGATATCGAGCGATTGCGCTCCCAGGTGGAGAGCATTGCCTGGACGGCCCGGTTGAACGATCTCGTGAAAGATGGCCTGAGCAAAGACGGCCCCAACAATATTGACTTGGTTCGAGTGCTGGAAAAGCAGTTGCGGGATGCTCCTATTCATGACGTGCATGAGGCGATGTATAGGATAGGCATGTTGGACGCACTCGACGATTCGAAGGGTGTGGTTTTTGCCAATCTTCGCCGCTCGGCAATTCCCGAGGAAGACGTGGAGCTTCTAAGGAGCGCGGGAGCGGAAAATCCCGAATTAGTCATTGGACTTGCCATCGACTATGGCCAAAGAAGAATCGCCAATGCCGATCGGCGCCCAAGCCACATTCCTTCCGATGCGGAGAAAGAACTTGGCAACGCGGTGAAGGAGTTAAGCAATTCTGTGGATCGTCTCAAAGATGAGGTGCGCCAGGGAAAAGCTCCTAAAAAAAGAAAACTCTTCAATGGCATCGGAAAG
The DNA here is from genome assembly GCA_035295685.1 of Candidatus Angelobacter sp. Lineage (GTDB taxonomy): Bacteria > Acidobacteriota > Terriglobia > Terriglobales > Acidobacteriaceae > Angelobacter. The sequence continues at coordinate 4,236 of DATGIO010000077.1, forward strand.
ATCCTTAGCGGAACGGTTGCGGGCGGTGGAAATGTCTTGCTTGCCTTGGGCACATTGGCTGCCCCCAATCCTGCCACCGGATACGCTGCCATAGGCTCAGGCGCACTGGCGATTGGCCTCATGGGCCAGGGAATCGGCGACCTACGAGGTGAATGAATCGGTCAGCAGATTTCCAGGCCTATGATTCTTCCGGAGCCGTCTAGTTCCAGGCTCGCTGTGGCTTCAAATACTGAATCGCCATTCAACCCCGGAACGGTGACGAAAACCCTCTGATCCACCACGCTCGCTGAATCGGTTCTTGAAAGGAACGAGACCGAATCCCTCGTGCGGCAAGGCATGGGTAGTTCGAAGGCGAGATCGGCAAGCTCTCCTGTTTCAGTCACCGATAAGGCTACTTCAATGGGCAGCACCGATTCCGCACCGCGTTCGTCGGCCGTAGGGTCAATGGTCGGCTTGAACGCGACGTAGAAGTGAAATCGGCCTTTTTCCGGATTATAGATACCACGGGCAATTTTCAACGACATGTCGGATTGCGTTTTTGTACCACACTGGAGAATTTCGTACAAATGGCAAGTCGTACTAATAAATCGGTTTAAGTCCGGCATCCTCATGGCATTTCCTGTCTTGATCCCTGGCGCATCTATTTCTCGGTGCTTTCCCCGACGGAAATGCCACGCTGCGATTGGGTTCCTCCTTCGATCCCCGTGCTACATGTGCTTCTCAGCATTTTCAGTGTTACCCGTATGCTGGTTACGTGCTCTCCGTGCGGCTTTTCGTTAATCGAAAACCAGATTCGAAAACCAGAATCGAAAACCGGAATCAATCGAAAACCGGAATCGAAAACCAGATGGAAAAGCCGCGCAGTGACCGTGATCCCTGGTCTACTCTTACGCTGAAAACGCTTTATGGTAACCGGAGTAAGGCGGGATCCATGACAACAAGAACATCGTTTGTCGATGGAACGGAGATTAGAAGATCAGGGGATTCATGATAGAGAATTCTCATTCAGCTTCCCGTGGGGCATCCAGCTATCAGAAATGGATGGAAATCCATCTCGACTTGTTTCGTCTTACGGCCCCCAGATGAAAAATACATAGAAAATGCAAAGGATTTTAGTGAGCGTGTCCCCCTCCGGCCCGGTATGTCCGGCGCGCCTCGGATAGAATCGGCGTATGAAGGTATTTCTAACTGGGGCTACGGGTTTTGTCGGGCGCCATATGTTGAATCGGCTGCTGCAGGAGGGACACTTTGTTCGTGCGCTCGCGCGCGATCCTTCTGCGATGAGCGGAATTCAGCATGGCCGCCTTGAAGTGGTCCCAGGAGATACCGTCGAAGGCAAGGGACTTGCGGAAGGAATGAATGGATGCACGGCTGTGATCCATCTGGTTGGCGTGATTGCCGAAGTAGGGAGCGCCACCTATGAGCGGGTGCATTCTCAGGGGACCCGCAACGTGGTGGAGGAGGCCAAGAAGCAATCGATCTCGCGCTTTGTCCAGATGTCCGCGCTGGGTGCGCGCGCCGATGGAGTGTCGGGATATCAAACCACCAAGTGGAAGGCGGAAGAAGCGGTTCGGCACAGCGGCATCCCTTATTGCATTCTGCGGCCCTCTCTCATTTTTGGCGCCGGTGCGGCGGGAATGAATGGCGGGCCCGGCGGACCTGCGGAGGGCTTCGTAAGCCAGATGCTTGATGTCATGCGCAAAGCCCCGCTGGTGCGTCCGGTTCCTGGCGATGGATTGCCAAAATTCAGGCCGGTGAACGTCTCCGATGTTGCGATGTGTTTTGTCCGCGCTCTCACCTGCGAAGCAGCAACCGGCAGGACGATTGAGCTGGGCGGAGCCGAGGAATTAACGTTGAATGAGATTCTCAGTCTCGTCGCCCGCTGTGCGGGTGTCGGCAAGCCGGCTTTCCATGTGCCGATGCCAATCATGCTAGCGATCGCCATCATCGCGCAGGCGCTGTCTAAGCAGCCTCCGGTTACAGTCGGCCAGTTACGGATGTTAAAGGAAGGGTCCACCTGCGATATCCGGTCTATGATGGAAACGTTTGATATCACTCCGGTTGGTTTTCGCGAGGGACTACCGAAGTATCTCAGGGCCGCGGCGTCCGTTTAGCGTAGTTCTCAGCGTACGTAGATCCAGGAATTGCGGCCTTGACGGCGCTTCCTCCAAAGAAAAGCCGCAACGAAACCCCCTGACAGGATACGGAACCGGCTGGAAATGCCCATCCGCCTTTTGACTAACTTTGCCCTGGGTTTGGGGTTAAAATTTAAAGAGGTCGCGAATCTGCGGGTATTCCGCGATTTTTCACCCTTCTTGAAGGGTTAATTTTGAATTCCCGATGCAGTAGATTCCCGTGATTGCCGCATCTAAAGCAGTTACGCCACCAAAAATTCAGGAGTCGATATGAAGATGATGAGGAGAAATCTCTGGGTAACTCTGTTTTCGTTGGCGCTTTTCGCTCTGGGCTGCCAGGGCGGGCGCTCCGATTCGCAGATTGCATCCGATGTGCAAAACAAGATTCAAACGGACGGCACAGTCCCTGAGAAGCAACTGACCATTAGCTCGAACGATGGGGTTGTAACCCTCTCTGGAAACGTCAGCAGTCAGGCGGCCCGCGAAGCCGCCGGCAGCGATGCCGGGCAGATCAAGGGCGTCAAGACAGTGGTGAACAATCTGGAAGTAGCCCCGGCGGCTGCGCAGAATATGCAGGCTGTGGCTCCTCCACCGGCTCAGGAACAGGCGAATGCTCAGCCTCCCGCGGAAAGCAAACCTGCGCCGGGCCGTGCAGCGCGCCCTCGCAGGGAACCAGCCCCGCGTGATAACCGCGATAACAATTCGGGCAATTCGGGCGACAACAATTCGGCTGTGAATAACGGAAACAACGCTCCGCGTTCTTCCGCTCCCGGCGACAATTCCGGAGCGAACAATGCCGCGGCAGCGGAGCCACCCAAGCCTGTGACTCCTCCCGCCCCTCAGCCGATTCTGGTGCCTACGGGAACTCAACTCAGCATTCGTTTAAATGACGAGGTGAACTCGGAAAAAGCGCAGGTGGGCGATATATTCCATGCTTCGATTTCAACCCCCGTTCAAGTGGATGGCAATACTGTGATTCCTACCACGGCTGACATAGAGGGCCGTGTGGTGGACGTTAAGTCCGCAGGCCGTTTTGCCGGGCAGTCCGTGTTGACGCTGCAACTCACCCGGTTGCTGATGAGCGGTAAGAGCTACACGCTCACGACCGATCAGTGGACCAAATCGGGCAGCGGACGCGGCAAGGCGACTGCCGCCAAAGTAGGCGGTGGCGCGGCCGTGGGGGCGATCCTGGGCGGTATTTTCGGAGGCGGCAAGGGTGCAGCTATTGGCGCGGCCGCGGGTGCGGGCGCTGGTACTGGCGTTTCAGCTGCCACCAAGGGCCAGCAGATCATACTCAAGCCTGAGACCGTTCTTAATTTCCAGTTGCAGAACTCCCTGACCGTGACTCCTGGCGGGGCACGCCAGCCGATGAACTAGCAGGTTTCGTTCGTAGGTTGAGAAAACGCCGCCCCACGGGGCGGCGTTTTTCTCTTTCGGATTGATGAATCGGATTGACGAATTGGTGAGAAGTCGGCAACCTGCCAGGGCAATCGCATGAAACTTTTGATAGCCGCTTTATGTGAAGGGGAATGTTAGTAAGAGCAAGCCTGGGGTGGAAAATGCCGAGAGAGATGCCTTGGAGCACATATGAGAACAAAAGTTCTCATATGTACTCCAAGGCATGAAATCTATTGGGCCGTGCTTGAAGGGGCCATAAATGGCCCCTCTTCCACAGTTGCGCAAGCCTCATCGCCGGCCTGATTTATCGAGGATCCGAATGAGCACGCGAGCCGTGAAACATCGAGACGGCAACAAACGGTCAACATTTCTTTCATGCGATTGCCCTGATGCAAATGGCCGGACGGGGTTGTTGTCATCCGAATCTTTGCAATAATTGCGGGTGCTTTCATTGCAGATCCTTTCGTTCGAGATAGCTTAATTGAGATCCTTGTGCCCAGGCTTAGCGTTCTGATTCACGTTCGCAATCACGAGATACCTCTTGGCAGGGTCCTGAACTCTGTGCTGCCAGCGGATGAGTTCATTGTTGTGGACCACGGCTCGCAGGATGGTAGCCTCCGGGTTGCGCGTCAGCACGGCGCTCGCACCATGCGGGCCGTTCCTGGCGTTACCAGTGACGCTTACGCGCGGGCAGCCCGCCATGATTGGGTTTTGTGTCTCCTCCCGGTTGAGTCGTTGTCGGACGAACTGGAGAGCGTCCTGTTTGAATGGAAGGAATCTGCGCTTGAAAGTGGCCTGGCTGCTTATAATCTTGCAATTCATGAGCAGGCGCAGTCGGGCTGGAAGATCCTCACGCCCGAAACAAGGCTGGTGAGCAGCCGCCGAAGTGCATGGAAGGGAAATCTGCCGCAACCGGCGATGGGGCCGACTCTTTCCGGCCATCTCCGAAGGTTTCCAATCTAACGACGCGCAATCTGAAGATTCCCGTCTGAGGTAACAGGGGTAACAGGCGGAAGCACCGCCTCTCTTCGTATAATCTCTGGTTCCCCTTGCTTGTCGATTCCCAAAAATGATCAGCGGAGCCGAAGCCCTGGAATTTTTCCCGATAGTAGCGTTTTTTCTGTTCGGGCTGGTGTTTGGAAGTTTTCTCAACGTGTGCATCTACCGGATGCCCCGGGGCTTGTCGGTGGTGCATCCGCGTTCTGCGTGCCCGGCGTGCGGCCGCCCCATTGCCGGCTACGACAACATTCCGGTTGTAAGCTGGCTGTTGTTGCGAGGGCGGTGCCGGCATTGCAGCGCGCCCATTTCCCCCCGATATGCCGGGGTCGAGCTATTGACTGGTTTTTTCTTTGCTTTCGCATGGCATCACAGTGGTGGCTCCATGCCGGAGGCAGTCAAGGATTGCGTCTTTTGTTTTCTGCTGATTGGATTGATCTTTACCGATGCGGAGACCCAGCTGCTCCCCGATCTCTTGACCAAGCCGGGCATCGCAGTGGGGCTGCTATTCAGCTTAGTGGTCGAATTGAGTGGCCCGGCGCAAATGCTGATTCCCGCAGGCAGGCTCAACTGGCGTATTCTTTCCTTGGTGAACTCTCTGGCCGGGGCGTTCCTCGGCGGTGGCTTTATTCTTGGTGTGGCGCTGCTCTATGAAGCATGGAGGGGCGTGGAAGGCATGGGCATGGGTGACGTGAAGCTCATGGCCCTGGTCGGCGCGTTTTTAGGGGCGGAAATGACCCTGCTTGTCTTGATCCTCGGTTCAGCCTTGGGCAGCCTGTTTGGCATGTCCTTGATGATTGTGGTTTGGCGAAAGCGACTTGCGCGACGGAGGAGAAGGCGATTGGAGGCTCCCGCCACGGCTCGGGCAAAGGCCTGGAATTCGGCCCGGCTGATTTACCGCAATTTTGAGATACCATTTGGAGTCTTCCTGGGCACGGCGGCGATTTTTGCGGCCTTTTGGGGCTGGCCGTTGGTCCATTGGTACTGGCACTTATACCGATGAAGCTTTGGCACAACCCGCTCGTGCTGAAACTGGCGCTGGCTGTTGCGATGACCAGCATTTCTTTTTTATTGGGTGCGCTGTTCATCCGCAAGATGCGAAAGAGCCTGGTCTCTCCCGCGCCTCCCAGGCCGCTGGCCAAAGACGATAGCACCATGTTTACGCTGGCCGCCTACGACAGCGTGATTCGCCAGTTGCAGAAGAAAGAAAAAGACCTGGAAAAACTTCGGCTGAAGGACCGTGAACAGGCGGCGATCAACGAAAGCATCAGTGACACCGTGCTCTCAAACTTGAGCAGCGGGGTTGTGTTCTTTGATCGCGCAGGAGCCGTGCGCCAAATCAACCGGGCCGCAAAATCTCTCCTCGGCTATGCCTCGCCCTTCATGTTTCACTATCGCGACCTGTTCCGAGGAATCGGCAGAGTGCGCTGGCTAAACGGGCAGGAAGCACACTCCGTGCAGCCCTTCCTAGAGGCCCTGCGCCAGACGATTCGCGAGGGAAGCCTGTTTCAGACCGCGGAGGTTGAATATCGCACCCCCGGAGGCCAGAAGCGCGTGCTCAACGTGACAGCCTCTCCGGTGCGCTCTAAGGAGGGCGAAATCCTTGGCGTTGCGTGCCTGCTCGAAGATCTGACGGAAGTCACCGAGTTGTCCCGCCAAGTAGAGCGCTTTGAAAATCTCGCTTCGATCGGAGAAATCTCCGCGACCATCGCCCGCGATATGAGGAACTCGCTGGTAACGATCGCTGATTACGCCCGGAGTCTCAAACAGGAGCAGATGGACAAACAGCTTCCCGAGCAAATGGAATACTCCCGTGAGCTTGCCGGAAAGATCACTGTCGAAGTCGAATCCCTCTCCCGCGTCCTCTCCGAGTTTCTTGAGTTCGCTAAAGTGGGAAGGGAATAGCCAGCTCCCCGTTCGCTTATTCCGCCAGATGTATCCAAAGGGATGGCAGGGGATGGCAGGTCGAAAAACGGCACCAAACTTGGTTTTTGGGGATGGACTGCCACAAACAGATCATCACAAACTTTAGTGCTAGTCCCCGCTTCCTTTCGGTGTAATAAAGCATTTACCCTATCGTTTCCCCTCAAGAAGCGCGTGAAAATAGCTCTCAACCGGCGTTAGAATATAAGCTAATTGAAGCTATTCGCAAAAGTTGGATGTCGTCTGGCAGCTAATTCCGCCGGCATTTTGCGAAGGCTCGTTACAGCGGGGTCAAAAAAAACGTAAGCCTCGAATTGGAACTCTCTATGAATAAACTCTTTCTCTTGTTTGTGGCGTGTATTTGTTTGTCTGCAATGGCAGCCGTGGCTCAAGAAGCTCAGTGGCCCTCTCCTTCATTAGGAGAGCTTGCCCGCAAATCCCGCTCCGCCAAGAAAGCGAATCCGTCTGCCCGGGTCATCGACAACGATGTGATGCCGGCAAAGCTCCCTGTCGCCGATTCCAGCGACCCCAAAGACGCCAAGAAAGACGATAGCGCGGCACCCGCGGGGGCAGACAAGAAAGACGACGACAAGAAGAAGGCCGCCGATGGCATTAAGGCCAAAGTCGAGGATCAGCGCAAAGAGATCGCCCAACTGGAGCACGAGGTGGACCTGTTGGAGCGCGAGTCGCGCGTGAGAGCGGCGGGCTTTTATTCCGATCCTTCGCGTAGCGCCGGGGGCGATACAAAGTATGCCGAGGACGTGCGCAAGGCGCAGCAAGACATTGACACCAAGAAGCAGTCCCTCGTAACCGCCAAGCAAAAGCTGGATGATCTGCAAGAGCAGGCGCGCAAAGCCGGAATATCCTCTGCGGCTCTCGAACCGGCCGCCCCAACTGCGCCGAGCAATCCTCAGTAACGGCAGAAGCTAGATCCCAAGCGATCTTCGATCTTCGATTTTGGATTTTGGATTTTGCGGAGATGGCTGCGCCGCTGTTTCGAGCGGCGTCGTCATTTCCTCGGCATTTCTCTGTTGTTTTTGGGCATTTCTTTGACATCTCTTTGACGTTTCTTTGAGAAGGGGTTGTCCCGCTCTAAAGCGTTTTCAGCCGCACCTATGCCCAGATTAGATCGCGGGTCCGGTTTCATCCCTGGGTTTTTCATTTAACTGGATTTTTCATTCCATCCGGTTTTTCTCGATCTGGTTTTTCGGTATAAAGATAGGCCACGCGCAGCGAATGTAAACAGCAGCATCGAGAGAATGATGACAGCGTCAGAAGGCCATCCCGGAAGCAGGGCGGGGCAATCCATGCAAGGGTATCAAAGGACAAGACAATGAAAACACTTCGCACACTTCTATTTTTCCTTGCAGCTTGGGCTTTATGTGGATGCAGCGACCAGAGCCGCCAATCGGAGGCCAAGCCCGCCGAGAGCCAGCCGGAACCCGACCAGTTCGAGACCGGACGCTTTGCCCTGCAGAAAATGCTGGTTCCCGCCCACCTCTGGTCGGCGGATGCTCAGCCCATCCAGCTGCAGTCCCAGACCATGAAGGGGAGCAACGGCCACGATGGCAAGGCGGGATTCTGGCGGTGTACCTTTGCTTCCGTCTCCCGCCAGAAGGCCGAATCGTTTAGCTGGTCTGGTGTAGCGAGCGCCGATATGCGGCGGGGTGTGGATCACGGCACAGAAGATACGTTCAATCCGGCGAATCGTTCCACGCATCCCTTCGATATGGCCTATCTCAAGATCGATAGCGAAGAGGCTTTCCGAGTCGCGCAGCAGCATGGCGGCAAGGAGATTTTGGCCAAGAAGCCGGATCAGGAAGTGATCTATCTGGCTGATTGGGACCCAAGGATCAATCAGTTGCGCTGGCACGTCATCTACGGAGCCAGTCCTTCCAACGCCGTGCTCACCGTGATCGTGAACGCCAGCAGTGGGCAATTCATTCACAAAGAGTAATCTCCTAAGGTTTTTGTTCAGCGCCGATAGCCGTAACTCCCGGATGCCGGCAGCATTTGCAGGCGTTCGGTTCATATCGGGCAACATGAACGAACTTGGCTAGATCGTTAATCGCTCAATCGTTAATTTGGGTAGATCGTTAATTTGGGTGGATCGGGAATCTGGCTCGATCGTTAATTTGCTAGATCAGGATCTTGCCGATGTCAAAGAAAGAGAAGGTTCAACCATGTTCCACAGGCTTTTCGTACTCTCCGTGGTTGTGGCGGCCTTGTTTACACCGGACTCAGTCTCGAAAAAATTTGCGCTAGGTCCCGCCGAACAAACAGCAATCCTTTCTGTCCATAATCAATTGCGAAGAGAAGTGGGTACGGGTGTTCTGAAATGGTCGCCAGATCTCGCGGAGACGGCACAAAACTGGGCGAACCATTTGAGGGAAGCCAATGGATGCAAGATGGAGCATAGTGGCTCCCCCGCATTTGGCGAGAATTTATATTGGGCAAGCCCCGTGCGGTTTTCCGACGGTAGGACTGAAGTACAAGCGATCTCGCCCGAAGACGTGGTTCATTCGTGGGGCGATGAAAAGAAGAGCTACTCCTACGAGAAAAATTCCTGCAGGGGAGTCTGCGGGCACTACACGCAATTGGTGTGGGCCAAAACAACCAATGTTGGATGCGGTAAGGCCCTCTGCCCGGATAAATCCCAGGTCTGGGTTTGCAACTACAAGCCGGCCGGAAACATCATTGGCCAAAAGCCCTATTGAGGGGATCATTTGCGTGGCTTTCGCATTCCAATATCCCTCGAATGGAATCCGGCAAGAGCGGCCTGTGCCGTGCCTCTGGCACTCGATCTTTCTTGGTGTGTGCACCCACGGTTCCGCTACGCTTCACCGTGGGCTAATCCTCTTGTCGCGCCGCTGGCGCTCAGAACATCGATACGGAAACGTTCTTGCCGTTCCTCATGATTTCTTGAGTAGCCGAAGGAGCACGCGAGCTGCGGGAATAATTTCCAAGACAGTCCATACGAGGTACGAGCAACAAATGAGAGCGCTGAAGAGTGTTATTAAGAGCCCCAAAATCGCCTTTCATCACTACAACGCATTTGTTTTCAGAACGGCGACCCATAAGAACCTGTAAAAACGAAAGCCTAGTTCTCATGCAGACTCTGCAGCCCCAATCCATTCGTGGCGAGTAGGAATTCTTCTGGCGGTCCGCTACGGCTTATCCATTTTCGTCAGCCCGCGCATCGCCCAGATTCCGAGGAGCGGGCCAATACTCAGGGTGGCCAGAGCCCATTGCCAGCTACCGAAGAGCGCCGCAAGGCTGGCTGTGGCGCGTATGGAAATGGCTGTAAGCAGGAAGCCAAAGGCGGTCTGGATCGTGAGAGCCGTACCCACGTATCGTTTCTCTGATACCTCGCTGATGATGGCGGAGAATTGCGCGGAGTCTGCGATTACCGAAATTCCCCAAACCAGCGAGACGAGCAAGAGGAGAATGGTGTGATGAAAGACGAGAGCGGCCAGGACACAACATGCCGCGCTCACCGACATGGCAATGATGGTTACCTTCGCCCGCTGCGCAATGCGTGCGGATTCGCTGCTGTTTTGCAGGCGATCGCTGGCGGCTCCAGCCCAGATGCATCCCACGGCACCGATCGCTATCACCAGCGTGGCCCCGAGTTCATATTTCAGCTTGGGCCATCCGCCGGAGGCGGCGAGGACCACCGCGATCCAGCCCCACATGGCATATAGCTCCCACATGTGCCCAAGGTAGCCGAGGTTCGCGAGGCGCACTCTGCGGTTTCTGACAATTTCCCATACCTGGGAGAGATCCAGGCGCGATTGAGCCACCGCATAAGGGCCTTCACGCACGAATATGCCTACAACCACGGCTGCCAGCAGCGAAAACACGCTGCACGTTAGAACTACGCCGCGCCAGGGAATGCCGCCAAGCGAATTCACGCCATGGGGCACAGCCGACGCAACCGAAAGCGCGCCGATCATGATGCCTAATGCCAGCCCCCGCCCACGTTGGAACCATCCGGCGATGATCTTCATGCCGGTTGGATAAACGCCTGCGAGAAAAAAACCTGTAAGCGCCCTGGATAGGATTGCCGGGACAGGATGGGCGGCCTCCATCGCGAATGCCGCATTGGCGGCTCCAGCGGCCACGGATGAGACCATCAGCACAGTAACCGGACTGAATATGTCGGGGATATTGAAGAGAGCAAAGGTCAATGCCCCGGCCGCAAAACCAATCTGCACTGCGATGGTGAGCCAGGAGCCAAGAGAAAGATCGCTGCGCCAGATGCCCGTAACCTGCGGAAGCACCGCCGTGCCGGTAAACCACAGCGACATGGCCAGCAATTCAGCCAGAGACAAAAAGAAAAGAGCGCGCCGGGAGGAACTCTCCTGGCGCGGCTCTGTTGTCGCCGGTATCAGCTCTTCAGCTTCCTGCGTTCGCATGCTGTCACTAGATTGGTAGGATCGATGGCTTCGCTATCGATTTGCATCTCGACTACCTTGCCTTCTTTGTCGATCAGGTAGTTGACGCGCCGCGCCGCCCCGTACTTTGCATTGTATACGCCGTATTTGCGTACAGTATCGCCACCCCAGTCGCTCAACAGCGGGAAAGTGACGCCCAGTTTCTCTGCCCATGCTCCATTGCTAAAAGGACTATCCATACTTACACCCAGCACCTGGGTGTCCGCAGCTTCCAGCTTTTGCAAGTTCTGCTGGAAGTTCTGCATGTGTTTGCTTCAACCACCGGTAAAGGCAAAAATGTAAAATGCCAGGGCAACGTTCTTCTTGCCGCGGAAGCTGCTCAGGGTGACCTTGTTACCTTTTTGGTCCTGCAGCGTGAAATCCGGGGCCAGGTCTCCGATCTTGACGGAAGGCTCCGGAGCGGCAGCCTTCTTATCGCTTTGCGCCCAAAGTTGGCTGGTTCGCGGTACGGCAGCTAACGCGAGCATCCACACCAACAGGAGGGCAGTTCTTCGACGCATGGGTGTTTCCTCCGAGAATGGGTTCTTTAATGCCCTCTAAGGCTACCCGCTTAGGCCATGGGGGTCAATGGGCGGAGGGCAGGGAAAGGCTCCGAAATGCCACCCAAGAACGAAGAAAATGTAAAGAAGAATACGAAAAAGGAAGAAAGCAGGCGAAGAAAGTAAAGAACCCGGCCTAAGCGCGGCATCGAGACGGAGAGCACGAACGCCGACCGCTCACTCAAAAACGGTTATTTGCAGATCGTTATTCGTAGATCGTTCATTTGTAGATCAGGTACTTTTCCCGCAGGGCCAGGAAGTTGCTGAGACCCTCACGCCACTCCTGGGCGATATTTCGGGGGTCCTCGTTCGCGGTCAAGAGATCGAATACCGGCTTGTTGGCCAATAAGACAATCATGTTCGCCATTTTCCAATCCGAGGAATATTGCTTTTGCAACGCCGAGGCAAGTTCAATCCCCAGCTCGGGAGCATCGAGCACCGAGCGCTCCGTCACAATGATATTTACGCCATGGCATTGCTGGTTCGCATAGGGTCCGCTGACCGGGGTAAAGCTCACGGGTATAAAACGAACTCCAGAAATCAGCCGCGCATTCAGGGCCTCGGAGAACGCCCGCGCATCGATCCATGGTGCGCCAACCAATTCAAACGGGGTGTCTGTTCCTCTGCCTACGGAGATGTTGGTTCCCTCAATCATTGCCACACCAGGATAGAGCGTGGCTTCGGTTATGGATCGCAGGTTCGGCGAAGGATTCGTCCACGTTATTCCGGTTGAATCGAACCAGTCGCCCCGCAGCCAGCCCTGCATGGGGACAACCCGCAACTTCGCAGCGGTCTTGCGCTCTCCATTAAAGAACTGGGCCAACTCCCCCATCGTCATTCCGTGGCGCACCGGTACCGGATGGTAGTTGGTAAAGTTTGACATATCGGCTTGCGACAGCGGCCCTTGGACCAGAGAGCCCGTAATCGGATTCGGCCGGTCGAGTACAATCACTTCTATATTGGCCTGGGCCGCAGCCTCCAGCATGTATCCCAACGACGTTTCGTAGGTATAGAACCTTGCGCCGGCATCCTGAATGTCGACAATCACGGCATCCAAGCCCTTCAGGATTTCGACCGGCGGTCGGCGCTTCTGGTCGGAGTTGCCGTAGAGGCTATACACCGGAATCCCGGTAACGGAGTCCACACTGTTCTTTTCCTGGTTGGCGTTATCGATCGCGCCAAAGATGCCGTGCTCCGGACTGAAGATGGCCGCCAGCTTTACACCGGGAGCGGTTGCGAGCACGTCGACGGTGCGGCGTCCTTGCGCATCCAGTCCCGTCTGGTTGGTCAGAATGCCGATGGTTACCTGATTCTTCTCTTTCTTTAAAGAGGCAAAGCTCTCTTTTTCCAAGACATCGATTCCAGTTAGCACATGTCCGTTACGAGAATCGAGCCGGCGGGCCGCCGATTGGGTCTCGTTGTAGCCGGTAATCGTCAGCAACTTCTGTTGTTTCTCTGAGGTCACGTCCAGGTGCAACGCGGAGGCGGCAGCATCTGCCACCCTGGAGCGCAGAGAAACCAAATTGGCACCCTGCCGCTGATGAACCGAGTTTGTCAGCAGGATGATGTAGGTGTTCGTGTAGGGATCGATCCACAGCGAGGTTCCGGTGAACCCTGTGTGCCCGAACGACCCTACGGGCAGGAGCGCCCCCCGATTCGTGGAGAAAGGCGAATCGATGTCCCATCCAAGGCCGCGCACTGCCACCGCGTTGGGAGGCTGCTGCGGCGTCGTCATCTTTTCGATCAGATCGGGAGTAAGAATGCGGTTGCGGTCGATCAGCGCCTGGGCGTAGAGCGCCAGATCTCCAGCGGTCGAAAAAAGCCCCGCGTGCCCGGCGATACCATCCATGCGCTCGGCTGTTGGATCCTGGACCGTGCCGCGCAGGATGCGATGGTTATCGATGGCCAGCATGGCGGCAATCTTTGGAGTCCATGAGGCTGGCGGCAGAAACCGGGTGTTTTTCATGCCGAGAGGCTGGAAGATGTGTATGTCCGCGTATTTTTCCAGCCCCATGCCCGAAACGCGCTGCACCAACTCTCCCAGCATGATGAAGTTAATGTCGCTGTAAACAAACTGCGCTCCAGACGGAGTCGCCGGTTTTTCTTCATGCGCCAGGTGAAATGCTTCCTGCTGCCCGTGCCACGGCACATTCAAATCCAGATCGGGACGCAGGCCCGAATAGTGGGTCAGTAACTGGCCAATCGTGATCGATTGCTTGTTGTTCGAACCAAACTCCGGGATGAAATGCGATACCGGATCGTTCAACCTGATTTGCCCAAACTGGATGAGCCGCATCACGCTTGGCGTGGTCGCAACTACTTTGGTGAGCGATGCCAGATCAAACACCGTATCGACCGTCATGGGCGCTGGGTGAGGGCTCAGGATGCGCGAGCCAAAGGCTCGCTGGTGGACGATTTTCCCGTTGTGCCCGATCACCAGCACCGCGCCCGTAATGGCGCCGCCGATCTCTTGCTGGATAAGGTTGTCCGTTGGAACAAACTGTGCGCCTTCAGCCGCAACGGTTGTGGCAAGCTTTTGGCCAGGCGGCGCGGCTGGGCAGATTGTGGCGAGAGCGGAGAGGAAGACTGAGAGTAGGGAAAATCCACGCATGAATTTCATCTGCGTATCGAGTGTGCTATAAACCAAAAACAAAAGCAACGGAAGGATTCCTCTGATCCCGCCAACCATAATCTTGCCGCCCCCCGCATTTTCACAGCAGGATGAACAGTTCCAGCGCGCCTTTCAGATATTGAATGACGCCGTGGCGCAATGCGCATTTCCGGGCGCTTCGGTTGCCATCACCCACGAAGGCAAACTGGTTGCGCTTCAAGGGCAGGGAAGATTTACCTATGCGCACGACTCGCCTCCGGTTACGGCAGAGACCATCTACGACCTTGCTTCCGTGACAAAAGTAGTGGCAACGACTACCGCGTGCATGATTCTGTATGAGCGCGGGGCGCTGCGTCTTGAACAAGAGCTCGTAGAGATTCTTCCAGAGTTCAATGGGCCTGACGCGCGGCGTCGCCTGGTGACGCTGCAGATGCTCTTGGCTCACTCTTCCGGGCTGCCAGCCTATGAAAAGTTGTTCGAACGCGCCGCCACCGGCGATGCCTTGATTGCCGAAGCCTTGAAGGTTCCGTTGGCTGCGGAGCCGGGGAGCCGGGCGGAATACAGCGACATTGGGTTCATCCTGCTGGGATTGGCTTTGGAACGGATAATGGGTCAGTCCCTCGATCGCTTTTGCCGCCAGGAAATCTTTGAAAAGCTAGGGTTGCAACACATGACCTATCGGCCTCCATTGGAGTGGAAATCGTTCATCCCACCTACGGTCGACGATAAAGCCTTCCGAGGCAAAGTCATTCAGGGCGAAGTGAACGATGAAAATGCCTGGGTGCTTGGAGGAGTTTCCGGGCATGCGGGCTGCTTTGCCACCGCCCAGGAAGTAGCGTATTTTGCCGAGTGCATGCTGCGCGGCGGCGGTCCTTTGATCGATGAGGAAACGGTAAAGTTGTTTACAAAAAAGGAGGCGTCGCCTGTGGGCACCTCCCGCGCTTTGGGCTGGGACACTCCTTCGCCGCCCTCGCAATCCGGGCGTTACCTGTCGCCTGGGTCGTACGGTCATCTCGGTTATACCGGGACCTCACTCTGGATCGATCCGGGCCGGCGTCTCTCTGTTACGCTGCTGACGAACCGTACCTGGCCAGATCGCAGCTCACAACTGATCAAGCAGGTGCGCCCCGCGTTTCACGATGCAGTTGTCGAGGCTCTCTGATGAGCCAAACGATGGTTGAAGGCAAAAAACGATGAAGGCAAAGAATTCCAAACTGCAAAAGCGTGTCCAGGATCCTTTACAAAACAATTCTGTGCAAGGCCTTCCTTTGCAAGGCCTTCTGTTGCGAAATCTGGGCACCGAGCGGCAGAATCCCGCCACCGCCGATCTCGATACCCTTTCCGCCCTGGAACTCGCCCGTGCCATCCATCGGGAAGACAGGAAAGTGGCCAAAGCGGTTGAATCCGCCTTGCCCCAGGTAGCGCAAGCGATCGACGCGATTGCGGCGGCATTAAGCCAAGGCGGACGTCTCATCTATGTGGGCGCGGGAACCAGTGGCCGCATTGCAGCGCTGGATGCGTCCGAATGCCCTCCCACATTTAACACGTCGCCTCGCACGGTGCAGTATGTAATTGCCGGTGGAGATGCGGCACTCGGCCACGCCGCCGAATATAGCGAAGACTCTCGTACTGCCGGCCGTAGTGATCTTGCCAAGAGAAAGCCCGGTAAGAAAGATGTGGTGGTGGGCATCGCCGCCAGCGGGCGCACGCCTTATACCATCGCGGCGCTCGAATATGCGCGGCAAAAAGGAGCCAAGGCGGTCGCGGTAACATGCAATCCTGGATCTGAGTTGGGAAGGGCAGCCGACATAGAAATTGTGGCGGAGGTCGGCCCGGAAGCACTGTCGGGCTCCACGCGAATGAAGGCCGGCACGGCGCAAAAGATGATCCTGAATATGTTGACTACCGGAACAATGTCCAGGCTTGGCTATGTGTACGGTAATTTAATGGTAAACGTCCATACCAAGAACGAGAAACTGGTAGAGCGCGGCCTTGGTATCCTTCAAAAAGCGGCAGCCGTAGATCGGGAAGCGGCGAGCAAAGCGCTGAAGGCGGCAAGCGGACGGGTCTCCTTAGCCCTGGTTATGCTGAAAGCCGATGTAACCCGTGCTGAGGCGCAGCGGCGACTCAAGGCTGCTAAGGGAAATGTCCGAAAGGCTATTCAGGGTAGAGTGAAGTAGAATGCGGTTAGCCGTTCTTCGACGAGGCCTATCGAGGTGGTGAATCGCGGGCGCGCGTCAACCAGAAGATAGCGGGTCGAACAACGGGGCTATTGGTTTCAGGGTACGGTCAAGATGCGCGAGAGAAGGCTCCTGCGAAAAGGCGCTTTCAGCCCGGCGGTCGACATCCTCGGTTCCACGAACTATGAAGCCAGCCTGAGAGGAAAATCACCTATGGATAAATTTGTCATCCGCGGCGGGAATCCGTTGCTCGGTTCAGTGCGCATCAGCGGAGCCAAGAACGCCGCGCTCCCAGCCATGGCAGCGGCCATCCTTACCGACGAGCCGGTCATTCTCGAAAATATTCCCGATGTTCGCGATATTCAAACCGAACGTTCGTTGCTGGTTTCCATGGGCGCGGAAGTGGAACTTGGATACGGGCGCGCGCATCATCGCACCACCATTTCATGCCGGAACCTGGTCAACGCGGAAGCCGCTTATGAAGTGGTAAAGACGATGCGGGCTTCCACACTGGTTCTGGGCCCGCTGGTTGCCCGCATGGGCAGAGCGCGTGTCTCGCTGCCAGGCGGGTGCGCCATCGGAGCGCGTCCCATTGATTTGCACATCAAAGGGCTGGAGAGCCTGGGCGCAACCATTACCCAGGATCACGGATACATCGAAGCCAGCGCCGAGCGGCTGAAGGGCGGCCGCATCGTTTTCGACAAGATTACCGTGACCGGCACGGAAGACATCCTGATGGCCGCCACTCTCGCCGAGGGCGAAACCGTGATGGAGAACTGTGCGCGTGAGCCAGAAGTTTCCGACCTTGCGGCGCTGCTCAACAAAATGGGTGCAAAGATCGAGGGCGCAGGTACCTCCACCATCCACATTCAGGGCGTCGATAAGTTGCATGGCGCGCGCCACCGGATTATCCCCGATCGCATTGAGGCGGGCACCTTCGTGATTGCCGCCGCTCTCACAGGCGGAGATCTTCTGGTATCCAATTGCGAGCCGAAGCATCTCGGCGCACTGCTGCAGAAACTGCAGGAGTGCGGGGTTAAGATCAGCTCGAATGGCGAATCTGTGCGGGTCATGGGAGATAATCCCTTGGTTGCCGCCGACATCTCCACGGAAGAATACCCAGGCTTCCCCACGGATATGCAGGCTCAGTTCATGGCACTGGCCACGCAGGCGGATGGAACCTCGGTGGTGGCCGAGAATATCTTTGAGAACCGCTTCATGCACGCGCAGGAGTTGGTGCGAATGGGCGCGAATATCAAGGTGGAAGGCCGCAGGGCGATTGTGCGCGGAAGGACTCCACTCAGTGGCGCTGCCGTCCAATGCTCCGACCTGCGTGCTTCAGCGTCTCTGGTGATTGCGGCCCTGGTTGCCGATGGCGAGACCATTTTGGATCGTGTCTATCATATTGATCGAGGCTACGAGCGCATCGAAGAGAAGCTGCGGAGCGTTGGCGCCCAGATCAAGCGCATGGGCGAGATTCTACCCAAGCGCGTTGCCGCTCCGCTGGTTACCGCCTAAGCTGATTACCGACGCAGAAAGATTCGGCGAAGGATCGTTTTCAGGGAGAGTGGGACGCTCTGTTGTGAGGCAACTTTCGGGATGCGGAAAAAGTCTCCAGTCGTCGTGCTCTCCATCGCCGGATACGATCCTTCTTCCGGCGCAGGCATCACGGCAGATATAAAAACGGCTGCCGCTCACCATTGCTATGCCGTTACCTGTATTACCTCCCTTACCGTTCAATCCACGCGGGGAGTTCGCCGCGTGGAACCTGTCGCGCGTACCTTGATCGCACGCACACTGGAGGAGCTAGCCGGCGACTTCTCTATTGCCGCCGTAAAAATAGGAATGCTGGGGTCGGTGGAGGCGGTGCGCGCGGTTGTGGCTTTTCTGAAGCGTCATCGCTTTCGGCACGTAGTGCTCGATCCGGTTTTAAGGTCATCGTCGGGAGCCGCGCTTCTCGACAACGCGGGAACGAGTCTACTGCGGAATCGCCTATTGCCGTTGGTGCATGTGGTTACCCCGAATATCGACGAAGCCGGAGTCCTCACCGGGCTTCTCGTCCGCAATCGCGATGAAATGTTGGAGGCTGCAGGCCGCATTCATCAAATGGGAGCTCGCAGCGTTATCGTTACCGGCGGACACCTCTCCCCGCCGGTGGATCTTCTGAGCGCGCAATCGGGAAAGACGATCAGGTTCTTTCCTGGAAAAAAAATCCATACCCGATCTACTCACGGCACGGGATGCGCCTTCGCCATGTCGTTGGCTTGCCGTCTGGCCCTTGGGGACGATGTCGAACTGGCTACTGCGGCTGCGAAGAAATATGTTGCGGCCGGTTTAAAGAATGCGAAGCCCCTGGGAAAAGGTAAGGGGCCAATCGAGCACTTTGTCTAGCTACATTTTTGATTGGCGATGAAGCGCTGTTCTATCGCAACGTTCGGTGGCATTGATTGGCTCTGGCCGCAATCGCATCCGCCAGTTTGGCAATGAGGGGATGCGAGAGACCCTCCGAATTCAAACGCCGCTTGATCTCCGATGCGAAATCGGGCAGGGCTTCAGCGAACCCCATCATGCGAAGGACCAAGCGGTCGGAATCGACGCGCACCTCCTGGGCCAGCTTCCTCCACTCGCGGCCCCCGATGTAGCGAAGCCGATAGATGCCGCCAATTTTCATTGCCAGCTTTGCCTTCATGATGCTGACGTTCTTATATGGCAGAATGCTGGAGACATCGTACAAAGGTGCAAATCGTACATTCCCGCGCGCGCCGATCAGAATGGAATAGTTCTTGGCATGGGCGTCTGTTCCGGCAATGAGCCAGTTGAATGCAACTGCGTCGAGGAAGCTCCAAACATCCTCTTCGGGTCGGCTCGAATGATTGCGGAGGAGATCGGCAATATCCTGAACGCGGGGGCCTCCTTCGTTTTGATATTTTTTGGTTGGAGGTAGCCCGAGCGCCTGGCACGTATCTTCCTGGTGAAGACGGAGCAGGTTTCCTTCCAAGCGTGTGCGGTCGTAGCGCTCAATCACAATGGCCGTTTCTTCGCCAAAATGCTTCACACCTGTGTTGGGGACGGTAAGGCCAAGCGTCCTCGCGACTTCGAGGCAGAAATGTTCATTTTCTGAATGGCCGTCCCACTCCCCAGTAGGCGGTTTCAAGATATGCGTCGTTGGAATGCGCCCCGAAGGTATTCCCCATTTTCCATTTTCTAGAATCAGGGCGGTCTTCGGCTGGGCTCCGGCAAGGCTGAACTGCCCGGTGTCGCGGGGACTGCGCCACGCGGCGTGGTCGCCCCGAAGATTGCCCAGCCTCTCCGCAACTTGCGCTTCGGTCAGCCATGTAATGTCTTGTGCGCGGTTCTCGGTGCGCACCTTGGGTAGTTGTTCCGGGCGAACAAACTGGACCGCACCGGCACAGTCTTCGCCAACGTGCGCGATCAATCCGAAAGAAGAGCGCGGCGATACCTGGTACCGATTCGCCCAGGCCTCGATGACCGCCTCGTTGTCGGGCAATAACCCCCATAAAAACGCGTCGATCTTGGAGTGGCCATGTTCGGACAGGGCCAGCGGCATTGAGAGCGACAGTGGATACGCATCAGGGGATCCTTGCCAGTCCTTGTTGTAGTGAAATGAGAGTCGGCCGCTGCGGTCCCGCAGGACTTGCCCCATCTCGGCGCCTCCGAGCAAAGCAATGAGCCGGTCCGTCATGGTTTCTTGCGGAGCTTTTCCAGATGTTTGTCTAAATCCACAAAAGGAATGACGGGTTTGACCGTCTGAGCCTTGCTCCCCGCATCCACTTCAAGAAACACGTCAAGTGCGCGTAGGGTGCGCAGGATGAGGCCGACGGAGGCGCGTGGTTTTCCCTGTTCGACCTCGACGAGCCATTTCCGGCTGGTGCCCGCCCGTTGCGCCAGAGATGCTTGATCCAGCCCCAGCTTGGTTCGGCGGTCGCGGATGAGCGCTCCCAGGTCGCTTGCCGTGCGGATGATCATTTGGGTGTAATCCTCACAATGTAACTGATCGGTTTCATTTTAGCATGTAACCGATTGGTGACAAACCCATCAAGGTAAGATAGCGATCGGTTACATTTTTAAATGTAACCGATCCTACACAATCCACGTATCTACACAAATCCATGTTTGGGACGTCCAATTCGGCCAGGACCGTTTTGGCATTTGGTAGTACCGAATGCGAAAAAGCAGATTGCAATGGCCTTTTTCTTCTTGCAGAGCCTCCTTAAGTCGCCGAAAGAACCGCCGATATAGGTAATGCCCTTATGACCACAGGTTTTGTGCATGGAAAGATGCAGAACGATGGAAAACGATGCATAAGGGCGGAGCAAGTCATGATGTCGATGCGGCGGGTACTGATTTCCGAAGACGAGCCGGTAACTCGACGCCTGTTGAGTGCATCGGTCGGCGAATGGGGCTACCAGGTCATCGCAACGGTGGATGGAAAACAGGCGCAGGAAGAACTGATGGCCCGCAGCGTGGACGTGTGTATTCTCGATTGGGAAATGCCACGCATGACCGGTATCGAACTTTGCGAATGGCTGCGCGGTGCAAATTTGCACTCGGAGCCTTATGTGATCCTGCTTACCGCCAGGACAAAAGCCGAGGAGATAAGAGTTGGGTACCGCGCCGGAGCCAACGACTACATCGGGAAACCATTCGTTCTTGAGGATCTTCGCCGGCGCTTAGGCGTAGCCACCCAGCGGATCGAGTGTATTGAGCAGGTGAGGTCGCTGGCCGGAGCGTGCGACCCTGTCGATCTCTATCGGCATGACCTGAGTCTTTATAAGAAGTCTAGAATCAAGAGCATCGATCAGGAATAGCCGCGATGCCCGAGGCAATCGCATCAAGATTCCCTACCCGGCGTCTATGCAAGAGTCGCGCCACTCTGACCGAGCGTGTACCACTTGCCACCGAAGGCAAACAGCGAGATGAAGTCGGTCACGGCACCGCTGAACGTAATGACTTGCTTGGAATGATTGATGGTATTCGGCGGGCAGGTAATGGTGTGCCTGCCCATGGAATTTTCTATCACTGCGATTGCCGCGATTACCTCCCCAAGTAAGGCAGCTTTGACCTGGCGCAAATGCTCTTCGGAAGTCCGCTATGTGTATTGAGCAGGAATTCCTATGCCGTGCCTCCGGCACTCGATTCTGGGTTCTGCTTGTACCCACGGCTTCGCTGCGCTTCGCCAGTGGGCTACCTTCTTGTCGCGCCGCTGGCGCTTGGGGCATCTACGAGGAAACGTTCTTGCCCTTCCTCGTGATTTCTTGAGGAGTCGAAGAGCACGCGAGCCGCGGGAACATTGGGAATTGCGGATAGGCGCGGTTGGTGTCCTTGCCGGCATCATCGAAACCCACCCTTTGCTGCGAGCGCAAAGATCAAGAGCGCGCCTCCGCAAAGGATGGGGCACCCTCACGTTCCCGTGAGAACTAGATTCTCGTGTTGCAGGTTATGACCGCTGCGCGGTCATTGAATGCAACCTGTTGTGGTCGCGACATGCGATTTCGGGTTCTTACGCAGACTCTGAAGAGCCACTCCTCCACCGTTGCGCCAGCTTCATCGCCAGCCCGATTATCGAGGAGCCGAAGGAGCACGCGAGCCACGGGAATATTGAGAATTGCGATAGGCGGGGTTGCTGTACTAGCCGGCATTATCGAAACCTACCCTTTGCTGGGAGCACAAAGACGAAGAGCGCGGTCTTTTGCAAAGGATTTCCGCAAAAGATGGGGCGCCCTCACGTTCCCGTGAGAACTAGATTTTCGAGTTGCAGTTTATGACCGCCGCGGTTATTGCTCAGTCGATGATCTGCAAGCGGCGGAGCTGCTCGTCAATCTCGGGACGGACCAGCACGCCCTTGGCAATTTCGGTGAGACGTTTCTGTTCGCGCGCAATCTGCTCTGCCGCAAGCTTCGACACTTGCGCGGCATCTTCAAGGGGAACAACGGCCACTCCATCCGCATCGGCAACGATAATGTCGCCTGGACGGACGGCAACGCCGCCGCAGGCAATTACGGCGCCGACCTCGCCCGGTCCATCCTTGTTGCATCCGTTCGGGCATAAGCCTCGCGCATAGACTGGCAATTTGAGAGCCTGAAGGGCCTCGGCATCGCGCACCGTACCATCCACAATCACGCCGCGTATCCCGATCTTGACGGCGCTGGTTGCGATCAGCTCTCCGAATCCGGAGTTGGTTACGTTGCTTTGGGTGTTCATCACCACAATATCACCGGGCATGGCGAGGGACAGAGCCTTGTGGAGCATGAGGTTATCTCCCGCGTGGCACCAAACCGTGATTGCCGGGCCGATGATGCGCGGAGACTGCCAGATCGGCCTGATGCCAACATCCATCGCTCCCAGGCGGGACATGCAATCGGCAACCTGCGAGCTTGAGGCGGTTTCAAACGCTTCGAGCAGCGCTGAGTCCGGCCTTCGCCACGGTGCGTGAACACGGAATCCAATCTTGCCAGGCATCGATCAACTCCTTCCAGTATTTAAAGCCTCCGGTATTTAAAGGCTCGGGTATTTAAAGACTAAAGATTAAAGACTAAATCTTGATATTTTGCGATTCATGGTGAGGCAAGAACCGCTTCCGCCGCTTTAACGCCCGCGCCCGTTCCACACGACCACCCAAGGAGCCTGAGAACGTCTTCCAGTTGGGCCAGGTCGCGGAGAATATCGTCTTCATGAATGTGTCCCATCACGCCCAAGCGAATGATTTTACCCGCGAGCTTGTTTCGCGCTCCCGCAATCACCATGCGATGACGCTCATAAAGAAGGCGCACGATGTCCGCTCCGTTGAGGCCGTCTGGAACATTCATTACCACGACGGTGCTTGAGAGAGCGTCGTGTTGGCCAAAGCAGGAGAGGCCGAGAGCGACACATCCAGCGCGCAACGCCGAGGCAAGGCGTGTGTGGCGGCGAAGGACTTGGGGTATACCCTCCTCGCCGATCATCTGTAGGGACTCTGTAAGGCCTGTGATGAGCGCCGTAGGCGGCGTAAATGGAGTCTCATGCTTCGCCGCCGAAGCAAGGGCTTTGCGGAAATCCCAATAAAAGCAGTGCTTTCCGCCCTCTCTTTCCACTAAGCTGCGCGCATGGGCGCTGAGGCTGACTAGCCCCGCGCCGGGTGGACACATCAGGCACTTTTGCGACGCCGACACAACAATGTCGATTCCCCATTCGTCTTGTTTCATCTCGATGCCACCCAGTCCGCTTACCGAATCGGCAATGAGGAGTGTGGCCTGGTCACGCAGAGCATCGCCAATGTCTTTCATGGGATTGACGATGCCGGTTGAGCTTTCGTTGTGGATGACAACTACTGCCCGATAATCAATCTTCGTTACGCAATCCCGAACAGCGTCAGGGTCGACGGCTTCTCCCCAGGGTACTTCCAAGGTATCCACCTGCGCGCCAAGTGCTGCCGCGATGGAGGAGAACCGTTCTCCGAACTGTCCGTTGACCACGACTAACACGCGATCGCCTGCATCGATGGTGTTGACCAGGCTGGCTTCCATCATGCCCGTTCCGGAGCTGGCGAAAAACAGGACGGGTTCCCTGGTCCCGAGCAGTTGTTGCATCTTTTCTTGTGCCTGCGCAAGGGTTGAGCGGAATTCGGGTCCCCGATGGTTGACAACCGGGGCAGACATCGCTTCTTTTACACGATCGGGAACCGGCGCGGGGCCGGGAAGCCGCAGGCGGTAAGGAGGCGGAGAGGCGGTCTTTGGACCGGAAACTGGAACGGGAGCATGAGTGGGCGCAGTCGGTGGATTAGACATGGGTTTGAAAAGGATCGTCTATTCGAAAAGATCGGGAGCTCACAGCCGAAAGTCGCCATGCCGGCGAAAATAGGGTACCAGGCCACCGGACTCGAAGATGTCGAGCATGATTTGAGGGAGAGCTTCAGCAACAATTACGGCGCCCGTGGAGAGGTTTATCACCTGCATCCCCGCTTCCTGTTGATCTGTACTATGGATGGCGATTTGGTCTCCACCTTGAATCTGGTTGGTGTCGCAGACCACTGGAAGAAGGCCATTGTTGATGGCATTGCGATAGTAGGTGCGAGAGAAGCTGCGAGCGATCACCGCACGAATGCCCGCGCCGAGAACCGCCGTTACCGCAACCTCCATGGCAGAGCCACAACCGAAGTTCTTGCCGGCAACAATCAAATCTCCGGCCTGGATCGAGGAGGCAAAGGCCGGATCGACCTCTTCAAAAAGATATTGACGCAGGATTTGGGGATCGAGACTTTCCCGCTTTCTCCGCGAGGTGATGATGTAGTCGGTGTTGATGCCGTCGCCGAAGATGCGGGCCCGGCCTTCGATGCGCAGTGCCGTCATCGGGTGGCTCCGGAGAGTACCTCTTGCGGATCGGCGATTGCCCCGCGAACGGCGGCCGCCGCGCAGCTTGCGGGTGAAGCCAGATAGATGGCGGAGTTGCTGTTGCCCATGCGCCCTTTGAAATTGCGATTGGCCGTTGAAATCACATTCACACCGTCTCCCGGAATCGCGCCGCAGGTCCCGCAACAGGAGCCGCATCCCGGCGTAACAACCACAGCACCCATGGAGATAAAGTCCGCCAAGGTGCCGTCGCGTGCAAGTGTCTCCAACACGGTGCGCGAGGCTGGAGTAACCACAAGCTGAACTCCACGTGCTACTCCTCCTCCTGCTTTCAACACTTGATGCGCCTGGTGAAAATCCTGTACGCGTCCTCCGGTGCACGTGCCGAGATAAACCATCTGCACCGGTGTTCGGGCCGCTTCGCTCAGAGGCACAACACGGTCCACATGGTGCGGTAATGCCACCTGCGGGGACAATCGATTCAGGTTGATTTCCACTTCGCGGCAATATTGCGCACCGGAATCCGGAAAGACCGGCTCAAAAGAATGGCTTGTTCTACCTTGCAAATAACTCAAGGTCTTTTCATCCGCCGGAAAGACGCCATTCTTGCCGCCTGCTTCCACAGCAAGGTTGCTCAGGACCAAACGGTCTTCGAGATCGAGGCTTTCCAGTCCAGTCCCACAAAATTCCAGAGCCTGATAGGCTGCGCCATCGGCTCCCAATTCTCCAATCATTGCCAGCGCTATGTCTTTGGGGTATACATTTTCACGAAGCCGCCCGGTGAGCGTTATCTTGATCGATTGGGGGATGCGCAGCCACATGCGCCCGCACATCATGATAGCGGCGAGATCCGAGGACCCGATGCCGGTTCCGAAGCTGTTGAGCGCCCCGTACGTAACCGCGTGGCTGTCCGCACCTACAACAAGTTGACCGGGAAGCGCCCGTCCAGATTCAACGATGAGCTGGTGGCCAATGCCCTCCCCGGCCTCCCATAGAGAAATGCCATGACTGGCCGCAAACGAGCGCATGCGCTGGTGGAGTTGCGCTGTTTTGGCATTTGGCGCGGGGGCGTAGTGATCGAGCGCGAAGACGAGGCGGTCGGGATCATGAACTTCTTTACCACCCATGGCGTCAAAGTAATCAAGGGCCATGGGCGTGGATCCATCCGTACCTAGCGCGCAATCGACCCGGCAGACGACAAGATCGCCCGCACGCACGTCGACGCCCGCTTTTGCGGAGAGAATCTTCTCGCTGATCGTCTTGCCGTCCATAGCTTGTTTTCGTTCCGCCCACTTCCAGCGTTTTCAGCGTCCTGTATCCCGCTTGCGTGCTTTTCGTGGGCTGAAAACGCTTTAGCCTGGAGCCGTTGAATTTCAAAATCTCTGTTTAGTTTGGCTTGCTCTTCACCAGATCCGGAGGCCAGAACGTCAACTGAATTGTACTCAGAAAATCGGATTTCCGATTGGGGGCCAGCACCGGCACACTCCATTGCTCATATTGGAATTTCGTGAGCAATTCCAGGCTCTTGCGAATCCGCAGCCGAGTGCCCGCCGAAAAATCGTTCTGGGTGGCGCCACCGGTGATGAACTCCGGTGAAATCTTTGCATTGCGATAGGAGACCTCAATCGTGCTTTGGGGGCTGAGCCAGTAGTGGCTCCAAATCTGAGTGCCTTTACCCTGGCGGCCGATCCAGCTTCCCATCAGATTGCCCTTGTTAGTATACGCGTCATGGTAGATAACCTCCCAATAGACAAACTGCCCGCCCTGATTGGGGATTACCGGGTTGTCTGTGTAGCCCGACTCGACGCGAAGGTCGAGCTTGTTGAGCTTGGGAAAATGCGAAAGGTAGAAGCCGGGAACGAAGAATGCCCGCCGCGGCGCGTCAATAGGCGATACATCGTCATGAACCACGGAGTCCGAATACAGCGTTACCCATTTGCGAAGAAAAGGGAGGCGATAGGAAAAATCGAATGCACCATGGCGCGCGCCAGGATCCCTGGGGGTGCCTTTGTCGCTAAAGGGCACGTCGTTGGCACTGGTAAAGCTGCGAATGAATGTGCCGAAGGTCAAAGGCGTCTTGCCCTGCCCAGCGAACACGGCGGTGCGGGAAAAACCAAACTCCAGGTTCTCGGTCGGCTGGAAGCTGATTTTGTCTCCAAGAAAGAAGGGATCCGGCGGGAAATTGTGGCCTGAAAGTTTCCCAAAGAAGTTGTCGTAGCGCAACGGCCCCAAGAGCTTGGAAATATATGGAATATACAAGGGAAGCGTGCGGTTCAGCCGGAGCATGTAAATGGGCTCGGAGTTGTCGCTGAAGATCATCGCCCCGCCCTCTCCCGGTCCCCACCACAGGCTCTGTTTGCCGACTGAAACCTGGTTCCCGAAGGCCGTGAAGCCCGCGTAGGTGTCGAGCAGACGGAACTGGCTTACAGCCTGAACAGCGACAGCAGGTTGAATCGGATTGGCATCGACGCGCGCGATTTCCGTGCGAACGTTCAGAGGCTCCGCGCCCGCTCCGGGAGCGCGCTGGTACTCACCGCTCGCGTAGAAGAAGAAGTGACCTTCCTCGGCCCTGGCGGTGAATCCAGTCGTTGCGTTAAAGCCTTCCTGGTAGGGGCGGCCAGAGTTGTTGATGATGGTCTGGCCGAAGTGATAGCTATCGTTCAGCGGCTTTCCCGATATCCCATACACGCCGCTATATAAGGTTTCAACGCGCACGGACTCATTGGTCCCGCCGTCCTCTACAATGCCCAGTTCACGCGCGAACTCGGTCCGAAGCGAAGAGTAAAGTTTTGACTCTTCATCATTGTTGGTCTGCGCAGAGTCTTCCATCGCAGGGCCGCCTTCGAGCATCTGCGCAACTGCCGTGCGTGTCCACGGGCGGATGCCAAGAAAGGGCCGGTTCAGCACACCAAGCGCAAAAAGGCGCTCTAAGGCGGGATAGATCCAGCTATCGAGCGGCACGTACGTCGAGCCCGCGCTGGTAACTGAGACGCGTACGGGATCAGACATGAAATTTCCGTAGTTGCCGCCATCGAGTTCCTGATCGTGATGCGCGCGGTAGACTTGCCTGCCGATCAGATATCCAATCGTACCGCCCACGAACACGTCAGAAGGGAAATGCTGCTGGCCGGTAACGCGGGCCAAACTGATCGCCGTGGCGCCGCCGTACGCGAGCGTCTGCGTCAACCATCCTGGATACTCGTGGGCGAGGAGGGAGGCGAACGCAAACGACAACGTCGCATGAGCGGAGGGCATGGATGTCTGGCTGCCGCTTTGGAAGAACTTTCCGCTTCCATTGCCTTCAAATGGCCGGTCCCGGCGAAACGCGAACTTGAGCGCTTCATCCACACCGAAAGCGTCCAGCATTGCCTCTCCGCCTAAGACTCCTGTCTCGCGCATCAGCCTGTCTCCGCTGTTTAACCCAAGCAGATAGATTCCGGCGCTCGATCCGGCGGCGGCGGCCAGGCCGTAGTCGGAAAACTTCTTGCTGGTGTTAATGTGTCCTGTACCTGAAGCCTCGTGCGCAGCGGTCTGGTCGGTGACGATCAATCCGGTCGTAATTCCTGCAAAGGGCACGATCCATTTGAGATCCGAAGCCCTGACTTTGAAAGGGCTCGTCCAGATTGCCGCTTGATCCTTTGCAAGGTTTTTGACGAGAACGTCCGGACGCTCAAGTGGAGCGTCCTTTTTATCTTTATCTATGTTGTTCGCAACGTCCTTGCTTTTGTCTGCGTGTTTTGGCTGCTCTCCGTCGGACGGTGAATTTGCAGCCTGTGCATTGTCGACTTGAGTTTGAGCTTGAAGAAGAGGCCCAGAGATAAGCAACCCAGATATAAACAGAAGACCAGTCAGAAGAGTGCCAACGAACTTACGGTAATTCAGAGTCAAAATGATTTCCTTCGCCTCCGGCCAGGGGGCCTTAACATTCCGTGAGTGGCGCGCCGCGAAAGGCCGGAGCGAAACTCAAGCCTATGATTTTAAGACATACGAAGCGGTGGGAAGCGACGAATTTATCCACTTCGGTGCGTTCTTGAATGGACAGCTTTTATACGAATTGTTGAGCGGTTTTCAAAACATCGGAAATCGTGATCTGTAATGACGGTTTTCGTTCGCCATGATCTTTAACCGTTGCGCCTTTCATTCATGATGGCTTTCGCATGGCCAGCCGAACGCAGCCACCTGGTCATCCTGCCTTTTACCCGCAATCACAACGCCGCTTTGGCCAAGCGGTTGCGCGCATCCTTCACCATGGCGATAAATCGGCGGGCCAGTTCGTGAATGCGCTCTTCCTGCCGAAATTGCAGCGATTCCTTGGGAATCAAATCGCTGCCAATTCCAAGCGCAGACGCCCCGGCCAGGATGAAATTGGCTGCCGTTTGCTGGCCCACGCCACCAGAAGCGATCAGGGGCACTTGCGGCAGGGGCGCTTTGAGCGCCCGAATGTAACGGTCGCCACCAACATGACCGCAAGGGAAGATTTTAACGAAATCCGATCCGGCTTTCCATGCGGTAATGACCTCAGTCGGGGTCAATGCTCCGGGGAACACGACCACATTGTGTTTTACCGCGTATTCAACAACCTCCATCACCAATCCGGGGCTGGTAAGGAATTTTGCACCGGCATCCACGCAGCGGCGGGCGGTTTCGGCGTCAAGAACGGTGCCGGCACCAACGATCCCAGGGAAAGAACTTGCCGCAAAATGCGAAATCAGCGCGTCCGCACCGGGAACTGTCATGGTGATTTCAGCGACAGGAATGCCGCCGCGCGCAAGCGCCTCCACGGCAAAGCGCGCCAGTTCCGTGGAAGCAATGCGAATGCCGGGAATGATGCCAACTTCCTCGATGCGTGCTCGGATTTCTTCCTTCGTCACCGGGTTTAGTTCCTCCGTCTGGGGCCGCAGTCAGGCTTTATGCGCTTTCGTCAAACGACATCTCCGGCGCCGGGAGCCTGTCTCCCTCCCTGGCGAACCATACGTAAAGCGTGGGCAGGAGGAAGATGCTGATCGACATGGCGGAGATGAGGCCGCCGACAATTACGATAGCAAAAGGCCGCTGCGAGTCCGAGCCGATGGCATGCGAAAGGGCCGCGGGCAGGAGCCCGAGGGTGGCCACCAACATGGTCATCAGGATAGGGCGAAGCCTCAGAACAGCGCCCTCAATCGCGGAGTCTTCGATGGAGTGCCCGCGCGCCCGAAGCTGATTAATGTACTCGAGCATAATTACGCCCGTCTGCACGGAGACTCCAAAGAGCGCCAGGAAGCCGACGCCGGAAGACACGCTGAAGTGCGTGCCGGTGATCAGCAGGGCCAGCAATCCGCCGAGCGGGGCCTGGGCCACATTGGCCAAGATGAGCAAGGCCCATTTAAACGAGCGAAACATCGTATAGAGAATGATGAAGATCAGCAGAAGGGTGAGAGGCACAATGAACAGCAGCCGGGCCTCTGCGCGTTTTTGGCTCTCGTATTCTCCTTCCCAATCGATGAGGTAGCCGCGCGGCAATGGAACCTGTGCGCCTACCTTCTGAATCGCCTCTTCTACGGTGCTGCCCAGATCGCGGTTGCGGACGCTGTACTTGATCGCGATGTACCGTTGATTCCCCTCGCGATAGATCTCGGAGGCGCCGTCCCTCTCCTGCACTTTGCAGAGTTGCGCTAAGGAAACGCGCTCTCCAGAGGGCGAGAGCAGGCGAATATCCTCCAATGCCTCTTTGGTGCTACGGTACTGGGGAAGGTAGCGTACAACAAGATCGTAGCGCTGCTCGCCCTGCAGAACCTGGGTGAGGGCGTTGCCGCCAACAGCTGTCTGGATGGCATCCTGAACGTCGGCGACATTGATCTGGTAGCGCGCCGCCTGCTGCCGATCCACCTCAAAGTTAATGTTCGGCTGACCGAGTACTCGAAGCACGCCGAGGTCTTCAATCCCTTTGATCTTGCCCATCACGCCGACGATCTGGTCGGCCTTTTCCTCCAGCGTCTTCAGGTCGTCGCCATAGACCTTGGTGGCAAGCTGACCCTTCACGCCGCTGACCGCTTCCTCCATGTTGTCCGAGATGGGCTGGGAGAAATTCCAGACAACGCCGGGAATCTTATCCAACTCGCGGTTCATGGCGGCTATCACCCGTTCCTTATCCTCTTGGAATACGGGGCGCCATTTTTCCTTCTCTTTCAAGCCAAGGTAATACTCGGTGTTGAAAAATCCAGTGGTATCGGTGCCGTCATCGGGGCGTCCGATTTGACTTGTGCATTCGTCTACCTCTGGGAACGAGCAAAGGACAATGCGCGCCTGGTTCATCAGCCGCGTGCCCTCTGTGGGGCCGGTGCTGGGCGCGAGGGTGCCGCGAACCCAGAGCGCGCCTTCGTCCAGGTGGGGTAAGAACTCGGAGCCGAGCACTCCGCCCAAGGTAAGAAAGACCGCAAAAAACAATCCGAGAACGGTGAGGCCCACGGTCACCGTACGGTGCTCAATGGCCCACTTTACGCTGCGGCGATAGTTTTTCTTCAGAAACTCCATGACCGGGTTGTGCCACTCGCCCGCTCCTTTGGGGAAAAAGAAGCTGGCAAGCACCGGCGCAATCAGCATGGAGAAAACCAGCGCCCCCAACAAAGCGAATGCCACGGTCCATGCCATGGGCTTGAACAGCCTGCCTTCCACGCGCTGCAAGGTGAAGATGGGCAGGTACGCGGTAATGATGATAGCGATGGCGTAGAAAACCGGGCGCTGCACCTCATGGGCCGCCTCACGAATTCGTTCCATGGGGGTTTTGGTGCGATCGCCGCCATGGGTCAAATGGCGGATTACGTTTTCCACCATGACCACCGCGCCGTCCACCACCATCCCGAAGTCGAGCGCTCCCAATGACAGCAGGTTGGCCGGAATGCCCTTCAACTTGAGGCAGGTGGCGGCGAACAGCAGCGCAAAAGGAATCGTCAAGGCAACAATGATGGCTCCGCGAACGTTGCCGAGAAACAGAAAGAGGATGATCACGACCAGAATGATGCCCTCGGTCAGGTTGTGGAGGACGGTGTGGGTCGTGAACTTTACCAGATCGCTGCGGTCGAGAAAGGGAACGAGTTTCACGCCCGGCGGCAGGATGTGTTCGTTGAGCTCTCGCACCTTTTCGTGGAGAGCCACCAGCGTGGTATCCGCATCGGCGTTCTTGTGCAGGAGCGCAATGCCGGAAACAACATCGTCGTTGTCCACGACCTTGCCGTCCTCACGATGGATCGCACGGGCAAACTGGCCCAACCGGATCTTCGGACCTTGGGCGACCACGGCGATGTCCTTCACGCGCAGAGGTGTGCCGCTTTTGGTCACGAGGACGGTGTTCTCAACGTCGTTGACGTTCTTTACCTGGCCAACCGCCCGGATATTGATCTGCTGCAGTCCGGCTTCGATGAAACTGCCGCCGGCATTCACGTTGTTGTTCGTGAGCTGCTGTTCCACCTGGGCGAGGCTCAGCCCGTAAGAAACAAGCTTGTTGGGATCGATGCGGACCTGGTACTCGCGGGTGGGGCCGCCGAAGCTGGCGACATCCACGATGTTGGGAATGGACTTCAGGTGCTTTTCGACAATCCAATCCTCGATGGATTTCAATTCCATCACGTCGTAGTTCGGATTGGTGCTCTTCAGCGTGAAGAAGTAAATCTGGCCCACCGGGCTCCAGTCGGTGCCCATCTGCGGAACAACGCCGGTCGGCAAGGTAACTTGTGAAAGCCGCTCGAAGACCCTCTGGCGGTTCCAGTCGTTGTTTTCTTCATCGTCGAAGATCAATTTGACGTCGGACAGCCCGAACAGCGAGAACGAGCGGAGGTGCGTGACGTGAGGGATGCCGTTCATCACCACTTCAAGCGGAATTGTGACCTGCTGCTCAATCTGTTCGGCCGAAATACCGGGCCACTGCGTAATGATGTCTACATAGTTGTCGGCCACGTCGGGATAGGCTTCGACGGGAAGCTGATGGAAGGAGACCGCGCCCCATGCGAACAAGAGGATGGCCGCCGCGAGAACAAGAAAACGGTTCTCAAGCGAGAAGTCAACCAGCTTACGAATCATTTAGCGCTCCACCGTGCTCTGGAACACGAGAGCGTTTCCAACGACCTGCGCACCGGGCTTGAGGCCCGAAGTAATTTCCTGCATCTGCCCCGGGAG
>DATGIO010000078.1:0-3502 GCA_035295685.1 Candidatus Angelobacter sp.
AGACATACATGCGCCGGTCGCCAATGGGCCGGCCTATGGGGAGCGAAGACGCAACGCCGGGCAAGTCGTTGAATAAGTGGGCGGGCACAACATAACAACTGCTGAAGACCGTACACTCTGAAGGTCCATAGCCATTCACGATCTGCAATTCAGGCAGGCAATCGTGAACACGCCGGATATGCTTGACCGATGCGGCCTCTCCGCCGGTCAGCAGAAACTTCAATCCATGCAGGCTTTCTACATCATTCTCGACAATCGAATTGAAGAGCGCCGCAGTCAGCCAAAGCGTATTGACTCCACGATTCCGAACGTAGTCTCGAATACGATCGGCGGTGAGCACACGTTCGCGGGCCAAGACGCACCGCCCACCGGTCAACAGCGCGGACCACAGTTCCATGGTCGCCGCATCCCAACTTACCGAAGAGTGCTGCAACCACACCGCACCTTCGCCAAAAGGGACATAATCCGTTTCAAAGATGAATCCGGGGATACTGCGATGGGGAATCTCGCTGCCTTTCGGTTCGCCTGTAGAGCCCGAGGTATAGATCACATACGCAAGACTCTCGGGATCGACGCCGGAATCGCCACGATGCAGGTCGATCTCCGGCAAATGCGCGAAGGCTTCCTCGCGCTCTACATCGATAATGTGAATACCTTCGTTCACTGCGCCCGGCGACTGCTGCGAATCTCCACGCACCAGCAGGGCCGATGGAGCACTGTTTTCCAGGATGAATTGCAGGCGCTCTTGCGGATACGAAAGATCCAGCGGCACATAGGCTCC
The DNA here is from genome assembly GCA_035295685.1 of Candidatus Angelobacter sp. GTDB lineage: Bacteria > Acidobacteriota > Terriglobia > Terriglobales > Acidobacteriaceae > Angelobacter. The sequence goes on from DATGIO010000078.1 coordinate 782, forward strand.
GCCCGCTTTCAAAACTGCGAGCAGCCCAACCACCATCTCCAAACCGCGATCGATGCCAATCGCAACCTTGGTCTCCGCCTTCACTCCCATCATTCGCAGATAATGGGCCAACCGGTTCGCCCTGCGGTTTAGTTCCGCATAGGTTAGGGACGTTTCCTCAAAGGCGAGGGCTTGCGCCAACGGAGTTTTCCTCGCCTGCTCCTCGAACAACTCATGCACGCATTTCGGCGCGGCTGCGCTCTCGGCGCGATTCCAATCCACCAGAAGCTGCTGCCCTTCAGGCTGGGTCAACATTGCAAGATCGGAAATGCGAAGCTCGGGGCCGGCGGTAGAGGTCGCGATCAAGACCCCATAGTGATAGAGCATGCGCTCTATCGTGTCCGAATCGAATAGGCCGACATCGTAGTTGAACTCCACACCGGGGTATTCGGTGTCGCCCGCAGACAGCGTTAAATCGTACTTGGCTGTAACAATGTCCGACGATAGCGGGCGCATCTCGATGCCAGGAAGGCGAATGGGCGCGGCCTCGCCCGCCGTGGTGGTAAACGAAAACATCACTTGAAACAGCGGCGCACCGCTCACGCGGCGCTCAGGAGACAATTCTTCGACCAACTTCTCCAAAGGCAGATCCTGATGATCGAAGGCCTCCAGCGTCGCCTTCCGAACGCGCTGGAGCAACTCCCGGAACGTTGGGTCGCCACCTAGATCGGCCCGCAGGATCAGCGTGTTCACGCAGAACCCGATCATGCCTTCGGTTCGCACGTGATTGCGGCTGGTGATCGGTGTTCCAATCCCGAAATCCGCCTGGCCCGTATAGCGCTGCAGCAATACCTGATACACGGCCAGCAGGGCCATAAAGACGGTCGCGCCCTCTTGCCGGCTGAACTGCTTCATCCGACTCCAATACTCAACAGGAATCGTTCCTTTGAATGTGTTGCCGCGATGCTGCGTAAGCGCCGATCTGGGCCTGTCTGTGGCTAACTCCAGATGCTCGGGCATTCCAGCGAGCTGCTGCTTCCAGTACGACATCTGCCGCAGAAAAACCTCTCCCTGAAACCATTGGGTCTGCCACAGCGTGTAGTCCACATACTGGGTCGGCATCTCCTTGAACGGCGATTCCTGCCCTTGCGCATAAGCGGAGTAAAGCAGCGCCATCTCCTGCAGGAACACTCCCATCGACCACTCGTCCACAACAATATGGTGAACGGTCACCGCCAGAATGTGCGCTTGCTCTCTAAGCCTGATGAGCAAACCGCGCAATAACGGCGCCCTTTCCAGATCGAAGGGCTTGGCCGACTCCAGTTTCAAAACCTGCCGCAGCCGTTCCACGCCATCTTCCCGACGATTTTGGGTGTGCTCTTCGGCACCTTTCGGGCCGTTCGCGCCGCTCAAGTCGCATCGCTCCAACCGGAAGTCGATGGAAGGTTCAACTTTCTGCGAAGGCTCGCCCTCCTCCACGGTAAAGCGCGTGCGCAAAGCGCCGTGCCGTCGGACGATCTCCTGGAAGCTCCGTTCCAAAGCGTGAGCGTCCAAATCCCCGTTCAACTCACAGGCAAAGGCTACGTTGTAGAAATCGCTGCCGGGCCGCAGGCGATCCAGAAACCAGAGGCGTCTCTGGGCCCAGGATAAGGGTATGCGCTGGACGGATTCCGCCGAGACAATGTCCTTGTCCTGAGAGTCAATGCCTTCCTTCTGCAAAAAAAGACGCAGCAGTTCCCGCTCTTCTTCCGCATGGTCTTTTTTGAACGCAGCATTTTCAGAAGGCATTGTTAGAAACTCTAATGTCGCGACAGGCTAAAGCTAGGAACTCCCTGGCTGAGAAACTTGAAAATCGATTGTCCTGTAGGCGGAGGCATGCCCAAACGCAGGGATTTGAAGGCCCCCGATTTATGACCTGCCACCGGAAATCATGCTACGCCCATCGGTCGTAAATCCGGGGTCTATCTCTTCTTCAATAGCGGTAACTTTCCTAGGCAGAAATTATTAGAACATAAGATCGTGCAACGAAACTTGGGAGACTAAATTAAAAAACTCTAATTAACAAGTCCCTAACTTCGAATGCGTTTGTCTATTGGCCGACCCGACGCTCCAATGCTGGAATTGGGACAAGCCCGCCAATAGATAACGGAGATTTCGCGGGAGACCCTGCACAGTTGCACCATTTTCAGGGCGAGATTGAGGTGGGGATAGCTACTATCTACTTCCTTGTTTTCCGCCTTCTACCCATTGCTCACACTTGTATTGAAGAATGCTAGGTAAACAAAGCTCACGGCAATTGGGGATTGATAAGACTCTTGCCTTCGGCTCCGGCGGCTACCGCCTCCAGGGCATGATTGACTTCGCTCAAGCCATAGAATTTCAAGGGAACGGCAGACCAGGGAATAGAGCGGGAGACATGGCTCATCAACCGCACCGATTTATAGAAGTGTGAAAAGTCAGCCCCCCAGCAGCCGCGCACGTCGAGGTGCTTCTTGTTGAGATCAAGATGCGGGTTGAAAGAGATATCGCCTACGTTTGTATATTGACCGACGATCACCACGCGGCCCGCGTCGCGGGTATAGCGCATTGCATCGACGGCGGCAATGGGATTACCGGTGGCCTCGATCGTGACATCCGCTCCCCTGCCCCCGGTCAGATTGCGAATCCATTCGAGCCTCTCTTCTTCCGGGCAAGAGGTAAAGTCGAGCGTCTGGTCGGCGCCTACCTGCCTCGCAACCTTTA
>DATGIO010000079.1:0-3682 GCA_035295685.1 Candidatus Angelobacter sp.
CGGAGCCAGACTGCGAAATCTACGTAGCCATTCGGCAAGATAGGGCCAGTCACGTCAGCAATGAAGTGCTTTGGCGTGCCGATGGGACCAGCTTTGCAGCCGAATATTGGTCCTATCCAATGTACAAGGCTGGCAAAACGGTCGGGGCGGTGGTCACGTTTTTGGACATATCCGATCGTAAACAAGCAGAAGAAGAATTACGTCGATCGGAACAAAAATATCGGCAGCTCTTTGAAAATGCCACGTACGGCATTTTTTGGTCAAGACCAGACGGCACGTTACTAGATGTCAATCCAGCCATGGTGGCAATGCTGGGTTACAACTCCCGCGACGAATTGCTGCAGCGAAACCTGAATTATGACATTTATGACAACGAATATACTCGCAGGGCGATTTTAGAAAGCTACGGATCGGGTGAAATGACCGAAGGAGTTGAGGTCAAATGGCGGCGCGAGGATGGCAAAACTATCGGAGTTCGGATTACCGGAACTCTCATCCGTAAAAACGATGGATCTATCGACCACTATGAGGTCATCGCTGAGGATATTACCGAGCGACGCAGCCTAGAGGAGCAACTCCGGCAGTCGCAGAAGATGGAGGCAGTGGGCTTGCTCGCAGGGGGAATCGCGCATGACTTCAACAATCTTCTCGGTGTGATTCTTGGAAATGCCGAATTGCTTCTCGAAACGAAACAATCCGAGAAGCAGCAGCATCACGCTGAGCAGATCAAGAAAGCTAGTGACCGTGCGGCTCAATTGACGAGGCAGTTGCTTGCATTCAGCCGAAGACAGGTTTTATATCCCATCGTCCTCAACCTGAATACCGTGGTCGCAGACATCGGAAAGCTTTTGCAGCGTCTAATTGGTGAAGACATACGGATTGTGACCGAGTTTCAAGCTAAGTTGGGTTCTGTACGGGCTGATCGCGGGCAGGTCGAGCAGATCCTCATGAACTTGGCTACAAACGCACGGGATGCTATGCCGAGTGGTGGCACGCTGAGCCTCCGCACCGAAAACGCCCAGCTTGGCAATGAGGATGTTGCACGCTATCCTTATGTGAAGCCGGGTCACTACGTGCATATGGCGGTGAGTGATACAGGCACCGGAATGACGGAAGAAGTGCGCTCGCGAGTGTTCGAGCCTTTCTTTACCACGAAAGAGAAGGGGCGCGGTACAGGATTGGGCTTGGCAACCGTTTACGGCATCGTGAAACAAAGTGGCGGTTACATTTGGGTTTCGAGCACACCGGGAGCAGGAACAACCTTCAACATTTATCTGCCAAAGGTAGATGAGAAACCAACCACAGCTGCGCCAAACCTCGACGCACAGCCTGAGTATCCCAGAGGCACAGAGACCATTCTTTTGCTCGAAGACGATGATTCGTTGCGGCAAGTAACGTCTGAGTTTCTCGCAGCCAGCGGTTATCACGTCATACAAGCTCGCCGTGGTGATTTGGCTCTTGATCTTGCTGTCCAGTACCAGGGTCGGATTTCCTTGGTCATCACTGACGTAGTCATGCCCGAAATGAGTGGCCCACTAGCAGTGTCAAGACTCCGGTCTTTTCACCCCGAAATGCAAACTTTGTATGTGTCAGGATATGCAGAAACCCCTATTGTGCGGCAACTCATTGCAGAAGGAGCGGTTCTGTTACAGAAGCCACTCTCTCGAATGACCTTGCTGACCAAAGTCGATGAGCTGCTCCATTCAAGAGCAAATAGGATTATGCGAAAATCTAATGAATGTTAAGCGCCCAGCCTGATTGCGGGAAGGCCCCGTGGACATTCGCCCGCTGCGCGCTCACCTTCAGACAGTCTAGGAAATTCAATTTCTTTGTTTTCCACGCCTGTGCTCCGCAAAAACCTCATCGTGTTTCGATGTGCCTGAGAACACGTGACTTTATGAATCGTGAGCCCAGTGTGGCATTCGTTTATTGGCGGGCTGGAATGACGGTGGCTGACCCAATGCCGAAGTCGCTTCAATGCCCCATGTCATGCGCAAGCCTCATCGGCCCCAGGCTTCTTTCCACCTCGTCTTAACGATTTGTCTGTCGATTGTATACGCTATCGTTAACCTGCTGGCCAAGCGAATTTCTTCACGAAGGCCTCCTAGGGCCAACCCGCTATACAAAGAGGCCGCCCAAGGATACACTTGCGCGTCGGAGGAGAACTCTCATGGCAACTGCACGCACGTCACACCACCCCCATGTTGACCCGGTCAAAGCCGATTCCAAGCACTACAAAGTTGAGTTTGAGAACGACAGAGTCCGCGTAATACGCATCAGATATGGGGCCAGAGAAAAGTCTGTAATGCATAGCCATCCCGAGTCGATTTCTGTATTTCTGAACGACTGCAAAGCGAAGTTCACCTATCCGGATGGGAAGAGCGAAAACATAGAGGCGAAGGCTGGTCAGGTCATACACATGGATGCGTTCCAGCACGATCCGGAAAACCTCGGCGGGGCCTTTGAGTTGCTTCAAATCGAATTGAAGAAGTAGCAAAGCACGGCGAACCGCCATCCCCCATGGTGGCGGTCCGCTGCTGTATAGCCTCTTATGGGACGACGGTTACAGCACCTGCGGCGCACGCCCGATCGCACACATCCCACCCCTGGATCAAATTGCAACCTTGGCGTGCGGAGTGCGTCTAAGGGAAAGAGGTTTTGTTAATTGAATCCCTCCATCAGCTTTCGACCACATCCCAACCTCAGCGATGAGATAAATCGAAACATCGTTCAATCCGAAGTTGAGGGAGGTGTGCGGTTGGACGACCTGCTGCCAGGTTCCAGGCTCCAAGTCACTACCCGCAACACCCGTTACCAGCTAGTCGTTTTCATCGGAAATACGGTGCTGATCACAGGGCATTCACTCTACTGTCCGCGTCCGGTCTTGGTCAGGATTCACGGATCGACCTGGGGTGGTTCCATGTTAAAGGTCCGGTTCATCGGGCGCGGGATGTGCATGGAATTTGCGCATCCTCAATTCCAGACACCGATTCTCACCTCTCCCATTCAGGAAATCCGCGAGTGCTTGCAGCAGACAGAGCCGAAGATGGCTCTAATGGCCTAATCTGCGTTCCAGCCATTGACCCGCCTCCTGACTCGTCCTACCATCCCGCCAATGGCGCCCCCTCCCAGGTTATTGGCCAGATCCTCTCTAATTACCGCATACTGGAGAAGTTGGGCGGCGGCGGCATGGGCGTGGTGTACAAGGCCGAAGATACGGAACTGGGACGGTTTGTTGCTCTGAAATTCCTGCCCGAGGATCTGGCCCGCGATCCGGATTGCCGTCTCCGCCACTGCCTTTTTGGCGCCGATGGTGGCATTGGTAATGAGGGGCTTCGCCCAGAAGCCCACGCTGAGCACGCGACCCAAACCTGCGAAACAAAAAGGTGCTCCGCGTATCGCGTAACCGAGGTTTATTGTTGTGCCGGGCAGCCGCTTAAAGCCGGTTGAGTTAACCACTGTCAACACACATCTGGTCTATCCAATCAGATAGTCGGTCTATCCAGTCGGATAGCAGTTGCCTAACTCGAAGCAGCAGCGTAGTCCTTTGGACTTGCCCCCAAAAATGAGACAAGTGGTTAAGAGACAAAAGCCATGGAATGGAGAAAATGAGTCATGGGATTGTCTCACAGGCGGTTCACTCGGGAGTTCAAGTTGGCCGCGGTTCAGCGGCTGGAGCAAG
>DATGIO010000080.1:0-9520 GCA_035295685.1 Candidatus Angelobacter sp.
TCCCAAGGGACTTCATCCTCCACGCGGCGTTGCTGCGTCAGGGTTTCCCCCATTGCGCAAAATTCCCCACTGCTGCCTCCCGTAGGAGTCTGGACCGTGTTTCAGTTCCAGTGTGTCCGTGCGCCCTCTCAGGCCGGATACTGATCAAAGCCTTGGTGAGCCATTACCTCACCAACTAGCTAATCAGCCGCGACCCCCTCCTTTAGCGAATTGCTCCTTTGAACGCAAGAAGTTCCATCTCGCGATATTATGCGGTATTAGCCCCGGTTTCCCGAGGTTATCCCCCACTCAAGGGCAGGTTAGTCACGTGTTACTCACCCGGTCGCCACTTTACTCATGGATTGCTCCACTTTCTCGTTCGACTTGCATGTGTTAGGCACGCCGCCAGCGTTGATTCTGAGCCAGGATCAAACTCTCGTTTGAAACCTGAATGTTCCCCGACGGGTAGTCAGGGGAACGCCATACCGGCTAATAGATATCCGAAGATACCCGGAATTCACCGATACAGCACTTACCTATTTTGTGAGATCACTCGGATTTGAACCCTCGTTTTCTCACGACTGGCACGTTCAACCTGTTTGTCAAAGACCTGATTTCGCTTACCGCCTGAGCGGGGCTTTCAGGATGACTCCGAACCAAGTTCGGATGTCCTCGAAACTTTGTGTCCCATTCGCTTATTTCTAAGCCCTAGAGACGAACCTTTTAAGAATAGCGCGAAACTTCTAGACTTGTCAACAACTTTTTACAGGTGAATCGCAAATTTTTACTTTGCTTTTCGGGCTTCCTGGCGACCGATTTGTCTACCAGTAAGGAACCTGCGTACGGCACCGGCGAACGCTTTCAACTTCTGCGCTCAAACCTAGGAGCCTGCTGTATGCCACAACCGCTCTTACCCTCTAACCCTGGATTCCACTAACGAACAGCAGGGAATAGAAGGCCTAATCTTTTCTAAAGATCAATTTGAGGTTTATAAAAACCCTTCGGGAAACCCTGTTCCCGAATCTGCCCCGCAGGTCCTGCCCTGGGGCTATTTGAGTGTGGGATGAATGCTGCAGTTGGTTGGTAGCAGCTACCTCACTTCACATCTCGTAACTTCGATTTCTTTTATACCAAGATCGATCGACCCGCGCAAGGCCTTGGAGAGGAAAAATGAAAAGAAAATGAAAAAAATAACAACACGTCCATTCTCCCTACTCTGAAAGGCCAGCAAACCCTATTTTCTAGAGCGTTGTGAACATACTGGACGTGGTTTGCGTGGTTCCGGTGCGGCTTGGCTTTTTTAAGCCAGAGCTTTCTAATGCAGAAGCTTGTGAAAGCGAGACTTTGAACCTACGACTTTGCAAAATATGAGGCTAGGAATGTGAGGCTTTTGCCGCGCCATGATCTTGATCCTGCTTAGACTTATGCTGATGGGGTTTACTGCAATTTTCCTCGAAGCTTTTTTCGAAACCGATTCAAAGTAGGAAGCTGCCTTGTTCCCTGTTAATGTAGGGCGGAATTGTGATTGAGCATTTCCATTTCGATAACCTGCGCGAGATTTTGGCCAAGGCCAATGAGGAAAAGTCGGGCGATCAGCTCGCCGGATTGGCGGCCCGCTCGGAACAGGAGCGTGTGGCTGCCAAGAGAGCGCTGGCAGACACAACCCTGGCGGAGATTGTGGCTGATCCGGTAATTGACCCGGAGTCGGACGATGTGAGCCGACTGATTCTCGAAACGCTGGACCGTGAAACATTCGCTTCTATCCAGAGCCTGACCGTTGGGGAGTTTCGCGAGTACCTTCTACGCGATGAGACCGGAGAACGCGAGATTGAGCGCTTGCACTGGGCCATTGCTCCGGAGATTGCGGCCGCAGTCGCCAAGATCATGAGCAACAAAGATCTGATCCTGGCGGCCTCCAAGATTCGCGTGGTCACCCGGTGCCGAAACACAATCGGCGAACGCGGCGTTCTTGGGATACGGCTACAGCCGAATCATCCTGTAGACGATGTGGGCGGAATCCTACTCTCGACGCTGGATGGCTTGCTCTTCGGCTGCGGCGACGCTGTGATCGGAGTGAACCCGGCCACGGACTCGGTGGGAACCGTAGGAGCAATTCTTGAAGCGCTGCAACGATTGATTACGATTTACAAGATTCCCACACAGGCTTGCTGTCTTGCCCATATCTCCACGCAACTGGCGGCGCTCTCCGAGGGAGCGCCGGTAGATCTTCTCTTTCAGTCCATTGCGGGAACGCAAGAGGCGAATCGCAGTTTTGGCGTTTCGCTGCAAATGCTACGCGAGGGCCAGGAACAGGTGGCCGAACATCACCGGAAGCGTTTCGGCAATGAGTGTCCCGCAAACGTGATGTACTTTGAGACCGGCCAGGGCAGCGCGCTTTCCGCCGAGGCCCACCACGGAGTCGATCAAGTTACGTTAGAGGCTCGCGCCTACGGCGTGGCGCGCGTCTTCGCTCCCTTCCTGGTCAACAGCGTGGTTGGCTTCATTGGGCCCGAGTACCTTTATGACGAGCGCCAGATCATTCGAGCCGGGCTGGAAGATCACTTTATGGGCAAGCTGCTGGGGCTGCCCATGGGATGCGATGTCTGCTATACCAATCACGCGGCAGCGGACCAGAACTCCGCCGACAACTTATTGGTTCTGCTGACGGCGGCGGGGTGCAATTACTTCATGGGTGTCCCCTGCGCCGACGATGTGATGCTGAACTACCAGTCAACCAGTTTCCACGACGCACTTGCCGCGCGCCGGATTTTCAACCTGCAGCCCGCGCCTGAGTTTCTGGAGTGGCTGGAAATGATGGGTATCTACCGCAATCGAGAGCCCGCAATCCTGCAACCGGGTGTGCGGCGGCAACTGGCGGCAGGTATGCAGAAGGCTTTGCTGACTCGATAACATCGGAAGCGGCTTGGAAGAGCCACGGGGTTTTTGAATTACCAGAAGGCAAACGCAAACATTCCTTCATTCTTGCTACTTCTTATATCCACTATCCATGCACTTTCCAGGGAGAACCTCTAAGAGATGACCGATCAGGAGCTACAGCCTTTCGGCTGGCCGGAGGCGATCGAAAGAATCCGCGCAGGCACTCCCGCACGCGTGCTGGTCGATCGTGCGGGAGCAGGCTATCGCACCGAAACACAATTGGATCTACGGCAGGCACATGCGGCCGCACGAGATGCGGTGCGTACCGAGTTGGACTTGAAGCTGCATCTGGGCACCGAGGCCATTTCACGGTGGTCTCTGTTTGAGGTCTCTTCGCGTGCAAGTTCCAAAGACGAATACCTACTGCGCCCCGACCTCGGACGGCGATTGAACGAAATTGCCCCACGGGAGTTGACTCAGAACTGCGCACAAGAGCCAGATTTGCAGATCGTGATCGGCGATGGCTTGTCGGTGACGGCGGTGGCCACCCAGGCTTCGCCTCTTCTACCCTTGATGTACGCCAAGGCGACAGAGCTCGGGTGGAAAACGGGTCAGCCTTTTGTAGTCCGGTATTGCCGTGTGGGAATCATGAATGAGATCGGAGAGCTTCTGCGGCCCAAGGTCCTAGTATTACTAATAGGCGAGCGACCCGGACTAGCCACGGCAGAAAGCCTTTCCGCCTACATGGCTTTCAGGCCGAAGAACGGGCACAGTGACGCTCAAAGGAATCTCATCTCCAACATCCATGGACGAGGCGTGCCGCTCGATTCAGCCGCTTCGAGAATCACAGCCCTGGCGGAGCGCATGATGCGGTTGCAGATGAGCGGCGTGGAACTTAAAGAAACCGAACTCTAGCAACGACTCTTCCCTTCCGAAAAGCTTTCAGCAAGCTCGATTGGTTCTTGTCCCGAGAACGCGATGCCAGCTTAAACGCCTTCAATCGTTACCTCTTGTCTCTTGTCTATTTGCCGCTCATTCCTTATTGATTACTCCTTCATTTCCCAGGGCATCTGGAGAAGTGCAAAATAATCATGTGTAATGATCTGGCCTTTATTATCAACAAATTACGCTATTGATGACTCTAACTCTATGCGGGTGGGCGCCGGAATCAATATTCCGGGCTAAGCAAACATGGTTGATGGCTGCAAGGCAGGCATTTCACAGGGCGAACGATGGAGACGCTTTGGGCTATGTTTTCGTCTTCATCAGTCCCTCGAGATATTCGGCAACTTTTTCACACGGTACGCGGACAAATGCGCTCAGGGCAAATCGCGCCCAATCCGCGGGGGTGCTCTGGTGTTCCCGATCAAGAGCATAGAGGTCCGCGCCTTTGGCGACCAGCAACCGAGTCATGGGGAGATCTCCATTCCAAGCAGCTGCGTGCAGCAGCGTGTGCTGTGCCCTATCGGGAAACCTCGAATTCACGTCGATTCCCGCGGCAAGCAGTTTGCGAACCTCCACCACCTTTCCATGCTCAACCGCTTTAAAGATATCGAAAGGAGGCTCTACGCTGAGCGATTTCGCTAAACGCATGAGGCTGGCCGGCATCGGCTGAAGATTAGCCCATTGTTCAGGAGCGGTCTTGCCGTATTTGTCCTTGATCGCAATGTCCGCGCCATGCGAGAGCAGCAACCGGGCTAATTTGACGGTGCGGGCAAAATGCAGCGGCGTGGCACCGTTTGGAAAAGGGCCGACTAATACCGCTGGATCCTTCAACAGCTTTGACACACGGCGGTCGTCGCGAAGCATAAGCGCAGCTATGAGATCGGTCGAGGCTCCACGACGTATCAACTCTTCTCGCATCTCATCGTTTTTCCAATGAATGGACAGCATGAGAGGCGACCATCCGTCATACTGCTCGTTTACTCCATTCACATCGGCTCCCGCATGGAGCAATTGATGGAACGCGTTTAGATTGTTCGACTCAATGGCAACATGGAGAGGCTGAGGACGCCCACCCCACCGCGGATGCGGACCTGTCTGATGGACTATCTCCGGATGTGCCGCCAGAAGATCGGCGAGGACGCGATCATCACGGTCAACAATGGCTTTCATCACAAGATCGAAATTGGAGAGTTCAGCCTTTTTCTTCACATTCTCAACGTTCTCGGGGTCGGGTTGGGTAGGCGCGGCCTCCCGCTCCAGTTGTTCGATATGCGCTTTGAGTTTGCGCCAACTGGGAAAGCCGTAGGTGCGCGCAAGGGCGAACTGCGCCTCGGCAAGCGAGGCTGGCTTTCCTTGTTTGCGCAAGGAGGCCACCTGTTGCTTGGCCAGTTTTCTGAGATATTCAAGATTGGGACGCGCGGGTAAAGCTCGGGTTGGTTTCAATGGGCACCTTCTTTCAAAAATTTGCCGGCGTCCGCGGTTTCCGACAGAAAGAAGGCAATCAAAGCTAAGCTTGCAGGCAGGTTCAACCCTTTACGCGGACGGAAGGTCGCCTGATCGACCACGCCCAATCTACGCTAGTCATCGGTATGAAGGCAATAGAGGAGATGCGCGGCTGCTTTCGGATTTATCATCGAGCAATTCGAGCGAGGCAACGGTGCAATTTGATCCGAACCAATTTCTGACTCCAGATGCGGTCCTAATCTATGTGAGCCGCCTGAAGATGAGCCTTCTTGTATTGGGGGCCGCCGGCTTTGTCGTTGCGGGAATCTTCCTATGGCGAACGGATCAACTCACAAATCAAATCATAGGTGTGACGAGCATCTTGTTCTTTGGCGCCTGTTTAGTGGCTGGGCTAGTGAAACTCGTCATCCGCAAGCCGGTTCTCGCGATCAATTCTATCGGCATCGCATCGGGACGGCTTAATTTGGCCTGGGAAGAGATCGAGAGCATTTATGTGTCGTCAGTACGCTCTTCGACATTCAGTTCCCAACGTTTTCTTTCGATCCGCCCGAAAGATGTTAAGGAATTTATTCGTCACCAGCCAGCTATCCGCGCCATCTCAATGAAAGCGAATATGACGTTAGTGGGCGCGCCATGGAACATCGCTGCAAATACCCTTCCGATGGAGCTGGAGGATCTTATTAAGATCATTCGCCAAAGATGCCCCACTCCAGAGACTTTATTCCACAGTTTTTCCTCCTAGTGCACAGCAAGGAGGAGGCGTAGCTTTACAGCCAGCCCTTAATCTTTGCGATACGTGCGGCTTCGACTCGATTTCCAGCTCCCAATTTATTGATCGCCTCGGAGAGGTAGTTGCGGACGGTGCCTTCCGAAAGATGAAGGCTGGCGGCAATTTCGGCGCTGGTAGCACCATCGGCGGCCTGCCGCAAAACCTGCCGCTCGCGCTGATTGAGTGGATCGGCTTCCGTCCAGGCTTCGGCGGCAAGTTCCGGATCAATGACGCGGAGTCCGGAGTGGACACGACGGATGGCATCGGCGAGCGCTGCGGCAGGAGAGTCCTTGAGTAGATAGCCGACGGCGCCCGCATCCATGGCGCGGCGCAGGTAACCGGCCCTGGCGAAGGTTGTCAAAATGATGACCCGGGAAGACGAGCCCTGACGCCGGATTTCCGCGGCCACGTCCAGGCCACTCAGTTCCGGCATTTCTATATCGGTGAGCAGCAGATCCGGCTGATGCTGCAGCGTGAGACGCAATGCTTCTTTGCCATTCCGGGCCTGGCCAACTACCTTTATATCGGACTCGATCTCAAGCAGCGCAGCCAGCGCCCCAAGCACCATGCTTTGGTCTTCCGCAATCACAACACGAATCGCCATTTAGGACCTATAAGAACTGAACGACCACCGCCCCGAAAGCCAGTGGGTTTAAAGCGGGCACGAGGATCATTTCGCTGTGCTTCTTTTAACTCGCTTCACTTGTTGACGCACTTCGCCTTTGAATTACTTCTCTTCTAAGTTACTGCACTTCTAAGTCATTTCACTTGGCGGGCAAGGTAATCACCAGCCGCGTGCCGGACGAGATTTCGCGCTGCAGCTTGCCACCGAGCGCTTCTACCCTGTGTCTCATTCCGGTAAGTCCAAGACCTTCCTGGGAGGCTCCGCCGCATCCATCATCGCGAACTTCCAATTCGTATGTACCGTCGATCGATCTCAGGCGCAAGGCACAATAGCTCGCCCTTGCGTGGCGGATGACATTGGTCACGGCCTCACGCAGCGCCAAAGCTAAAACCCCTTCGTGCGATGGCGGCAACACTGCCTGCGCAAACGCGCATTCGACGTTGACTCCGGAGGCCCGAAGATTTGCGGCGGCTTGATCCGCTTCCGCCTGGAGGCTCAACGTGTGATAGCCCCTCACGGTGCTCCTTACCTGCGCCAACGCATCGCGGGAGATGCTCTCGACATCTTTGATCTCTTTGAGGGCGCGGGCTGGATCTTTCTCTGCCAGCTTGGAGGCAAGTTCCGACTTCAGAATGATCACCGAGAGGGTATGGCCCAGGACGTCGTGCAAGTCGCGCGCAATCCGCTCGCGCTCGGCAATCTTGGCCATGTGCTCGACTTCCTCTCGCGCCATCCGCAGCTTGGCGTTGTCGCGATGCCGCTCGGCATAAAAAATGCCGATCGCGCCAATCATGGCTGTGAAGACAACTGCGGGAAGCCAGAACTGCGGCGGACGGTGAAACAGAAACGTTTCGACAACAATGGTCGATTCAAGAATACCGATTAAGGTCCATCCGAGGCCAGGGGTTCCGATGCGGCCTACGAATGCGGAAGCGTAGATAAAGTAAGCACATGCTCCGGGATTGATTGGAGCGTAGATCACTCCAAGCAACCCCATGGCGATTACGAGCCATAACAATTGTTTTCCCCGAACCCAGTAGGCCCGGAAGTACAGCACGAGAAGCGCTCCCATGCCAAGGAAGGTGAACGCCCACTGCAGCGGTGACGCATGGTCCTCTACATTGAGTGCAACCAGCGGGAGATAGACGAGCCACAGGTAGGGCGTCCAGCCGATGTCCTTGTCTTTAGGAAGTAACTGCATAGGAAGCAATCGCATGGGGAATGATCAATTCACCCTGCTATCATCCCGCGTAAATCCACGCCGCGCAAGCAAGAGAAATATTGCAGTAAAAATTGCCAACGCCTCGACATGGGATAGAGCTTTTCCGGCATCGCCGAAGCCAACCACCGCCAGGGCAAGCTGGCCCAGGTGATACGGAGGCAGAAATGGGGCAAGATGCTGGAAAAAAGCAGGCAAAAGCGGCAGAGGCAACCAGAGGCCCGAACAAAACGACATGGGCAGAAACAGCATATTGACGACTGCCGGAGCGGAGTTGGGTGGGGCGTAACAGCCGATCAAGAGACCCATGGCGCAGAAAGGGGCGGAACCAGCCACCAGCAGCAGCAAAAGCTCGAAGAATTTGGCGATGGGCAAATGCACACCACCAAATAGCCTTCCGAGGACAAACAAAGCAATTACCACCACGGAGCTGAAAACCATGCTCATTGCAGTTTTGGCCAACAGATAGGCCATCGGCGGCATGGGACTGGAACGCTTCACCTGGAGCCAACCATAGCCACGCTCAATTGCAACGCCAACGCCAAAGCCAAATAGCGAGGCGCCCATCGCTCCAAACACGCCGTAGGTAGCCAACAGATACGTGGACAAGTTGACGGACCCGATCGCCTGCCTGCCGCCGAGCACGATGCCGAACATTACATAGAAGATCAGCGGGAAGACCAGGGTTGGAACTGCGTACGCCGGTTGACGCAACGTCTTGAGGAACTCATATTTCGCTTCCGTGCCATAAACCCGCAATCGATGGCCAGCGGAAAGTCGCGGCATTTGCACTGTTTGACTGCTCATCTCGTAACCTCCTCTGTCGTTTCCCGGTTGCCCGTTTCAACGGGCTTTGATTCAACAGGCTTCGATTCGACAATCTTCATAAACGCTTCTTCCAAGGTGGCTCCGGAAATTTCGAGTCCCGAGAGACCCAAGTCTCGATTCAACAGCTCGCGCAAAACCGGCTCAACTTGCGACGTATGGATTTCCACGCCATTGTCTCGTTCCAAAACGCTGTTGACCTGGGCTATGCGCTCGATTTCGGCAGGGGTCAACTGTGTGCGGCAGCGAATCTTCCGCTGCGCGGTGCTCGATTTGATCTCGGCGGCAGTCCCCTCGGCTACGACTCCACCGTGATTGAGCACTACAACCCGGTCGGCCAGGGCATCAATTTCCTCGAGGTAGTGCGTGGTCAAGACCACCGTGCGGCCCTTATTGACCAAGCGACGTATCTGCTGCCAGATCAGTTGCCGAGAGCTAATGTCGAGACCCACAGTGGGCTCATCAAGAAACAGGAGGTCAGGATCGCCGCAAATCGCAATCGCAAAAAGCACCCGCTGCTTCTGACCTCCGGAGAGCGCGCCAAAGGGCCTGTTTTCCAGGCCCTCCAGCCCGGCAATTTCGAGGGCTTCAGGCAGAGAAAGAGGATTCGCATAGTAGCTGCGAAAAAGATTGACGTGTTCCTTGACCTTGAGCGTCTCGGGCACTCGGGCCACCTGCAGCATGGCTCCGATGCGGCCTCGTGCGGAGAAGTTCCGCGGGTCCTGACCGAATATCGTTGCACGGCCGGCGCTAGGCTTAGAGAGCCCCAGCAAGAGCCGGATGGCGGTTGTCTTCCCTGCACCGTTCGGCCCCAGCA
>DATGIO010000081.1:0-6759 GCA_035295685.1 Candidatus Angelobacter sp.
CCATATGGGCCAGACGCGCTTGCGGGTAGTTGGGATCCAGGGGCAGATAGGCCCCGCCCGCCTTCAGAATGGCGATCAGGGCGACCACCATTGCAAAGGAGCGATCGAGGGCCACGCCTACCAGAGATTCCGGACCGATGCCTTGGGCAATGAGATAGTGGGCCAGGCGGTTGGCTTGCGCATTCAACTCGGCATAGCTGAGCTTACTGTCCTGAAACGCCACGGCCTCGGCCTGGGGAGTACGCTCCACCCACGCCTCGAACAAGCTTGGGAATGTGGCATCGCGATCTACCTCATGCCCGCTGGCATTGAACCCTTCCAGCAACTGCTCCCTCTCCTCCAGAGACAATATTTCGAGATTGTGGATCTGTTCTTCGGGCTTCGCGATGGCCTGTTCCAAGAGGCGCATGAGGCGCTCGGCAACGGAAGAGACCATGCTGGATTCCATTCGAGCAGGATCGTATACGAGTTCCAATCGCAAGGCTTCTCCAGGCAGCGCTACAAGCGTGAGTGGATAGTGCGTTGCGTTCCAAGCGTCAATGCCTACCACGCTGACCCCAGGCAGAGCGGCTTTGAAGAGCGTCCGATCCAGCGGATAGTTTTCAAAAACCAGGACCGTATCGAACAGGTTCCTGATTCCGGCTTCTTTTTGAATTTCCAGCAAGCCCATGTGCTGAAAACTCATGAGACGAGCTTGCTCCGATTGCATCCGGTCCAGAAGCGATGACAGAGTTTCATCCGGCTGCAATCGCACTCGCAGTGGAACGGTGTTGATGAACAACCCGACCATACGCTCCACGCCCACCAGTTCGGCCGGGCGGCCCGAAACGGTAATGCCAAAAACCACGTCCATGCGCCCGGTGAGCCGCCCGAGCAGGATCGCCCAGAGGCCTTGCAGAACGGTATTCAGCGTTAGCCCGCGATTGCGAGCGGCCGCTCGCAGCCACTTTGTTTGCTCAACGGTCAAGCCGGCCGCGACGTGCTCCGGCATGGAGCGGACAGAGTCTTTGAGCTCCGGAGCGGCAATCAAGGCGGGCTCCAGGAAGCCTTCCAGATGTTCTCTCCATGCGAGCCGCGCCGCATCGCGGTCCTGAATCGCGAGCCATGCAAGATAATCTTCATACCCGCGCGGGTGAGGCAAGGCGCATGGCTCTTCGCCGCAGCGGAAAAGCTCAAACAACTCGCTCACAAAAACGGCGTTCGACCATCCATCCATCAGTACGTGATGATGCGTCATGACCAGCTTGTATCGATCTTCTTTGAGGCGGAGCAAAGTAAATCGCAGCAGCGGGCCGGCGGAAAATTCCCAAGGCTGCGTGCGTTCAGCGGAAAGCACCTCTTCAATGTGCACCTGCATTTTTTGCGGATGCGTTTCCAATCCTGAAAGGTCTTCCTCGCGCCACAAAGCGTTCATGCCGTGCCTTACTACCTGCACGGGCTGACTGAGATTCTCCTGCAGGATCGAGACTCGCAAGCAAGGATGACGATGTATGAGCTTTTGAATCGCCGATCGCAAACGCGACCGATCCAAGGCGCCTTGAAAATCGATCATCAACTGCACGGTGTATACGTCGAAGGAGGATTGGTCGGAGAATGCGTGAAACATCAGGCCGGCTTGCAAGGGGGAGAGCGGCAAGACGTTCTCCAAATCGGGGCAGGCCGCCTCAATCCGATCTATTTCCGGCTGCGATAAGGCAGCCAAGGGGAAATCCGAAGGCGTATGCCCGCAGGTCTCGGCCTGCTCAGCATGGCGAATAAAAGCCTCCAGAGCCTGCTGCCAATACGAAGCCAGCGAACGCACATCGTCCGCATTCAAGTGCCTTCCGGCCCACATCCATGTGGATGTAAGTTGGCCGTTCATAACGACTGCATTGATTTCCAGGAAGTGGAACAGAGGCATTTGCGGATCCGCTCCTCCGCTCAACCCTAGATGGCCGCCCACAGGCTGCCAGTGCTTGCCTTCTCCGCCTTCAAATCGCCCCAGATAGTTGAATCCAATTTGCGGTTTAGGAGCAGCCGCAAGGCGCGCCCCTATCTCCGGATGCAGATAACGCAATATTCCATAGTGCAAGCCCTGATTGGGGATAGAACGCAGCTTCTCTTTCGTGCTTTTCAGCAAGCGGCCGGCGGCGGGGCCGCCCGCAAGCGTCTCATCAATTTCGGCAACACTTGCGTCCAAATCCACAGGAAAGACGCTGGTGAACCAACCCACAGTCCGCGACAAATCGAAATTCTCATTTGCCGTCTGCCGTCCATGGTTTTCAATGTCGACGAGCACGGGAGTGCGTTCCATGCGCCGCTCCCTTTGCCAGGCTGCGATCGCCACAGACAAGGCAGCCAGCAGCACATCGTCCATTCGCGCGTGAAAAGCGGAAAGCACGGAGTTGAGCGCAGAGGACGCTACGGAGTGACCTAGAGTGAACCGCAGCGATTCGGCGGTGGAAAACGTATCGAGCGCGGGGTCCAGCGATTTTTCCGGAAGGAATGAGCCACGTCTCTTGAGAATGGATTCCCATAGAGGCAGCTCATCTCGTACATCCGGGACTTGGGCTTGCCTATGCAAATGATCGGCCCAGGCTCTGAATGGCATGCCAATCGGTTCAAGAGCAATCTCTTTGCTTTGCATGGCGGCATTGCAGGCATCGGCAAGATCGGAAACAAGAATGCGCCAGGAAACTCCATCCACGGCCAAGTGATGGATCATTAATAGCAGTTGATTTTGGCAGGGAAACCAGACAGCCTGCAGCATAGCGCCGGATGCCGGATTCAGGCGGCGTTCGGCTTCCCGCATCTGCGCACGTACGCGCTCATCCTCACTTTGTTCGGCCTGGTCCGCTACATGGGTGGTCAGATAGTCGCGTGCCGAAACACTGGCTCGCGAACGAATGTTGAGCTGTCCCACTTTTCCCATTTGCAAGCGCAGGGCATCGTGCGTATCAATCACTGCTTGCAATCCGCTCAATACATGATTCTCCTCCAAGCCGTTTGGCGTCTGCAGGAGCATCGCTTGATAGAAACGGTCCGTGGAATCCCCGAGGTCCAGCATCAAGCGCATGATGGGAGTAGGCTTCACTTCAAGGTTCGTTTCGCTGCCCTCTGCCGCAGTCGAACTTTGAGCGGAGACGCCTTCCGTCCGGGATATTGCAGCCAGCGCTTCGACGGTTTTTTGATGGAAGACATCTCGGGGAGTAACTACAAGTCCCGTTTTTCTCAACCGGCTCACAAGTTGCAGCGAGAGAATGCTATCGCCGCCCAGATGGAAGAAGTTGTCGTCAAGGCCAACCCGCTCCACCGCCAAAACTTCAGCCAGGACATCACAAAGGATCTTTTCCTGCGGCGTAACCGGAGGGCGATATCGTTCCGATTGTTGCGCAGGCAAAGGCAGTGCCCGGCGATCAAGCTTCCCGTTTGCGGTGAGCGGCAAAGCATCCAAAGCAACGATGACGGCCGGCACCAAATATTCTGGCAGTTGTTCGGCCAGAGCCTGCCTCAGGGCCGCCACATCCAGCACGCAGCCCTTGACCGCCACCACATAACCAACCAGTTGCTTGTGACCCGGATGGTCTTCTCTAGCATGATCTTCTCGAACAACAACAACCGCTTGTTCTACGCCGCTTTGGCGGGTGAGGGCGGATTCGATTTCGCCCAACTCGATACGGAAGCCGCGTATTTTTACCTGATGATCGTTCCGCCCCAGATACTCGACGGTTCCATCAGGCAGCCACCGGCCAAGGTCTCCTGTGCGGTACATGCGTGCATCCGCTATAGAGGCAAAAGGGTCGGGGGTGAAGCGGTCGGCAGTCAAATCAGGGCGGTTCAGGTAACCTCGCGCCACTTGAACGCCGCCAATATAAACCTCTCCAGCTACTCCAAGGGGCACTGGTTCACCTTGGCGATCAAGAATGTAAATTTGGGTGTTTGCAACGGGGCTTCCAATAGGAACGGAGGCTCCGGCGAACCCTTGTGGGCAAGCCCATGCGGTCACATCGACGGTTGCTTCGGTCGGGCCGTAAAGATTGTGGAGCACCGCGCCCTCGACCACCTCGTAGAAGCGGCGCACCGCGGAGGACGGGAGGGCCTCTCCACTGCACATTACCCGCAAGATGCTGGAACCACGAAGCGATCCAGCATGCTCTAGAAATGCCTGCATCATCGACGGAACGAAATGCAAGGTTGTAATGCTATTTCGGTGGATCGTCTCAGCCAGGTAGGCTGGATCTTTGTGGCCTTCGGGCCGGGCCATGACGAGTCTTGCTCCGGTTATCAGAGGCCAGAAAAACTCCCAGACAGAAACGTCGAAAGTAAACGGAGTCTTTTGCAGGATTGCATCACTGCCATTGAGTCCGTAGGTCTCCTGCATCCAGAGGAGACGGTTCACCAACCCACCGTGTTCGACCATCACGCCCTTCGGCCTGCCGGTTGAGCCTGAGGTATAGATGACATAAGCAAGATGCCTGCCAGTGAGACCTGTGACAGAGCGATCTGGATTGCCTTCCGGCAGGTTCTGCCATACAGGAGCAGCGTGCGAAAGAGCGACGGCTTGCCGGTCTGGCACAAAAGCTACAATTCGTTCACGCAGATGCTCCTGGACTAGTACCAGCGCCGGTTTACTGTCATCGAGCATCCAGCGCAATCGCTCGTCCGGATAGCCCGGATCCAATGGCAAGTATGCAGCTCCCGCCTTGAGGATTCCAAGCAAACCAATCACCATCTCGATACTTCGCTCGGCGTAGATTCCAACAAGGCCATCCGGTCTTACGCCATGCGACCGCAAATAGTGAGCCAGTTGATTCGCGTGGCGATTCAACTCAGCATAAGTCAACGAAATATCTTCAAACACCAAGACGACCGCATTGGGTGTCTTGCAGACCTGTTGCTCAAACAACTCGGGTGTGCAGCAATCCGTGGGATAGGTCCTCTCTGTTGCGTTCCACTCGCTCAATACCTGCCGCCGCTCTTCGGGACTTAAGAGGTTCAACTGCGAGACCGGCGTATTCAGATTGGCTATGGCGTGCTCCAAAAGAAACTGATAATGAGTCGCCATCCGCTCGATGCGCGCCCGATCGAAGAGATCGCAGTTATAGACCCAATAGCTTTCGATTGTCCCCTCCCGCTCCCACGCGTGCAGTTCCAGATCAACGTGCACGCGCACTTCCCGGCTCATGATTGATTCCATCTCCAAGCCCGGAAGCTGGGGCGTACCCGCCGGCGTATTCTGCAGAACCAGCATTACCTGGAAAAGAGGGGTCGTGTTTAAGCTCCTTTCGGGCGATAGCTCTTCCACCAGACGCTCGAAGGGCAAATCCTGGCGTTGGTAGGCTTCCAATGTCGTCCGGCGCACAGCGGAGAGGAGTTGGGCAAAGTTCTCTTCCGCGTGTACTTGCGCACGCAGGGCCAGAGAGTTCACAAAGAGGCCGATCAACCGCTCCAACTGGGGCTCTTGCCGGTTGGCTACAGGAGTGCCGATCACCATGTCTTCCTGGCCGCTGTAGCGATGCAGCAAAACCGCAAATCCGGCTAAGAGAAGCATGAAGAGCGTGCAGTGCTCCTCTTTACCGAGGCGCTTCAACTCGCTGGTCAACGCGATGGGCAATTTTGTGGGGTGATATTCCGCCCGGTAGGTCTGCGTTGCCAGACGCGGACGATCCAGCGGCAGGTCGATGCGTTCGGGAATTCCGGTTAGCTGATGTTTCCAATATGCAATCTGCCCGGCTAGAACCTGCTCGCTTAACCAGCGCCTCTGCCATACGGCAAAGTCTGCATACTGCAAGGGCAAGGGTGGCAAGAAACTGGGTTTACCCTCGCGGAATGCCACATAAAGCTCGGACAATTCCCGCCAAAATACTCCAGCAGACCAGCCATCGGTAACGATGTGGTGCAGGGTCAACAACAGGATGTGCTCTTGCTCGGCCAGACTTACCAGCTTTGCTCGCAAGAGTGGCCCAGCGGTCAGATCGAAGGGCCGTTCCCACTCGGACCGCAGTGCTTCCACCAAACGTTGCTGCCGGATTTCTTCTTGAAGGCTCTTCCAATCCTCCATCGGCAGCTCAATCGCCAGGCTGGGTGCAATGATTTGTGCCGGCTCGCCGTCCTCTTGGCTAAATCGGGTTCGGAGGATTTCATGGCGATCTACCAATGCCTGAAGCGCCTGCTGCAAGGCACATTGATCTAGGGCTCCACGGAGGCGCAGGGCCTCGGGAATGTTGTAAGCGCTGCTGCCACCCTCCAACCGATCGATGAACCACAGCCGCTGCTGCGGATACGAGAGAGGAATGCACTTTGGCCGCTCTGTGATCGCCAACGGCTCACGCTCAGAGTCTCGGGCGGCCAATCGGGTCACCAGTTGTTCCACGGTCGAAGCCTCGAAGAGCGTATGAATATTCAACTCGACGCCTAACAACGACCGTACGCGACCGGCGAGTTGCATCGCCATCAGGGAGTGGCCGCCTAGAGAGAAGAAATCGTCTTCGATACCGACTCTTTCAAGCCCCAGGACTTCGGCAAACAATCCGCACAACATTTCTTCCTGGGGTGTCCGCGGAGACCGATGCTTCTCACTCTGGCTTTGGGGCGCGGGAAGGGATTGCCGATCGAGTTTGCCGTTGGGTAGCAGCGGCAAGGCCTCCAACATCACAAAGGCCGACGGAACCATGTAGTCGGGCAGACGCTCCCTCAATTGCCCGCGCAATGATTCCGCTCCTAGCGCCGCATCCGCCTCCGGCACCACATAAGCCACCAGATGCTTGCTTCCACTTCCCT